>CAXTJZ010000008.1:0-30843 GCA_964244695.1 uncultured Acetobacteraceae bacterium
CCGGCGCGCCAGTTGCCGGACAAATGCGTGAGCCTGCTGGATACCGCGTGCGCGTCGGTGGCAATCGCGCGCAGCACGCCGCCGGCCGCGCTGGAGGACGTCGAACGCCGGCTGGAACGCCTGGAGGCGGAGCGCGCGTCCGTCACCCGCGAGGGGCTGGCCGCGCGACGCACCGCCGTGGAAGCCGAGATCGCGCAGGCTACCGCAGAGGCCGCGAAACTGCGTGCGCAATGGACCGCCGAGTGCGACCTGACCGCCCAGCTCGAAGCCGCCGAGAAGGCGACCGACGGCAGCGAGACCGAAGGGTTGCGCGTTCGCCTGGCCGAACTGCAGGGCGAGAGCCCGATGGTGCCCAGGCGGGTCGATCGCGACGCGGTCGCCGGCATCGTCACCCGCTGGACCGGCATACCGGTCGGTCGCATGCTGGCCTCCGACATAGACAGCGTGCTGTCGCTGGAGGACGCGCTGCGCCGCCGCGTCATCGGCCAGGACCACGCGCTGCGCGCCATCGCGGACGCGGTGCAGATCAGCCGCGCAAACCTGGCCGACCCGCGCAAGCCGGTGGGCGTGTTCCTCCTCGTGGGCACCAGCGGCGTCGGCAAGACGGAGACCGCAGTCGCACTCGCCGAGCAGCTCTATGGCGGCGCGCAGAGCCTGACCACGGTGAACCTCTCGGAGTTTAAGGAAGAGCACAAGGTCAGCATGCTGGTGGGCTCGCCGCCCGGCTATGTCGGTTACGGCGAAGGCGGCGTGCTGACCGAAGCCGTGCGCCGGCGCCCGCACGGCGTGCTGCTGCTCGACGAGGTGGAGAAAGCCCATCCCGGCGTGCAGGACGTGTTCTACCAGGTGTTCGACCGCGGCATTCTGCGCGACGGCGAGGGCCGCGACATCGATTTCCGCCACACCACCATCCTGCTCACCGCAAATGTCGGTTCGGACCTGATCGCCTCGCTGGCAGCTGACCCCGACACCATGCCTGACGCGGCCGGACTGGAAGCCGTGCTGCGGCCGGAACTGTTGAAAGTGTTCAAGCCGGCATTCCTCGGCCGCGTAACGATCGTGCCGTATCTACCGTTGTCGGACGAGACTTTCGCAAAGGTTGTAGGCCTGCAGCTGGAGCGTGTGCGCGCGCGTGCAGAAGAAACATACGGCGTGAAACTTCTGTTCGGCGAAACGTTGGTGAATCAGATCGGCCAACGCGCCCGCGGAACGGAGATCGGGGCGCGCGCCGTGGAACAGATCATCGCGCGGGAGCTGTTGCCGCTTCTGTCGCGACACTTCCTTGAGCGGCTTGGCGACAAGGTGCGCGTCAGCACCTTGGCCGTGTCACTCGATGATGACGGGCGTTTCACCCTCGGCGAGGGGACGCAGGCTGCACCGGATGCCGACATCCGGCCGGGCCACGCGTCTGAAGCGCACGTAGAACCGGCGGAGGCCTGAGAGCACCCTCGAGCATTTGCCAAAATACCAGCACGCCGCATAGTCGGCGATCCAGACAGAAGGAATTCAACCATGCCCATCTACCTGCAACTTACGGGCGGCGAACAGCCCATCACCGGTGACGCGACACAAACCGACCATATCGGCTGGATGGACATCACCTCGATGCACTGGGCGGTCAACCGCAGCGTCAGCACCACCGTCGGTGCGGCGTCGAACCGGGAGGCTTCCGAGCCGAATCTGAGCGAAGTAACGCTTACCAAGATCAGCGACAGCTCGCACGCTGCGCTCTACCAGGCTGCCACCACAGGCAAGCAGCCGATGGTCGCCACCATCGACCTCGTCAACACCGGCAACCCCGGCAAGACCTACTGCCAGTATGTGTTGCAGAACACCATCATTTCCGGCTTTACCGCCGGCTCCAGCGGCGACCGTCCGAACGAGACGCTGACGCTGAACTTTACGCAGAAAAACGTGAATTACACCAAGGAAGACGCCAACGGCAGCCCGACCGTCTCGCGCGCCAGCTACAATCAGGCCAGCGCCCAGGCTACTTAAGGCAAGCAAGCGGTTCTTTTTTTGAAAAAAGAGCCAAAACACTGTTACTCCCTGTCGGGTGCTGGCTGGATCGGCATTTGGCGGGGAGAAACTGTTTCCCGGCCTTCAACCAGGTGCGAGAATGGCCGAAACGCTTACCGCCGAACAGGCGCAGACCCTTCTGGACGGGATAGATGCCGCCTTTGAAGCCGTGCTCCACGGCCGCTATGGTGGGGGTCTGTCGGCGGCAATGGCGCAAGGTGCCGGCGAGGCGAAGCCTGCGACCCTGCGTACCGCCCGCGCCGGCACGGACGCTTTTGTCCGCCTGCACTTGCAGGCGCTTGGGGCCACAGCCGGAGCCGGCGTGGAGGGCGTTCCCATCGGCACGGCGCAACTGAGCGCCGGTCCTAAGCCTGCCGTCGAAGGCACGACCGTGCAGACCGAGATCTTTCTCGACCAGGAGCCGAGCGACGCCACCGCCCTGTCCAGTGGCGTTTTGTTGGAATACGCCCCAGCCAGCCTGCCAAACGGCGGCCTGCTCGTGGTGCGCAGCACCGAAGCCGCGCGCAACCACCAGCAGACGGCGCTGGCGGAACAGCAGAACTGGCGGCCGAACCCGAGCCGGCATGTGGCCAGTTCCGGCCTAGGTGCGTCCGGTCGCGGTCATCGTCAGTCCAGCCCCGCTGCGATGTTGATGCCAGTGAGCGCAGACCTGCTCGTCCGGCTGGGTAGCGCGGTTGCGGCTCTGTCCATCAGCATCAGCCAGGTGTCCGTCGTGCTGCTGCCCAGTGGGTCGGCGGGATGAGGGACAAGGAAGCAAGCAGTCCCTTTTTGAAAAAAAGGACCAACAAACTTTTACTTCCCTCGCATTTGCACCAGCCGGATGCGTCCGGAAACACCGAAGCGCTGGAGCGGCGACAGGAGCAAAAGTTTTTTGCTTCTTTTTTTCAAAAAAGAAAGCCTTCCTTACTTCCTTTCGCCACCGAAATTTCTCTTCACCTGCCAAGGGCACCCCTGTATGTGAGAGAGCGGCCGACCAAAGTCCGCGCTGGAACATGACTGATGGACGGGTCACCAAGCTACTCCCAAGCCAACCGCCAACTGGCCATCCAAACCCCGCTCGGCGACAACGTCCTGCTGCTCGAGGCGCTGGACGGCGCCGAAGCGTTGTCGTCCCTGTTCGGCTATGCCTTGCGTGTGCGCGCCTTCAACGACGCCATCGACCCGTCCCAGCTGATCACCAAATCGGTCGACTGGCAGATCGCCCTTGATGGCGGCGGCTGGCGCCAGTTCAACGGCTGTGTGGCCACCTATTCCGGCGGCGAGGCGATGGCACGCGGCCAGCGCTCCTACGTGCTCAATGTGGTGCCCTGGCTGTGGTTCCTGCAGCACCGGCAGGACAGCCGGGTGTTCCAGAACAACACCGTCGTGCAGATAGCCGAACAAATCTTCACCGAGCTTGGCTTCAAGGATTTCGACACTAGCGGCCTGGCGCAGGAATACAAGCCCAGGTTGTATTGCGTCCAGTATCGCGAAACGGATTTCAACTTCGTCTCCCGCCTGTTCGAGGAAGAGGGGATTTTCTACTATTTCCAGCACCAGCAGGGCCGCCACATCCTGATGCTGGCGGACGGCGCGCACGCCTATAAGGACATCCCCGATGGGACGCTGCCGTACAATCCGCCGGGCGTCTTTCATAACGGCGTCACCGCCTGGACGCATCACATGGCATTCCGGTCCGGCAAGAGCACGACCACCGATTACGATTTCCAGAATCCGGGCAACTCGCTCGTCACCAGCACGAACGGCCTCTCGCCCATTCCGCAGGCGGACAAGTTCGAGATCTTCGATTATCCCGGCCGCTACACGCAGCGCGAGCGCGGCGAGGGCGTCAGTTCACGCCTGATCGGCGCGCATGAGAAAGGTCAGAACACCATTTCGGCCGCCAGCAGCGCGCGCACGCTGCAGCCCGCCGGCCGTTTCCAACTGGAAGCCCATCCGGTCGATAGCGAAAACCAGAAATACGTCATCGTCTCCGTCGTGCATCACGCCACGGACCCGACTTTCGACAGCGTGGCCAAAAGCGCGCCGAAATACCAGAACACCTTCACCTGCCTGCCGGCCAACGTGGATTTCGTTCCCGAACAGCGCTCGGAAAAACCGATCATCCCCGGCATGCAGAGCGCGGTGGTGACCGGCCCGGCAGGTGAGGAGATCTACACCGACCGCTACGGCAGGGTAAAAATTAAATTTCATTGGGACCGCAAGGGCAAATCCGACGAGACGAGCTCCTGCTGGATGCGCGTCGCACAACCCTGGGCCGGGCGCGGCTTCGGCGTGCAGACGATACCGCGCATAGGCATGGAAGTGGGCGTCAGCTTCATGGAAGGCGATCCGGACCATCCTGTCGTCGTCTGCTGCATGCCGAACGCCAACACCATCCCGTCGTTGAAACTGCCCGACGAAAAGGAGCGCACCGGATTTCGCTCCAACAGCAGCCCTGGCGGCTGTGGCTTCAATGAGATCACCGTGGACGATAAGCTGAACTCGGAAGAGATGTTCCTGCACGCCCAAAAGGATTTCTCCCACATCGTGGGCAACAACCACGTCACCACCGTGGGCAACGTCTGCGCGCAGGCGACCGAGACGTTGTGGCTCAGCTCGGTGCATGACAGCATCATCGAGAAGACCCAGACACACATCCTGATCAAGCACCAGAACAGCCAGATCTACCTTGATGCGGACTGCGTCAGGATAAACTTCGGCTCCGGCCACGTGATGCAACTCGACAAGGACGGCGTGCACCTGCATTCCGTGGCGAAAGTGGAAGCGTCCCAAGGCGGCACGGACGGTTCAGCCGACAACCACGTCTCCATCGTGCCGGAGGGTGTGGACATACGCGGACAGGCGGTGCTGGCGGAAGCGGGCTCTGCGGGCGGCACCAGGATCGAGATGGGGGACCAGGGCATACGGCAGAACGGGCCGGACATATGGCTGAACTCGTGACCGGCGTGCGAAAGCTCCTCCCGTCCACCGCCACGCTAACCCGGTAGCAGCCTTATGCCGTTTCCAGGAAACATGGTCGCAGCCCCCATCATGGCCGCCAAGCAGGGCATGAAGGACATCAGCTTCCACCCGGTCACCGACCAGGCGCAGCCGGTGCTGCAATACGTCAACGGTCCGCTCACCGGCAAAGGCTCCGGGCTGCTCACGCCCGTAACCCAGACCTTCGCCGGCACCACGCAGAGCAGCCTTACCCAATCCGCCCAGGCTGCCGGCGCGGCGATGCACCTGGGCAGCAGCACGCTCACGCCGGTTGGCAGCAGCACGTCCACGTCGTCCGCGCCGGCGGGCTCCAGCCTGAGCGGCGGCGCTTTTGCCGCGCTTGAGGGCGGGGGCGCATCCGGCGGCGGCGGGAGCGGTGGCGGCATGGGCGCGCAAGGCATGGCGGCCGCCCAGGCAATGATGTCCAGCGCGCCCGGCGCCCACGGCAGCGCTGCCGCCATGGCAGGCTCGGCCCTCGGCAACCCAGCACTCTCCCAGGCCGCGTCCAGCGGCAGCGGGGCCGCGGCCGCCGCGGCGTCCGCAGGTGGCGCCGGCCTCTCCAGCCTGCCGGGTATCACGCCAGGCATGAAGCCCGCCGCGCCGCAGTTTACGCCCCTCCCCACCATCCCCGCCATGCCGCGACTGTCGGATGTGCTGGGCCGGCTCGGCGCCATGGTCGGCATCCCTGGCGCGGGCGCCGCGGCTGGTGGGTCTGACGCGCTGTCCGGCGCCGGCGGCAGCGGTGCCACCGCTCCACCCGCCAGCCAGTTCGCCGGCAGCGCGCCGGCCGACCCCACAGAAGCGGAATTCGACTGATCCATGGGCCAGGACTGCCGCGGCACCGACTACGTGTTCCCCGTGCCCGACAAATGGCTCGAACGCTCGATGATCGGCTACGCGGCACCCGCAGCGCCGAACAAGCCGATGACGCCGAACATCCTGGTGGCCACCAACCAGATGCCGCCGGACGAGGCGCTCGACGCGTTCGTCACCCGCCAGGTGGCCGACCTGCAATCGCGCGCCGCCGGCTTCACGCTTAAGCTGCGGCGTGATGCGCGGCTGGACGGTGTGGGCTGTATCGAGATCGTCTTCGCCTGGCAGGGCGGTGAGTCGGGCCGCATCCAGCAGCGCCAGATTTATGTGGTACGGCCGGGCGAGCGGGTCATGAGCATCACGCATACCGCGCCGGAGGCGGATTTCGCTGCGTGCGACGGGGTTTTTCTGGAAATGCTGCGGCACTTTGCTTGGACGGATGGTGCTGCTTGAAGAAGGCAAGCAAGCGCTTCTTTTTTGGAAAAAAGAAGCAAAAAACTTTTGCTCCTCCGCTGTACTACGGCGCGCGCTCGCCCAACCAGCGCGCGCCGTGTTACAGCGGGAGAGCAAAAGTTTTTTGGTCCTTTTTTTCAAAAAAGGACTGCTTCCTTCCTTCTCCATGACAGCCCCCGCCGCCCGCCAGGGCGACGCCATCTCCCACACCGGCTCCGCCACCGGCTTCGGCCTGGGCGGTACCTTGGGTCTTGCAGCCGGCCTGGCACTGCTCACGGTCGCCACCGGCGGCGCTGACCTAGCCGTGCTGGCCGCCGTCGGCGGTGCCGTCGCGCTGACGGGCGGTGGCGCGCTGGCCGGCATGAAGATCGGCGCCACCTACGGCCACGCCACCGGCGACATCACCACCGGCTCGCCCAACGTGCACGTCAACGCGCGGAACGCCGCGCGCACGCTGGCGGACGTGGCCGTGTGCGACGAGCACGACGCGCCGCAGAAGATCGCCACCGGCAGCACCAGCGTTTTCATCAACGGCATGCCGGCCGCACGGCTGGGCGACCTCACGATCTGCGACGCGCGCATCACCTCGGCCTCATCCAACGTGTTCATCGGCGGCGGCACGGGCTCCTACGCCAACATCAGCCCGGAAGTGCCGCAGCTTGCAGTCGATATCGCCGCGTCCATGGCCATTGCCGGCACGGCCCTGGCGCTTGGGGCCGGCGGTGCCGCGGCTTTCGCATCGGCGGGCTGGGCGGGCGTGGGTGTGTTCGGCTTGCAGTCTGCCGGCGGGATCGCGGGTGGTGCGGCGCTCGGGGCGGCAGGTAAATCCATCGGCGGCGCGCTCGATGGGGCACGCGGTGCGGCTTGGGGCGAGGCGATCGGCGGTCTCGGCGGCGGACTGGCCGGTGGCGCCGCGGCGGGTCGCCTTGGGTCGGCCTCCATCGGCAACACCGCAGGCAGCGTTCCTGGCGAGCAGATACTGGGCGTCCGCTCGGCCGACGACGTGAATGCCGAAATGGTGGCAAACGGTCAGGACCCGGCCTGGCAGAGTGGCACCGACGTCACCAGCAAGATCGTTCCGGCAGGGACGAACTACAACATGGTCGTCAGCCAAGGCCAGGCGTCGGCGCTGGAGCAGGGCGGTAATGCCTATGGCGGCTGGGCGAGTGGTGACCCGATCCCTTCACAGGATTACGCGCGCAACGGCCTCGCCATACAACCCGCCTACAAGGATGACGTGTCCATGGTGGCACAAGTGCAGACGACACAGCCGCAGCAGATCAACAGCGGCACGGTCGGGCCGCAGGGCGATCTGCCTGGACAAGGCTCGCAGGTGCAGTTCGTCGGGGACCGCAACCTCCAGCTTGCCGGTTCGCCGCAGAGCATTCCCGTCAGTAGTCCGGCCTTGGCGCCCTCGCCGGGTTCGGCCAGCATCGGCGCGGTGGCGGGCAGCCGGCCTGATCAACTGCCTCCTAATCCTTAGATCAGCGATAATGCGAGACGCTCCATGCCAGTAATCGAGAACCTGCGACTGCACCGGCGCGATGGCCGCGTGATCACCGAGGACATGCGCCCCGGTTTCACCGCCCGGCTCGGCTGGAAGATAGACAAGGTGATTGCCGCCACGTGGATTTCGGGTGGCGCGGAAATACGTCTCCAGGAACTGGGATTCCTCGTTGTCCATCTCGTGACCGGCCGAAATTTTTTGGGCGTTATCACCACAGACGAACAGACAAACGACAGCCGTCTCGTTGTCGTGGATGTTGCGGGGACCATCCGGCACACGATCAGCAACGAGCAAACTCTCCAGGGAAAACCTTCGATCGGCGTTTTCAGCTGGATGGAACATGGTAATCCGCCGAATGCGGATCAGTTTGCGGGGATTTTTCAAGCGGTAGACAAGGACATGTTCAGGCTCGACATCGACGCAGCCTCCGGCAAGGTGATGTCCGTCGGCAAGGCACGGTAGCCAGAGCCGCCCCAGGCTGAGTCTTCGACAAAAGCAGAGTGGTTAGTGACAGCGCAGCGCCCATGCAGACAAGGCAGCAGGGCCTTCTTTTTCGACAAAAGAAGTAAAACGTTTTTGCGAGCATCGGCGACGAACGTTGAAGCGGGTGCTTCAACAACGTGCACAAAATGGCTCAAAATATTTTTGCTTCTTTCATAAAATAAAGCTTGTTCCCTACGCAGTCCGCAAGGCACGCCGCATTCGCCAATGCGCCGCAGGAGGCCACTGATCTCGGCAGACAAGTCTGACGTCCCTCGACATGCATTGTCTATGATCGGCTTGGGCGCAGCTTCCGGCCGGATGATCTCCGTTGGCAAGGCAAGATAGGAGGTGCTGTCGTGACCGATGCTATCGAACGTGCCCGCGCCGTCATCAGCGTGCGCGTCTCGCAATACCCGGTAAGCCCGTTCTACAACGCCGCATCGCGGCAGATGCAAATCATCGACGATCGTCTGCGCATTATGTCTCCACCTGACCGCGCTTTCTACAACTCTCTAACGAACAGCCTCGGGCTTATGTGCGCGCGTGAATTGGAAATCAGCGACATGGCGTTTTGCGATGCCGTCTACGCCATGCTTGAAGAGATCAGGCTGCGACTTCTTTGATCAGGGAGTATATACTTCACCAAAGGCAGCGTGTGCTTCAACAACACGCACTCAGGCAGACAAAAGCTTTTTGCTTCTTCTTTCAAAAAAGAAGATCTTTCCTGCTTCCAGCATATTTGTTCAAGGCCGCACTGCAGCAGCCACCCCCATTATCCGGCCGACCAACGCGCCTTGCCGGTGGCATCCTGTCTTGCGGAAGATCGACGCGAGATAGGTGCGCACGGTGGCCGGGCGTAGCGACATCGACGCGGCGATTTCGGCAGGGTCCGCACCTTCCACCAGCAGGGCGACGATGGCGGCCTCCTGGGCCGACAGGCCGAGCAGGGCGCAGGCGCGCGCCACGCCGTGCTTGTCGCCGGCGTCGGAGTCCAGGATACGCACGGCGACGGCGACAGAAGCAGCGTCGGCGAGCAGGTCGGGCGCAGGCACCGGCCAGGCGGTCACCACGTAAGGAAGTCCGCCATACGGGCGCGGCAGATGCAGCGGCTGGGTCACCTGTCCGCGTGCCGCGTCCGCCAGCAGCGATGCAAGGAGCCCCGCGCTGGCGCCAGGAGGTGCGGTCAAGCCGCCCGCCGCCAAAAGGATGCCGTCACCGCGTTCGGCGACACGGCGGGCGGCCGCATTGGCATGCAGCACGCGCAAATGCCTGTCCAGCAGCACGATTCCATGCGTGTCCGCCTCCTGATCGGCCAGCAAGGCTGCCTGCCGCCTGGCATCCAGCGCCAGCGTGTGTTGCAGTTGCACGGCGTGCTCGAAATGCTCCAGCAGGGCGGCGAAAAGCTCGGTTTCCTGGCGCTCGGCATGGCCGCGGTTCCGCGGCCTGTGCAGGGTCAGTGTCACCGGCAATGTTGCGCCTTCCCTGGACTGGCCGCCGAGGTAGTAACGATGTTTCTGGCTGCGCTGGAACCAGGCGTAGAACGGGTCACGGTCGATCTCGGCTTCCGGCGTGTGCAAGTAGTCGTAGAGGATGCGCTTCGGCTGCGGCACGAACACTTGCGCGGCCCTGGGGTCGAACGGCACGTAGTCATCGAGGTACTCCGCCGCGTAACTCTCGTCGAGCCGATGCCAGCGTGATGCGAGCGGCAGACGCGTCGCACGGTCCACGACGTAGAAGGCGGCGCCATCGAACCCGGTCGCTGCCAGCAGGTGATCGAGTGCTTGGTCCCATCCCGCCTGGCCGGTGGCGGCGGCATAGAAGCCACGTATGGCTGCATTCGCATGGTCCTGCCTGGACATCCTGGGTAGGCTCCGAAGTTGTTGCAGAGTCATGTCTGATGTCGTGGATCATCAACATTTGTCGATAGTAGCGGGTTACAGAATAAAATTTTGGGGCGTGAATAACAACCTACAATTGTTTGTGCTTCGTGTTCATGAATGGTATTCCGCGGCCAACATCAAGCCGGCAGTCGGCGCGCGGGAGTATGTCATGGCCAGCTATACCTGGAACGGTTCAGCCAACGACGGCAATTACAGCAATCCCGCGAACTGGACGCCGAACGGCGTGCCAGGCGCCAGCGACACGGTCACCATCAGCACCACGGCAGCGACCGCGATAAACGCCAGCAACGCGGCCGCTGGCGCGCTGACCACCAACAGCCACGTCACCCTGAACGTGGCCGACAATACGAGCTTCACCTTCGGGTCCGGCACCGGCACGTCAACCTTCTCGAACGGCGGCACGCTGGCGCTGAACTCGTCGAACGACAGCACCAACCTGATCGTGGCCGATAGCAAGCTGACACTGAGCGGCACCGGCACCATCCTGCTCGGCAATAATGCCAACAACCGGATCTACGGCGCGTCGGCCACTGACACGTTGTCCAACAGCACGAACCTCATCGAGGGTGCAGGACAACTCGGCGCGGGCCAATTGACGTTCGTCAACGGTGCGTCCGGCACCGTGGACGCCAACCAGTCAAACGCGCTCGTGCTCAACACCGGCACCATTACCGTCAGCAACGCAGGCCTGCTGGAGGCCACGGCAGGCGCCACGCTGGACATTCAAAGTTCTGTCACGGACACAAGCACGGGCAAGATCACGGCGGCCGGTGGCACGGTGGAGCTGCAGAGCGGCGCCGTCGTGCAGGGCGGCACGCTGAGCACAAGCGCAGGCGGCGCCATCGCAATCGCCTACAACCAGTCCGCCACGCTCAGCGGCCTGGCCAACAAGGGCAGCGTTCAGGTCAACGACTACGGCACGCTCAGCCTGCTCGGGACCATCGCGAACACAGGCAGCATCGCCCTGCAAAGCACGAACGACGCCACCTACCTGATCGCCGCGGGCAGCTCCGTCTCGCTGACCGGCACAGGCACCGTGCTCCTTGGCGACAACGCCAACAACTATCTCACCGGCGCGGCGGCTGCCGACACGCTGAACAACGTGAACGACACGATCTCCGGGGCAGGGCACCTGGGCAATGGGGCGCTGACGCTGATAAACGGGGCGGCCGGCGTTATCGACGCCACCTATTCCGACAACGCCCTTATCCTGAACACAGGCGGAACGCTCACGAATAGCGGCCTCATCGAGAGCACCGGCGGCGCCACCCTGGTGGTGCAGAACACCGTCATTAACGACAGCACCGGCGGCACGGTCCTGGCCGGCGCAGGCAGCGTGGTCAACCTGGAGTCCGGAACGACAGTGGCCGGCGGCATTGTGAACACCAGCAGCACAGGCCAGGTTGTCGTCGCGTATAACAACGCCGCCACGCTGGACGGCTCGGCCCACACGCTGAGCAGTCTCGGCACCGTGGCTGTGCAGGATTACGGCACGCTCAGCCTGCTCGGCACGATTGCCAACAGTGGCGCAATCACGCTCGGCAGCACAAACGATTCCACATATCTGCTGGTAGGCCCTGGTGGCGCCACACCAGGCACCGTGACGCTGACAGGCAGCGGCGTCGTCACGCTGGGGGACAACGCCAACAACTACATCAACGGCGCGATCGCCGGCGACACGCTCATCGACCTGAACAACACGATCAGCGGCGCGGGCCAGCTCGGCAATGGCCAGCTCGTGCTCACCAACGATGCCACCATCGATGCGACAGGGTCGAACGCTCTCGTCCTGCACACCGGCAACACCGTCACCAATAACGGGTTGATCGAGGCCACCGGCACCGGCGGCCTGCTGCTGCAGAACGACACGTTCAGCAACGCCGGCGGCACCGTGCTCGCGGCAGGCAGCACGGTCAGCCTACAGAACGGCGCCAGCATCACCGGCGGCCTGGTGGAGTCGAACGCTGCCGGCGTCGTGCAGGTCACCTACAACGAATCAGGCACGCTCAGCGGACTGGCCAGCGCGCTGACCGTCCAGGGCCAGGTCGAGGCCACCGATTATGGCTCGCTGAGCGTGGCGGGCGCGATCGTCAACACCGGCACCATAAGCCTGCTGAGCACGAACGACTCGACCGAACTGGTGATCGCCAGCCCGACGGTGACGCTGAGCGGCGCGGGCAGCGTGGTGCTGGACGACAATGCAAACAACTACATTTTCGGAGCCGCGGCCGCCGACACGCTGAACAATGTCAACAACACCATCTCCGGCGCCGGCCACCTCGGCGATGGCCAGCTGACGCTCGTCAACGGCACCGCCGGGATCATCGACGCAACCGGCGGCAACGCTCTCGTCCTGGCCACAGGGAACACTGTCACCAACAACGGCCTTATCGAGGCGACGGGCACGGGCGGCCTGCTCATACAGGGCGACACCGTGAGCAACGCCGCCGGCACCGTGCTGGCCGCCGGTAGCACGGTCAGCCTGCAAAACAGCGCCAGCATCGCCGGCGGCGTGGTCAAGAGCACCGGTTCCGGCGTCGTGCAGGTGGCCTACAACGAGAGCGGGACACTGAGCGGACTGGCCGGCGCGCTGACCATCCAGGGCCAAGTGCAGGCAACAGATTACGGCTCGCTGAGCGTGATGGGCTCCATCGTCAACACCGGCACCATCAGCCTGCTGAGCACGAACGACTCGACCGAGCTGGTGATCGCCAGCCCAACCGTGACGCTGAGCGGGGCCGGCAGCGTGGTGCTGTCGGACAACGCCAACAATTACATCTTTGGGCTTGCCGCCGGCGACACGCTGGACAACGTCAACAACACCATCTCCGGCGCCGGCCACCTCGGCGCCGGCCAGCTAACGCTGGTGAACGGCACCTCTGGGATCATCGATGCCACAGGCGGCAACGCGCTTCTGCTCTCGACAGGTAACGCGGTCACCAATACCGGGCTAATCGAGGCGACGGGTTCGGGCGGCCTGATTGTGCAGGGCGACACCCTCAGCAACACCGCAGGCACCGTGCTGGCGGCCGGCAGCACGGTCAGCCTGCAGAACGGCGCAAGCATCGCCGGCGGCCTGGTTAAGTCGACAGGTGCCGGCGTGGTGGAGGTAACCTACAACGAGAGCGGAACGCTGGACGGTTCGGCAAATGCGCTTACCATCAGCGGCAACGTACAGGCCACCGATTACGGTTCGCTCAGCCTGCTCGGCTCGATCGTCAACACCGGCACGTTAAGTGTGCTGAGCACGAACGACTCGACCGAGCTGGTGATCGCCAGCCCGACAGTGACGCTGAGCGGCGCCGGCAGCTTGGTGCTGTCCGACAATGCCAACAACTACATCCTCGGGGCGTCCGTCGCGGACACGCTGGTCAACGCCAATAACATGATCGAAGGCAGCGGAAACCTCGGAGACGGCCAACTCACGCTTGTCAATGGCGGCACCATCGCCGCCACAGGCGGTAACGCGCTGATCATCAGCCTGGGCAGCACGGGCACCAACACGGCGACCGGCCAGTTGTTGGGCATCGGCTCGGGCGGCTTGTCCGTCCAGAACGGCACCTACAGCAACGCCGGCCTCATCCAGGCCGATAACGGCAGCAACGTCACCTTCACCAGCAATGCCTCGCTGACAAACGACAGCAGCGCCGGCACACTCACGGGCGGCACCTATGCCGCGGTCGCCGGTAGCAGCGGTGCCACGCTGGCGATCACCGGTGCCGCGGTCACCACGGACGCCGCTGACATCCTGCTCTCCGGTGCTGCGTCCTATATCAGCTTCGGGGGCACGGCGATCGAGAACAGCCTCACCGCAATCGCCGCGAAGTCCGAGCTGCAGATATTAAACGGGCGTTCCTACACCTCGACCCTGGCGGTGACCAGCAGCGGCACTGTGGTGCTGGGCGGCGGCACGCTGACGACGAAAGGGCTCACCACACGAGCGGGGTCGGTGCTGTCCGGCTTCGGCACGCTCTCCGGCGTGCTGGTCAGCAATGGCAGCCTAGTAGCCACCGGCGGCGCGCTGGTGCTGACGGGCAGCGACGGCATCACCGGACCAGTTAGCGGCAGCGGGACGCTGACCTTCAGCGGCGGCCACAACACGATCGCGGACACCAACCCGATCACCGTCAGCGAGATCACCGTCATCAACGCGGCCACCCTGGCGATCAGCAAGAATTTGTCGTTCGCAGGAACGTTCGATGTCGTCGGGACCTCCGCCATCGCCGGCGCAGGCACCATCACCTCATCCGGACTGTTCGAGGAGACCGGGCGTGGGACGGTAAAGATCTCCAACCCGTTCACCAACTCGGGCACCCTTTCCAACGTCCTGCTCGGCACGCTGGCGTTTTCCGGTGGCCTGACCAACACCGGCATCATCCTGGACAATGGCGGGTTCACCGACACGGCGGCGTTGACGGGCGGTTCGCTCTATCTCGGCGCGGAAGGCACCACCGCCGTGCTGGCCAGCACGGCAGGAGCCGGCAACTCCATTGTCTCGACTCTCAGCATAATAGGCGGCACGCTGAACCTGAACGGCACCACCCTGACGGCAACCGGCGACTACATCAACGGTGCGACAGGAGCCGGCAACAGCTACAACGCCGAAGCGCACGTGAGCGGCACGATCGACGGGCAGGGCACCACGCTGTCCGTCGTCGGCGTGGAAGGAACGTCGATCCAGAGCGTGAACGGCACGCTGACCATCATGGTGAGCGCGGGCGGCTCTGCGCATTTCGAGATCGAGAACACCGGCGCGGCCGGTTCGACAGCGCTGCGCGGCGCGTTGCAGACGACGGTGAACGGCGGCAGCATCACCGGGACGATGCTGTCAGGCAACGGCGTGACAGCGCAGAATTTCGGGCCGATCCTGGCAGGCGGCCACGGCGGCATCTACACCATCACCGACAAGGGCGGCACGCTGAGCAACGAGGCCATCCATCTGGCGAGCGATTTCGCCAACGTGGCAGGTCTGACAATCGACATCGTGGCGTCAACACCTGCCAGCGTGTCGACGCCGGCCTCCACGGGCGGGTATCTGCCTAATGCGGTTTCTACGGATGCTTTGCCTTGGCTGCATCACGGATTGCGGTGATTGAGTAGGAAGTAAGCAAGCCTTCTTTTTTGAAAAAAAAGCAAAAAATTTTTGCTCCTCGCGCCGTTTCATGCATCTTGATTGATCCCGAGTCACTGGGGTTGAAGAGGCAGGCGAAAGCAAGCAAAAGTTTTTTGGTCTTTTTTTCCAAAAAAGGACTGCTTGCTTCTTCAGCTTACGGCATCCCAGATATCCTTTGTGCGATTGATAGTGGGACAGGTGGCCGTCACCTCGCGGATCAAGCCGCGCCATGGTGACGGCCGCGCTCGGGTCGACGGTGTTATGTCACGGTGATCGTGGCGCCCGCCGCCGCTATCGCCGCATCTCGTGCTGGCGCATCGACATGGTGTCGATTAGCGCAGTTATCTCCGAAGCGGCCACCGCTTTGCCGCGGCGCAGCTTCACCGTGCCGTCCTTGCCGACCAGCACGACTCCGAACGCCGCGGATCCCCGCCCAATTCAGGCCGCTGGCGTCGCGCAGCTTCCGGCGTTAAATCTTGCACTACCACATCGCGCTCGCGCGACGCGGCGGCGTGTTGTTCCAAGCTAGCGAGTGTTGTGCGCCGCGTGGGTCATCCGGCTGCGCGACCACGACAACCAGCAGGTGCTGCGGCTCGGCAGCCGCTGTTGCCGCTATCAGCGCTGATACCACAACACCCATCCTCCGCCCCATGCGCATGGCCTTATCCTGCGCACCACATGGCGGATGGCAGGAGGTTGCGGCGGCGTCCGGCGAGGATCTTGAACGCGGGCGGGACGGCCATGCGGCACCTGCGCGCGGGCCGCGCGTTGGGCGATTATGGCACGCGTGTTTATCACCGGCTCGTCGGACGGTCTCGGCCGCATGGCGGCACAACTTCTCGTGGAGCGGGGCCACGCGGTGGTGCTGCACGCCCGCCATGAGGCGCGCGGACGGGAGGCACTTGCGGCAGTGCCGGGAGCCGAAACGGTGCTGCTCGGCGACTTGGCCAGCCTGCGGCAGACTCGATCGCTGGCGGACCAGGCCAATGCGCTTGGTACTTTCGACGCGGTGATCCACAACGCGGCGGTCGGCTACCGCGAGAAGCGGCGCCTGATCACCGAAGATGGGCTGGCGCAAGTCTTCGCAGTCAACACCCTGGCGCCCTACGTGCTGACGGCCCTGATGCACCGGCCGCGCCGGCTGGTCTATGTCAGCTCCGAACTGCACCGGCGCGGTACGTCGTCCCTGGACGACCTTAACTGGGTGGACCGGTCCTGGCGCGGCAACCAGGCGTATTCTGACACCAAGCTGCATGACGTTCTCATCGCCTTCGCAGTCGCGCGGCGCTGGCCGGCGGTGCGGTCCAACGCGATGGAGCCGGGCTGGGTGCCGACAAAGATGAGCCCGCGCGCGACGGGCGACCTGGACGCGGCCCATCGCACCCAGGTCTGGCTGGCAACCGACGAGGACCCGGCCGCGACAGTGACAGGCGGCTATTTCTACCACCTGCAGCCGCGCGTCCCCAGTGGCGCCGCGAGTAATGTTGTGCTGCAGGACCGGCTGCTGGGAGAATGCGAGCGCCTGTCTGGCGTGAAGCTGCCGGAGGCTTGAAGGAAGCAAGGCCTTCTTTTTCGAGAAAAGAAGCAAAAAGCTTTTACTGGCGCTGTCGCGGAACGCTTGAGGGTGCGTGTCAACAACACGCACACGAGTGGGGCGAAAGTTTTCTCGTCTTCTCAAACAACTGCTATTTTGCTCTCGCGCGTGCCAGGCATAACTTTCGGGTTCAATAAGCCCGTTGAGACACACACTTCAGCGTTTCGCGACAGCGCTAGCGAGCACCGCTAGGCCAAAGCACCACGCGTAACGTCTGCAACAAGATCAGCAAATCAAACAAAATAGAAAAATTCTTCACGTAATATAGATCGTAGCTAAGCTTCGAGCGCGCGTCGTCCAGCGAAGCGCCGTAGGGGTAGTTGATCTGCGCCCACCCGGTAAGCCCTGCCTTCACCATATGGCGCTCTTGGTACAAGGGCAGCTGTTCGGCCAACTGCGCGGTGAACTTCGGCCGTTCGGGGCGGGGGCCTACCAGGGACATGTCGCCGCGTAGGACGTTGATCAGCTGCGGCATCTCGTCGATGCGTGTCTGGCGGAGGAAGCGGCCGACGCGGGTGATGCGGGGGTCGCGCGCCTCGGCCCATACAGCGCCGGATTTTTCCGCATCAATGCGCATGGTGCGCATTTTGTAGATGCTGAAATGGTGTTCGCCGCGGGTGACACGCTCCTGGCTATACAGGACGGGCCCGCGGTCATCGAGTTTGATGGCGATGGCGGCGCCGATGATGAAAGGGGAGAAGACGACGAGGAGGATCGCGCTGACGGCGATGTCCAGCATCCGTTTCAGCGCGTTGTCTATGGTGCCGAAATAGAAGCCATTGGAGTAGAGCAGCCAGCCCACTTCCACACGACGAATGTCTACGCGCCGTATCTCGTGCTCCAAAAAAGTGAGGTACTGGATGACGGGGTAGCCCTCCTTCTTGCAGGCGAGCAGGCTGTCCAGCGGCATGCCGCGGCGCTCGTCGGGTGCCACGACGATTTCGTCCGGATGCAGCATGCGGGCGGCGGTAAAGACGTTCGTCTGGTCGCAGATACGGATGCCTTCGCTTGAGGCGGCGGTCAGGCGAGGGTCTATGGCGCCCATGTCCGGATGGTGGACAAAGTGCATCTGGTAGGTGGGGCGGCTGCCTTCGTTGCGCAGCATGCAAAGCAGGTCCCACGCGCGCTGGCCCGCGCCGACGATGAGCAGCCGGCGCTGGAAAGTGCCGCGCCGTTTCAGGCCGCTGAACACCAGGCGGGCTGCAAGGCCTGCGAGGCAGAAGCCGATGACCGCACCGGAGAACAGGCGGACCCGGTCGAAAGGCGAGCCGATCCACAGGCCAAGCGCACCAAGTAGCGCGGCTGTGCCGACAGCGCCGAGGCTGACGGCCAGCGGCACACGGCCGAGTGACTCGCGCGTCTGGATGATCGCTTCCCGCCGATAGAGCCCGAGCGCGTAGAAGGAGATCAGGTTGGCTGCGGGGTAGAGCAGGGCTGCGGCGCCGTCCGGCGTGGGGCGAAAGCATTCAGTACCCCAGCAGCCGAAGTGCAGCAGGATCGGCCACACGACGAGCATGAAGGCTGCATCGAGCAAAAACAGGGCCTTGCCTGTGGTCATTACGCCAGCACCGCCAAAGAGAGATTGAGCCTTATAGCCAGTGCAAGCGAAGGCGAACACCACATTGTGAGCACAATCCTAGCGCGAGGATTGCAGCGTGCTTGACCCGCAACAGGAGGCAGAACCCAGCCTGCTTTGCAGGTTCGTCATGAACTCGTGCAGTAGCGATGCGCCCCTAAAAGTTTGGCTATTTTCTGCAAACAATAACCACTTGTGTAGCTCGCCTTGACCAGGGGCTGCATCAGGCCGAACTGAGTAAGATGCTCATGGATCCCTTTCAGCGCCCGGTGACCTATCTGCGGGTTTCCGTCACGGACCGCTGCGACCTTCGCTGCGTGTATTGCATGGCCGAGGACATGACTTTCCTTCCGAAATCCGAGATATTGTCTCTGGAAGAGCTGGAGGTGCTGTGCGGCGCTTTCGTAACGGCCGGTGTGCGTAAGCTACGCATTACGGGTGGGGAGCCGCTGGTGCGCCGCGATGTGACGGGGTTGATCGCCCGGTTGGGCGGGCTTCTCGGGCACGGGCTGGACGAACTGACGCTGACTACGAACGGCACCCAGCTCGCACGCCATGCCGAAGCGCTGGCCGTCGCGGGCGTCAAGCGAGTGAACGTCAGCCTGGACACGCTGGACGCGGAGCGGTTCAACCGGCTGACCCGTTGGGGTCGCCTGGACCGTGTTCTGGAAGGTGTGTACGCGGCGCGCGCGGCCGGGCTGGCGGTGAAGATAAACGCCGTGGCGCTGGCGGGCGAGAACGAGGACGAGTTCGACGCCATGCTCGAATGGTGCGGACGGGAGGGCTTCGATTTGTGCCTTATCGAGACGATGCCGATGGGGGAAGTCGGCGAGGCAGGCAGGATGTCGCAGTATCTGCCGCTGTCGCTCGTACGCGCTCGGCTGGAGCAGCGGTGGACGCTGGACGACTCAGCCTACCGCACGGGCGGGCCAGCGCGTTACGTAACGGTGCGCGAGACCGGCCGTCGGCTGGGATTCATCACGCCGCTTACGCACAATTTTTGCGAGGACTGCAACAGGGTGCGGCTGACGGTGACTGGCACCTTGTTCATGTGCCTGGGCCAGGAGGATGCGGCGGACCTGCGCGGGCCGCTGCGGCGTGGCGAAGATGTCAGGGCGGCGATCGAGGAAGCGATTTCACGCAAGCCGCGGGGGCATGATTTCGTGGTGGGGCGGCGTGGGTTGGAGGGTAAGGTTGGAAGGTTCATGAGTGTGACAGGAGGGTAGGCAAGAAAGGCCTTTTTTCTGAAGAAAACAAGCGAAAGACTTTTATTTCCTGTCGGGTGCTGGCTGGAAAAGCCGCGATAGCGGAGTCGGAAGCTTTTTGCTTTTTTTTCAAAAAAAGGCCTTGCTTACTTTACTTGCTGGCCACCTCAACCTTCTCGCCAGGCACCAGATCAACCGGCGGGTTCAATATTATCTTGTCCCCGTCCTTTAGCCCTGCCCGCACCCGCACCTGCGCACCGTCGTCGGCGGCAACGTCCAGGTGCCTGACGGCAATCTTTCCGTCGTCCACGACAGCAGCGCTCAGGCCTTGGTCGTTGAAGATCACCGCCTGCGTGGGGATTGTGATGATCGGCTGGGGCCGCGGCTCCTTGAAGTGCACGATGCCGTAGAGGCCGGCGGAGAGCGCGCCGTCCTTGTTGTCCACATCGACTTCGGCAAGCAGCGTGCGCGTGTTGGTGGACAGGGCAGCAGCATTGCGGGAAACACGGCCGTGGAAGATGCGGCCGGGAAGCTGCGGCACTGTCATGGTGGCGTCCTGGCCGTCCTTCAGGCCGAAGAAATCCTCCTGCGGCACATACACCTGGACTCGCAGGATGTCGTCACGCGCAATGGAGAACAGCGAGGTGCCTGAAGACGAGTCGGCGGTGACGAGGTTGCCGACATCGATCTGGCGGGCGGTGATCACGCCGTTATAGGGGGCGGTGACCGCTTCGAATCCGGTCAGCTCGACGAGGCGGTTAACGGCGGCGGCCTGGGCGGCGAGGTTGGCCTGGGCCACGCCAACCGCGGCGCTGCTGGTGTTCAGCGTGGTCGCGTCCTGGTCACCCTGCTGCCGGCTGTCCCAGCCCTCGACCACCAGCTTGGAGGTGCGCTGGTTGGTGACCTTGGCCAGGCCGCGCTGGGCGATGGCCTGCCGCATGGCGGCCTGCATCTGGATCAGCTGGGCGCGGGCCTGGGCCAACTGCTGGTCCAGGTCGGGTGCGGCGATGACGGCGAGCACGTCGCCGGCATGCACCTTGCTGCCGATGTCGACGTTGCGCTTGGCGATGTAGCCTGTGGCGCGCGCATACAGGGTGGCGGAGTCGAAGGCCTGCATGGTGCCGGGCAGATCGACCACGCTGGGGCTGTCATCCGACTTGGCCGTCATGACGCGCACCTGCGGCACCGCGTTCTGGCGGGTTTCGGTTGCCGTCTTGGCGGCGTTGGCCGTAGCGAGATGGGACCAGATTCCCCAGCCGACCATCAGCGCCACTATCAGGACGGCGCCGATGCCGGCAAAGCGCGCGATGCGCCCCCGCTTCGGGTCCGGCGTCTGTGCCGGCTTGTCGGCGCGCGACTGCCCGGGCTCATCCTCCAAGCCGGGCAGGAAGCGGTCTTGCTCGCTTTCGGTCTGTGGGCGCTCTGGATTGGTGACGTGGTTCATGTCTCAGTCGGCTCCCTGCTGGGATAGGCGGCGTGGTTCGGCGGCGCGCCGGTTGCCAGTGGCGCGCTCCTTCTTTTCGACGCGGTCGAAGGCGCCGAAAACGGAATAGAGGTAGGGCACGAAAAGCAGTGTCGTCATGGTGCCCACGAGCACGCCGCCGATCACGGCGCGCGCGAGGACCGCGTTCTGTTCCTCGCCGGGGCCGCCGATAGCCATCGGCACCATGCCCACGAGCATGGCCGCTGCCGTCATCAGCACGGGGCGCAACCTTGTGGTGCCGGCCGAGATGGCGGCTTCGACGGCGCTCATCCCTTCCTTGCGCTGCTCGAGGGCGAACGTGACCAGCAGGATGGAGTTGGCCGACGCCACGCCCACCGACATAATCGCGCCCATCAGCGACGGCACAGAGAGTGTGGTGCCGGTGACAAACAGCAGCAGCAGGATGCCGGCGCCGGCGCCGGGCAGGGCCAAGATCACCGCCAGCGGGTCGATGAAGCTCTGGTAGTTCACCACCATAAGCAGATAGACGAACACGGCGGCGAACAGCAGCCCAATGGTTAGGTTGGTGAACGCCTTGTCCATGCTGCTGATCTGGCCGAGGACGTTGATCTTGTCGGCCACGCCCAGATGCGGGCGTTCCTCGGCAACCACCTTGTTTATGGCGGCCTCCGCGGTGCCTAGATCGGAGCTCTGCACGCTGGCATATACATCATAGACGGGTTGGATGTTGGACTGGTTGTAGTTCGATTGGACTTCCTGGCGCCGCACGCTCGCCACGTTGCCGAGCAGGTCCGGGATGACGGCGCCGGTGCTGTTGGTTGAACCGGCGATAGGAGTGTTGTTGAGCGCCTGCAGGTCGTGCAGGCGGTATTCCGGTGTCTGCACGGCGAGGTAGTAGGGAATGCCGTTCTTCGGGTCAGTCCAGAAGTTCGGTGTCACCTGCTCCGACGAGCTGAGGCTGATGTTGAGGTCCTGGGCCACCTGGTTGACGGTCAGGCCAAGCTCCTCCGCGCGCGTGCGGTCGATGGTGTAGAACATCTCCGGCGCATCCAGTTCCTGCTGCACATGCGCGTCCACGATGCCGGGCACTGCGCCGACCTTGTGCGCGATATCCTGAGCGATCTTCTGGTTGGCCTTGCGGTCCTTGCCTTGTACCTGGACGTCGATCTGCGAGGGTACGCCGAAGTTCAGGATCTGGGTCACCAGGTCGGCGGGCTGGAAGTAGAACGTCACGTCCGGGAAGGCACTCGGCAATTCGTCGCGCAGCGCCCGGGTAAACGCGGCCGTGGTGTTGCTGCGGTTTTCGGCGAGTTGGATCTGGATGATGCCATCGTTGACGCCGATGGTGGTGCCGTCCGTGAAAGCCAGGTTGTACGTGCGCTGCGGCAGCCCGAAATTGTCCAGCATTAGAGTGATGTCCTTGGCCGGGATGTGGGCGCGTATGTTCTCTTCGACAGCCTGGAAAATCTTCTCCGTGCTCTCGATACGGGTGCGGGCAGGCGCGCGGACATGGAGCTGTATCAGGCCCGCATCGACCTGCGGGAAGAAGTCCCGACCCACGAACATGCTGAGGCAGCCGGCCAGGACGACGACGGACAGGCCGACCAGAGGGGTGATGATGCGGCGGGCCAGAATGACGCCGAGCAGCCAGCCGTAGAAGTTGCGGAACGCGTCGAAGCGGCGGTTGAAGCCGTCATGGAAGCGGCCGAACCAATTTTTCTGGCGTTTGTCGTCGTGGCCGCCCTCATATTCGCTACGCAGCATCGTGCGGATGATGATCGGGGTGAGTGTACGGCTGATGCCGTAGGAGGCGAGCATGGCGAACACCACCGCCTCTGCGAGCGGGGTGAAGAGGTATTTCGCCGCGCCCTGCAGGAAGAAGACGCTGACGAACACGACGCAGATGGACAACGTGGAGACAAGGGTGGGGACGGCGATGCCGGCCGCGCCTTCCAGGACCGCGTCGTCGAAATCCCCGCCCTCGTCGAGCAGGCGGTGGGTGTTCTCGATGGTTACGGTGGAATCGTCCACCAGTATGCCGACGGCCAGTGCCAGGCCACCCAAGGTCATGGTGTTGATCGTCTCGCCTAGTGCTGTGAGCACGGCGATGGAGGTGAGGATGGCAAGGGGAATGGACACCATCACCACGACAGTGGAGCGCCAGGAACCGAGAAAGATGAGGATCATCAGCGCGGTCAGTCCGGCGGCGATCGCACCTTCGCGCAGAACGGAACTGATCGCGTTTTGCACGAACACCGACTGGTCAAACAGCAGCTCTATCTTCATGCCGGGCGGCGCCGCCTTCTGGATGCCCGGCATTGCGGCCTTGACGCGGTTCACCACGTCCAGCGTGGAGGCGTCACCATTCTTAATGATGGTGAGCAGCACGCTGCGCTTGCCCTCCGTGCGTACGATGTTCTGCTGCACGGCCCAGCCGTCACGCACGTGGGCCACGTCCTTCAAATAGACGGTCGTGCCGCCGACCTGACGTATCGGCACATTGTTCAGCGCCTCGATGGACTGGGCCGAGGCGTTGACGCGTATGATGAACTGCCGGTCGCCCATCTTCGCGTCGCCGGAAGGCAGTGTCAGGCTTTGGGCGTTGACGGCAGTAACGACGTCGTTCGGTGTCAGGCCTTGGGCGCGAAGGGCGTCAGGATCCAGGTCCACCATTATCTGGCGGTATTTGCCGCCATAGGGAGTAGGCAGCGTTATCCCTTGTATGGGGGCGAGCTGCTGGCGCATCTGGTAGATGCCGTAATCGTATAACTGTTGCTCGTTCAGCTTGTCGGACGACAGGCTGATGGAGAGCACGGGCACTGACGAGGCGTTGTACTGGACGATGGTGGGCGGCTGGATGCCGGTGGGCATCAGGGCGCGTATGGAGTTCGACGCCGAGACGATCTGCGCGATGGCCAGATCGACGTTCACGTTCGGCTGGAAGTAGATGCGCTCGACGGAGATGCCGGACAGCGTCTGGCTGTCGATGTTCTTGATATCGTTGACCGACGAGCTGATGGAGTACTCGCTATAGGTGCTGACGCGCTGCTCCATCTCCTCTGGCGTGAGGCCGGTATACTGCCAGATCACGCTGACGACCGGGATGTTGATGCCCGGGAAGATGTCCTTGGGCGCGACTACGATGGAGCTGACGCCTAGGAACAGCATCAGGATAGCCACCACATAGAAGGTGTGGGGGTATTTGAGCGCGAATTTTACAATGCCCATCGGAGCCTGGATGCCCTATCTGCCTGCGCGTAGAATGTAAGGTAGCTTACTAGTTTCCGGTTTCAACGTTTTTCATGCGATACAGCAAGGAAGCCGTTCTTTTTTGCAGGAATGAAGCCAAAAACTTCTTACCCTAAGCGGCTAAGCCGGTTCGGTGTTTTCCGGTGGAGCCTAGCCGGTGCAACTACGTCGGGAATGAATTTTTGGATCCTTTTAAAAAAAAGTATTACTTTCCTCCGCACGCAGCCAGTCTCACAACGGGTTAACATATAGCAACGCGCCCACGTGGCGCTTTCCTTCGGCACCAGGGCGAGGTAACGCCAGCGCGATGCGCGAGTTTCGCGCAGCTTGGGGCGGAGGCTGCTTGCTCGTCGAGTTCCTGGAATGGTGGGGCGGTCAGCTCCGCACGCTGTTGCCGGCGCGGCTGTTCAGCCAGCCGGGCGGCGAAGACGCGCTGATAGCCGACGTCAGCGTGCCCGGCGTAATGACGATGCGGCGCCGCCGGCGCGGCCTTGAGCAGCGTATCGTCGACGTACGCGGCGACGATGCCGGCGCGCCGGGCCTGCGTGCCGCGGTTGGCGGACGGGCGAGAGGCGAGCCGGTGCTGCTGCGCGTGCCGGCATCCTGGGTGCTGGAGCGTTCGGTGAACCTGCCGCTGGCCGCCGAGCGGGACCTGGCGCGCGTGCTCGGCTACGAGATGGAGCGGCTGACGCCGTTCACGGCGGCCGAACTGGTATGGGACCACACGGTATTGCTGCGGGACAGGGCGCGGGCGCGTATAAACCTTCGGTTGACCATGGTGCGGCGCGCCGCTTTGGAGGACGCGATAGGTTTCCTGCGACCGCTGGGGGCGGTGCCTGCCTCGGTGGAGGCGGCGATGCCGGACGGCCTGCGTGTGCTGAAGCTTGCGCGCGAAGGAAGTTCCGGCCAGGCGTGGCTGCCGCTGCGCACGCTGGCGATCGCCGCCGGCGTGCTGGCGCTGCTCGTGGTCGTCTCGCCGTTCCTGCGGCAGGCGATCCGCCTCTCCAACCTGCACGAGCAGCTCGCTACGATGGCGCCGAAGATAGACCAGGTGGAAGCGCTGCGCCGCCGGATCTCCGGCAGCAGCGCAGGCGGTGACGCGGTGGCGGCGGAGACGCGCCGCCTGGGCGACACGCTGGAGGCGCTGGCGGCGCTGACCGAGGTGCTGCCGGACGACAGCTACCTGACCGAGTTCACCATGCGCGAGCGCAAGATCACCATGGCGGGACTGGGGGCCTCGGCGCCGCGGCTGATCAGCGGGCTTTCTGCCGATCCGCGGGTGAAGAACCCGGCTTTTACGGCGCCGGTGACGAAGAGCGAGACGAACCACCTGGATGTGTTCGCCATACGGGCGGAGTTGGCACAGTGAAGGAAGGAAGGCCTTCTTTTTTGAAAAAAAGAAGCAAAAAACTTTTGCTACCTGCTTGCACGGCGTCTTCGTCGGGTCCTGCAAGCGCTACGGCTGGCAGAACTGCGCCAGGCCGGGATGCAGGCGCAGGAGCAAAAGTTTTTTGCTTCTTTTTTTCAAAAAAGAAGGCCTTGCTTTCTTTACGTGATGCTCACCCATGATCGCCGCGCTCCCCACTGGCCAGCGCGGGCAGATCCTTGCGGCCGGTCTGGCGGTGCTCGCCCTGCTGTTCGTGTGGCTGGGCGTGATAGGACCGATAGTCGATTTCTACAGCGCGCAGTCCGAAGAGGTCGCGTCGCTGCAGACGCGGGTGGCCCGCGAGGCCGCGCTGATCGAAACGCTGACGCTGATCAAGCGCGAGGCGGAGGCTGCGGCAACGGCCCCGGCCAGGGCCGTGCTGGCTGGCGACTCGGACGCCATCGCGGGCGCCTCGCTGCAGGAGCAGGTTCAGGCGATGGCGGGTTCGGCCAGCGCGCAGCTTACCAGTATAGAGACGTTGCCGGCCGAACAGGTGGGCGCCTACCGGCGCATCGGCGTGCGGGTGGAGCTGAGCGCGCAATTGGCCGTGGTGGTGGCGCTGCTGCGCGCGATCGACCAGGCGCAGCCGAGCATGCTGGTGGATGACATACGGCTGACCGCCACGCCGATCGGCCCGCAGAACACGCAGTTGCCGATGGATTGCACCTTCACCGTGTATGCGTTCCGGATCGGCACGGCCAAGGAGGACCAGCCGTGAGGGTCGATTTGCCGCGCGTGATCTCGGGCGTGTTGGGGGTATTGGCTTTGCTGCTGACGCTGGAATGGGTCTGGCCGGCGGGCAGTGTGGCGGGCAACACCGTCTCGCCGGCGCGTGTGGCGGTGCAGGCGCGTGCGCCGGCGCTGGCCGCGCGCGACACCAGCGCGTGGGTGAGCGCCGTTCTGGCGCGGCCGCTGTTCAGCGTCTCGCGCCGGCCGCCGCATAACGTCGTGCGTGGAATAGGCGTAGTGGCGGTAGGCCAGGCGCGCCTGGCGGGTATTATGATCACGCGCAACGGGCGCAAGGCCATCTTCGCACCAGAGGGCGGCGGCAAGCAGATGGTGTTGCCGGAGGGCGCCGCGGTGAACGACAGCACCATACGGCGCATCCTGCCGGACCGGGTGACGCTGGCGAGCGGCGCGGTTCTGCTGCCAAGCTACGACAAGAACCGGGTGAGCACGGGTGCGCCGGGGTTTCAGCCGTTCACCCCCGGATTCGCCAATCCTGGCTTCAATCCGGTGATGCCGGGCGGTTTCCAGAACCCGGCCTTCCCGAACCCCGGACTGCAGCAGCCGCCGGGTGAAGAGCCCGGTCAGCCCCCGCCACAAGGTCCGCTGCTGCTGCGCAACAACATGATTCCGCAACGGAGAGAGTGATGACGCACGCCCAGCGACGCCGGGGGTTGGCCTGCTGGCTTGCCGCGAGCACCGTTCTGTATGCGGCGGGATGCGCGCCGGTGGCACAGTCGCGGCTTCTGCCGCCGTTGCCGCCGCTGTCCGGCGGGCTGGACAGCGCAACACCGCGGGTGAACGGCAGCGTGGCCGGCAACCCGCCGCCGCTTCAGGTGGCGGTCAGCAACGGGCCTGGCGTTCTGGTGGCAGCACGGGCGGGGACGCCGGGGGCTTCCGGCGGCAGCATCACGCTGGATTTCGCCGACACCGACATACGCGAGGTGGTGGCTCAGATTCTGGGCAACACGCTGCACGTGAACTACGCGATCGACCCTAGCGTGCATGGCACGGCGACTTTGCGCACCGTCTCGCCCTTGGCGGAGAGCCAATTGATACCTGTGCTGCAATCCCTTCTGGCGCAGAACGGCGCCACCCTTGTGGTAAATAGTGGCGTGTATCGCGTGCTGCCGACGGCGCTGGCGGCCGGTGTGGCGGGCGGGGCGGGCACGGCGGGCGGCATGCTGGTGCCGCTGCGCTACGCGGCGGCGGAAGACCTGGCCAAGGTGCTGCAGCCTTACGTACAGGGCGGGGCGCGGCTGGTGGCGATACCCTCCAGCAACGCGCTGGTGATCGGCGGCGAGCCGGCCCAGCGCGACGCGCTGGTGGAGCTGGTGCGCGCCTTCGACATCGACGTGCTGGCCGGGCAGTCCTACGCGCTGCTGCCGGTGCCGAACGGGGCGGCGGAGGATTTCGCCACCGCCTTGCAGCAGGCGTTCCGCGCGCAGTCGGGCGGGTCGCTGGCCAGCCAGGTGAAGGTGGTGCCGCTGGCGCGCGTGGATGCGGTGCTGGTGGTGACCAGCTCGCCGCGGTATCTGACGGATGCGCGGCGAGTATATTCTGTGGTGGAGCGCGGGATGCGCCAGACGATGCGCACCTGGCACGTGTATTACATACAGAACAGCACTGCGCAGGACACGGCCTACATCCTTCAGGAGGCGTTCACGCCGGACAACGTGACGGCGCAGCCGACGGCGCATGGGCAGGGTCAGCAGACGCAGCAATCGGGGCTGGCGGGAGCATCTTCTTCGGGGAACAGCACGACGGGCAGTTTCGGCGGCACCGGTGCTGGCGGCGTGGGCGGGAGCAGCGGCACCGGCTCGGGCATCGGCGGCAGCGGCGGGAGCACCGGCGGGCTGGGGAGCAGCCTGTCTGGTGGCGGGACTACCGGCGGCACCACGGGGTCGGGCGGGCAGGGCACGCCTACGCATGGCGGAGGGAGTGCGGGGGCGAACCCGCTGCTGGGCGGGTTGTCTAATAGCGGTGGTGCTGCGGCGGCCAATGCGATGCGGATCATTCCCAATCCGGAGAACAACGCGATCCTTGTCTATGCGACCGGCGAGGAGGAGGCGACGGTCGAGGCCATGCTGCACAAGATCGATATTCTACCGCTGCAGGTACGTATCGATATAATAATTGCAGAAGTCGGCCTAAACGACGCGTTGCAATATGGGACGGAATATTACTTCCGTCATCACGGGCTAACAGGCGCGCTTGGCCAAGCGGCCTCTGTCATTCTGGGAGCTAGTGGCCCGGCTGCTGCCAATGGCGGGTTTTCGTTCGGTGTGTCAGGCGCCAGTGGAGATTTTGTGGTTCAGGCACTCCAGGCTGTAGCGACCGTCAAAATACTATCTTCGCCGGAGCTTCTCGTGCTCGACAACGAAACGGCGTCTTTACAGGTCGGTAACCTTGTTCCGTACCTTTCGGCACAGACGACAAACCTAGTTTCGGCCAATGATGCCATCACAAACTCAATTAATTACCAAAAAACGGGTGTGATCACGCAGGTCACGCCGCGGGTAAACAGCGGCGGCCTAGTGACGCTGGACATCAGTCAGGAGGTTGCCGGCATTGCGCCGAACAGCACGACGGTAGGCGGGTCGGGCTCCACGATCAACTCGCCTACCTTTACGGACCGGGCAGTGCAAAGCCGCATCGTCGCGCAGGACGGACAGACTGTGGGGATAGCTGGGCTGATTACCGACACTCTCAACCGCGCCAACACCGGCATACCCATACTCAAGGACATACCAATCTTGAGTTTGCTGACCAGCACGCAAAGCAACACGCGCATGCGCACCGAATTGCTAGTGCTGCTGACCCCGCATGTGGTGCACAACCAGCGCGACGCGCGGTCGTTGACGGACGATTTGCGCGAGCAACTGCCGCGCGCGGCGTTCGTGCCCTACGAGCTCCAGTCGCTGCCGCGCGGCGGCTCGGACGATCCGCATTTGCGGGCGCAGCAGCGGTTGGGGGTTGGGCCGTAGCCGACGCCGACGGCATACGCATCAACCAATTGCGGCTGATGCCGCCCAGGCTGGCGGCTCTGTATGGGCTGTTTGGCCTGCTGGCGGTGCTGCTGTTTGCCACGGTCATGCCGCCTTACCAGAACCCGGACGAGCAAGAGCATTTTCTCCGCGCCGACCAAATCTCCAACGGGGGCTGGCTGGCGCGCAGCGGTCCGTCGGCACCGCCGCTAGTCGATTCCGGGGTCGTAACCGCGGCCTTGCCGTTTTTGCAAGTTGGCGCTGACCCGCAGCTTCATGTGACCCGGGCGATGTACGCGCCCACTGGCTGGGGCGGCCGTCAGGTCGCGGGCGCACCGAACACCGCGCTTTATCCGCCGGCGTTCTACCTGCCGGCGGCCGCCGCGACCCGCATAGGCAAGTGGGCGGGGCTGGATGTGCTGCCGACGTTGAAGCTCTGCCGCTTCCTGTCGGGCGCAGTTTCGGTCGGGATCGGGGTGCTGGCGATTGCCTTGGCCGGACCCGCTGCGGTCTGGCTCTTTACCGTGCTCAGCTTGCCCATGTGCCTGGCGCAGATAGCGGCGTGCGGGCAGGATGGTCCGATGATCACCTGCACCGCGCTGGCGGTCTCCAGCGCGCTACGCTTGCAGGTGGTGGACAGTTGCTGCTGGGCGTGGCTCGCTTTGCTTGGCCTATGTGTGGCGCTGGTGGGCATGGCGCGGCCGCCGCTGGCCGCGTTCGCGCTGCTGGCGCTACTGGCCGGTTCAGTCCCGCTGCGCGTTCGGATCGTAGCCGTTTTTGCGGTTCTGAGCCTGGTTGCCGGCTGGTCGTGGCTCACCGTCACCATGTCGGGGGTGGATGCTGCGCATCTCCATGGCAGCGACGCGTATGCACAGGCGGCAGGATTGTTGCGAGCGCCTTGGCGGGTGTTGCTGATCGCCTATCATACGCTGCGGATGGCTCGGGAAGACTATGCCGAGCAGTTCATCGGCCAACTCGGATGGCTGAACCTGACGCTGCCTGCCAGCTTCAGGGTGGCGGCGGCGGCGGGTCTGGGTTGGGCCGCGTTGCTGACCTGGCAGACTGGGCGTGGGGCGCGTGCGCCTCATGCCGCCGCGATTGTCGGCTTGGCACTGCTGGGCAGCGTCGCCGGCATGTTCGCCATCCAATACCTTACCTGGACAAAGGTGGGCGGGGTCGCTGTGGAGGGCATACAGGGGCGCTATTTCCTGCAGCCGGCGCTGGTGGCAGGGCTGTTGTTCGTGCGGCCCTCGACGTCCGGCGCACGCGTGGCGGCACTTGGCGCCTGGCCGATAGCGTTGTTTCCGATAGTAACGATCGTTGTATGCGTGCACCGAAGTCTAC
>CAXTJZ010000008.1:30853-34926 GCA_964244695.1 uncultured Acetobacteraceae bacterium
AGATATTATTACTAGCCGTGACTTGCTTCGCTGGTTAGTCGCGTGCCGGACGGGACGTGATGCCCCTGCAGTTATGCGAGAGCGCCAGCAAAAGCGTTCTGCTTTTTAAAAAAAAAGAAGGCCTTGCTTGCTGTCTAACCTGGTCTAGCTTTGCCCGATGCCCAGCTTCGTCCACCTGCGAGTCCACTCCGCGTACTCCCTGAGCGAAGGCGCCATAAAACCGGACCAGATCGCCGCGCTCGCCAGGGAAGCCGGCATGCCCGCGGTGGCGATAACCGACACCGGCAACCTGTTCGGTGCGCTGGAATTCTCGCAATACTGCGTGGCCAAAGGTGTGCAGCCGATCATCGGTTGCCAGGTCAGCCTGACTCGGGCCGGCGGCGCCGATCCCGTAGTGCTGCTGGCGCAGGATGCGGCGGGGCTTGCCAACCTGCAGCGCTTGTCCTCCGCGGGGTTCCTCACCAGCGATCCTTCGGCGCCTCAGCTGGATTTCGACGTGGTGGCAGGCCTGGCAGGGGGGCTGATGCTGCTGACGGGCGGCACGCGCGGGCCGCTCGCACGGCTGCTGGCGGAGGGGCGGGAGGCGGAGGCGGCTGCGCTGCTGGGCCGCATGCAGGAGGCGTTCGGCGACCGGCTGGCGGTGGAACTGCACCGGCATGGGTTGCCGGTGGAGGGCGCCGTCGAGCCAGGGCTGATCTCTCTGGCGGACCGGTTCGGCGTGCCGCTGGTGGCCACCAACGAGTGCTTCTTCGCGGCGCCCGCGATGCACGAGGCGCACGACGCGCTGCTATGCATCGCCGAGGCGCGGCTGCTGAGCGAGGCGGACCGGCGCCGGGTGACGCCGGAGCACTACTTCAAGAGTGCCGCGCAGATGCGGGCGCTGTTCGCCGACCTGCCGGAGGCTTGCGACAACACGCTGGCGATCGCGCGCAGCTGCGCGGTGATGGCCGAGACACGCAAGCCGTTGCTGCCGGTCTGCCCGAAGGTGCGCGCGGGCAGCACGGAGGAGGAAACGCTGGCTGCGATGGCGCGCGAGGGGCTGGTGCGCCGGATGGATGCGGTGGGCGCGGACGGCACGCAGCGGGCGCGCTACGGCGAGCGGCTGGAGTACGAACTCGGCGTGATCGCGAAAATGGGGTTTCCCGGCTATTTCCTGATCGTGGCCGACTTCATCCAGTGGGCGAAGGCGCAGGGCATACCGGTGGGCCCCGGGCGCGGCTCCGGCGCGGGGTCGGTGGCCGCCTGGGCGCTGACCATCACCGATCTGGATCCTTTGCGGTTCGACCTTCTGTTCGAACGTTTCCTCAATCCGGAACGCGTGTCGATGCCGGACTTCGACATCGATTTTTGCCAGAACAGGCGTGACGAGGTGATCAGCTACGTGCGCCGCGAGTACGGCGACGATCGGGTGGCGCAGATCATCACGTTCGGAAAATTGCAGGCGCGCGCGGCAGTGCGTGACGTGGGCCGCGTGCTGGGCATGCCCTACGGCCAGGTGAACCGCGTGGCCGAGCTGATCCCCAACAACCCCGCGAAACCGTGCACGTTGCGCGAGGCGGTGGATGGCGAAAAGCGTCTGCAGGAGATGCGCGACGGCGAAGAAGCCATACGCCGCCTGCTGGAAATCGCGATGCAGGTGGAGGGCCTGTACCGCCACGCGAGCACGCATGCGGCCGGCGTGGTGATAGGCGACCGCAAGCTTGTCGACCTGGTGCCGATGTATCGCGACCCGCGCGAAGGCACGCTGGTGACGCAGTACAACATGAAATGGGTGGAGCAGGCGGGGCTCGTCAAATTCGACTTCCTGGGGCTGACGACACTGACCATCCTGCAGCGTGCGGTGGAATACCTGCGCGAGTTGGGGGTGAGCGTGGACCTGGAACGGCTGCCGCTCGACGACGCGCAGACTTACGCCATGCTGTCGCGCGGCGATGCGGGCGGCGTGTTCCAGTTTGAAAGTGCCGGCATGCGCGACGTGCTGCGGCAGATGCGGCCCGACCGGCTGGAGGATTTGATCGCCGCGGTGGCGCTGTACCGGCCGGGGCCGATGGCGAACATACCTGATTATTGCAGGCGCAAACACGGGGAAAAATGGGCGCCGCCGCATGAGGAACTGCGCGAGATACTGGGCGAGACCTACGGCATCATGGTCTACCAGGAGCAGGTGATGCAGATCGCCCAGAAGATGGCGGGCTACAGCCTGGGCGGCGCCGACCTGCTGCGCCGCGCCATGGGCAAGAAGATCCGGGCCGAGATGGACACGCACCGCGAGCTGTTCCGGGACGGGGCGGTCGCGCGCGGCATCCCGGCCGAAAAGGCGATCGAGGTGTTCGAGCTGATGGCGCGCTTCGCCGATTACGGCTTCAACAAGAGCCACGCGGCGGCCTACGCGCTGGTGTCGTACCAGACGGCGTGGATGAAGGCCAACCATCCGACGGCGTTCCTGGCGGCGTGCATGTCGCTGGCGATGGGCAACACGGACAAATTGGCTGCCTTGCGCCAGGAGGCCGAGCGCATGGGCCTGCGCGTGCTGCCGCCGTCAGTGGCCGCAAGCGGGGCGGACTTCAAGGTCGAGAAGCAGGCGGACGGCACGCTGGCGATACGCTACGCGCTGGCGGCTATCAAGAAGGTGGGGTTTGCCGCGATGCAGGCGGTGGAAGCGGCGCGCGGGGCGCGGCCGTTCCGTGACGTGTCGGATTTTGCCGGCCGCATCGACGCGCGCCAGGTGACCAAGATGCAGCTGGAGAATCTCGCCCGCGCCGGCGCGTTCGACACGCTGGACGCTAACCGGGCGCGTCTGTTCGCCGGTGCGGAGACGATCTGGCGCAGCGCCCTGGCCCGCGCGGAGGAGGCGAGCAGCGGCCAGATCGGGCTGTTCGGCGGCGGTGAGCCGGAGCGGTTGCGGCTGCCGGCCGTGGATGACTGGCCCGACATGGAGAAGCTCGGCCACGAGGCCGAGGCGGTGGGCTTCCACCTGACGGCGCACCCGCTGGACGGGTTCGCCGGACTGCTGAAACGCCTCGGCGCAGTGCCCACGACCGTGTTGCAGGCCCGCGCTGAGGCGGGGGGGGCACGCGTGCGCATTGCCGGCTGCGTGGTCGCCAGCAAGGAGCGCACCACCAAAACTGGCAACCGGATGGCCTGGGTGACGATCTCCGACGCCGTGGGCTCCTGCGAGGTGACGCTGTTCAGCGAGGTGCTTGGCACCGCGCGGCCGCATCTGATCGCTGGCGCACCGCTGCTGGTAACCGCCGACATACGCATCGAGGGAGAGGCGCTGCGCATAACCGCGCAGGACGTGACCACGCTGGAAAAGGCGGCGGTGGACGCCGGCGCTGGCATGCGCATCTGGCTGAAGCAAACCGAGGCGGTGCCGCACATTCGCGCGCTATTGGAGCGCGAGGGGCGCGGACGCGGGACGATCAGCCTTATGCCGATGCTGGAGGGACAAGAGGTGGAGATCGCATTGCCTGGGCGGTTCGCGGTGACCCCTCGGCTGCGGCAGGCGTTGAAGATGATCAGCGGGGTGGAGCGGGTGGATGAGGTGTAAGAGGCAATGCCCTTTTTCTGGAGAAAAGAAGCACGAGACTTCGCCTCCTGTCGGGTGCTGGTCCAGGCGTATTTTTCTTGCTCTGGGCCTTTCCTCCGTCTGCCACCCCTGCTATCACGCCGCCTCCCTGACAGGGCAGGGCACTTAGCTCAGTTGGTAGAGCGGCTGACTCTTAATCAGCTTGTCGTAGGTTCGATCCCTACAGTGCCCACCAGTTTCTCAATTGAAAACAGTTAGTTAGCAGGCTGCTTTCGTTCCGGTTGGAATTTCATGCGGTAATTGTCCGCAAAGTGTCCGCTTTATTCATACGGTGTCAGGAGCGGCTATTGTCTGCCGTTTTGACCCCAGACTTGCCTATCGAAAGAGATCCCCGGTAATAACTCGCGGCAGGACCGCCGAAACCTAAAAAAGTTACTGGCTTTCATTCCGCTTACGCGTAGATATGGCCAATGCAATACACTGACGAGACGCTGAAGAGGATAGAAGACGCCACCCAGTCCGCGCGACGAGAAGGCCGGATCAA
>CAXTJZ010000009.1:0-34647 GCA_964244695.1 uncultured Acetobacteraceae bacterium
CTGCTGCGCCATCCGGTGTGCAGGAACATGCCGCGTGCGGCCGGGCTCGCCGGGCGTTCGGGCGAGCTGGCCTGCTGGTGCGGACTGACAGCGTTCAGGGGAATGGGCCCTTCCAGAGAGGTGTGGTTCATCGTGTGCGCTGGTCTCAGCTAGAGCCGGGCCTGGTCAGCCATATCATGCATCGGGTTGCCGCGTAGTCGAAGCCTGTTGAAACACTTGGCATTGCCTCACCCTTTTGTGAAGGCGGCCCGGCTGCTGTGCCGGCCAGCGCCGGACCGGCCACGCGCGGCGCCCAGCGCCAGCACAACCGTGAGTGCCTCGACGGACTCGACCAGGGAGGCGCCTAATGTGGGCAGGATGCCGGCAAGCTGCGTCCAGGCTTGGCTCATGGCGGCGCCTGTACCATTTACGCCTGCGGGTGCGACGGCGATCTTCCGCCCGCGTTGTCCTGCGGGTCTCGACGCCACACGGATCGATCGACTAGAACAGACTGCGAACAGGAACATCGCCCGTCCATGGATCTGCTGCGCAAACTAGAGATACTGGCCGACGCTGCTAAATATGACGCGTCCTGCGCATCTTCCGGCACGGACAAGCGAAGCTCGCTCGGCGCGAAGGACGGCGTGGGCTCCACGGAAGGCATGGGGATCTGCCACGCCTATGCGCCCGACGGGCGGTGCATTTCGCTATTGAAGATCTTGCTGACCAACTCCTGCATCTACGATTGCGTGTACTGCATCAACCGGCGCTCTTCCAACGTGCAGCGTGCGCGTTTCACCGTCGACGAGGTGGTGAAACTCACGCTCGGCTTCTACCGCCGCAACTGCATCGAGGGCCTGTTCCTCAGCTCCGGCATCATCAGCAATCCGGACTACACGATGGAACAGGTGGTGGGCGTGGCGCGCACCTTGCGCGAAGTGCACGGCTTCCGCGGCTACATACACCTGAAGACGATTCCGGACGCGGACCCGCTGCTGATGGCGGAAGCCGGGAAATATGCCGACAGGCTCAGCATAAACATCGAACTGCCGACTGAAGCCAGCCTCGGCGCGCTGGCGCCCGAGAAAAGCATCGGCGACATCAAGCGGTCGATGGGCCGCATGCGGTTGCGCATCGACGAGGCGCGCGCCGAGAAGAAAGCGCCGCGCTTTGCACCCGCCGGGCAGAGCACGCAGGTGATCGTGGGCGCCGATGCCAGTTCTGATCGTGCGATCATGCAGATGAGCACGGACCTCTACGGCTCCTACGGCTTGCGCCGGGTGTATTACTCGGCGTTCAGCCCCATGCCAGATGCTTCCTCAATACTGCCGCCGAAAGCCGCACCGCTCGTGCGTGAACACCGGCTCTATCAGGCCGACTGGCTGTTGCGTTTCTACGGTTTTGCGGTGGATGAGCTTGCCACCGACAAGGCCGGCAACATGAGCCTGGAGATCGACCCGAAACTCGCCTGGGCGCTGGAACACCGCGCCCTGTTCCCGGTGGACCTGAACACCGCTGCCAAGGAAATGCTGCTGCGTGTGCCCGGACTAGGGGTGAAGACGGTGGACAGGCTGTTGGCGTCGCGCAGGCACCGCAGGATACGCATGGATGATCTCTCGCGCCTGCGCCTGCCGGTGGCCAAGCTGATGCCGTTCATTGTCACGGCGGACCATCATCCCGGCGCTACGCTGGACTGTGCCAAGCTGGCGGCGCGGGTGGCGCCGAAGGCTGTGCAGGGCGTGTTGTTGTAGGCATGGCGAATTTTGAGTGAAGTGTAATATCGGAGTTGTCGTAACTGTTTTGGGCTTCGGGGCGCTTGCCCGCTGATCGTTATCGCTTTGTGGTCACAGCAATTCCACGTCGTGGGCTTCAGCGTAGGGCTAACCATCGCCTTCGGATTCCTTGCGCTGACAAAACTGGCGCGGCTTTGCTCTCATCTTAAAAGGCAAGTTTAAACTGAGACGTTGGCAGAGTGATTTTGCACCAGCCTGACGTCGTCAGGATACGCCGAAGCACCGAACCAGCGAGGGAGCAAAAGTTTTTTGCTTCTTTTTTTCAAAAAAGAAGGCCTGTCTTCCTTTGCGCACGATCACCCTGAACCACGTCACAGACTTCCAAGGCTGGCGCACCGCCGCCAGAGCAGCCGCGCTCGACGGCGTCCCTCCCGAACAGACGATCTGGTCCGTCACCGAAGCCACCGACCTATTCGCCGAGCCACCCGCGCCGCCGGCGCAGACAGGCGCGTTTTCCGTATCGCGCGCATTGGTGGAGCTCGCCGAGACAGCCATACAGGCCAACGACCCCGAACGATTCGTGTTGCTTTACGCGCTGATCTGGCGCGCGCACCGCGGCGAGAAGCACTTGCTGGAAGACGCCGCCGACCCGCTGGTGCAGCGCGTGATGCGGCTCGCGGCCGCGGTGCGGCGGGACACACACAAGATGCGCGCCTTCGTGCGCTTCCGCGAAGTGACGGCGGACGACGCCACGCGCTACGTCGCCTGGTTCGAGCCTGACCATTACATCGTGGAAGCCAACGCGCCGTTCTTCGTGCGCCGTTTCGCCACCATGACGTGGAGCATTCTCACGCCGTATCGCAGCGCGCATTGGGACGGCGAGGCGCTGCGCCTGGGCGCCGGCGCGCAGCGTACGGACGTGCCGGACGACGACAAGCTCGAAGCCTATTGGCGTGCGTATTTCAGCAGCATCTTCAACCCGGCAAGGCTGAAAGTGTCCGCCATGACGTCCGAGATGCCGCGCAAATACTGGCGCAACCTGCCGGAAGCCGCGGCGATCCCCGACCTGATACGCCAATCACGCGAAAGGACCGCCACCATGGTGGAGACGCCAAACATATCGCCCGCCCGCGCCCCGCGCCCGCCAGCCGCCGTGGCCACTCCGCCCGCGCCCGGCACGCACGGCGCTCTCGCCACCGAAGCAGCCACCTGCCAGCTCTGCAATCTCTACAAGCACGCGACGCAAACCGTGTTCGGCGAAGGCCCGGCGGACGCGCGGCTGATGCTGGTGGGCGAGCAGCCTGGTGACCAGGAGGATCTGGCCGGCCGTCCGTTCGTGGGCCCGGCCGGCCAGATGCTGGACCGCGCGCTGGCTGAAGCCGGCATCGACCGCAGCACGGTCTACGTCACCAACGCGGTGAAGCACTTCAAATTCGAGCCGCGCGGCAAGCGCCGCATCCACGCGACGCCTGACCGCTCGGAAATCCAGGTGTGCCGCTTCTGGCTGGATCAGGAGCGTGCGCTGGTGAAGCCCGCGGTCACCATCCTGCTCGGCGCATCCGCCGCGCGCGCTGTGCTTGGACGCACCGTTACCATCTCGCGCGAGCGCGGGCGCCCCATTCCGCTCGAGGGTGGCCAGGTGATGGTGACGGTGCACCCGTCCTATTTGCTGCGCCTGCCGGACCAGGAGAGCCAGGTACGGGAATATGCAGCGCTGGTGAGTGACCTGCGCATGGCAGCGGGGTGGGCCTAACGAAAATTGACGGCCGGTCCATTTGCGTCAGATCTTACGTGGACCTGGCAAAGACGCAGCATGTTTCCGAAGCCGCGGCAGGCGGCTACGTATCTTGCAGTGACGCAGCCTGCCTGACGACGGAAGCCGTGCTCGCTGAAGCTCAGTAACCTACGTGCAGCCCCTGCAGCATGCTCTCATGCTTGGCGTCGATATCGTGCGAATGCTGCAGGTATTGCTTTACCTCGGGACTGGAAGCGTCCTTCTCGTCAGCGGCGAAGCTGCGCTTGTCTTCCTCGTTCACCGCGCCCATCGCCTGAGCGAACGCATCGTCGAACGCCCTGCCGTTCTGCATCGACCGGCTCGCCATCTTCTGCTTGTCCTGAATGGTCAGGTCTGCCTGCGGTGCGTCGCCGCCTTGGCCGGCAATCTGCCTGGCTTCCTTGATAAGCGCCGTGTGATCCCGCACACCCGTCTCCGCGAATGCGCGTATTTTCGGGTTGCTGCTCTTCTTCAACGCCAGTGCCGACAGTTGCTGCTCATAGGCGCCGCCGCTGACGTCCCTCTGCAGCATCGTCTTTTCCTTGGACGTAAGGCTGGTCTCCGGCGGAGAAGCCGCGGCGCAGAACAGGACGACGGTAACTGCAGCACACAAACGTGCAATACTCATGACTCGATACTCCCAAATTTCTGGTCGAATACCGGTTCGAACGCGACTCGCGGGCCAAGCGTCACACACGTAGGACAACTACACGGAACGTGATTGCGGACGTCTCAAGGGAACAGCTTCTCCGTCGTCCAGCCGTCACCCGCGCGGGTGAACACCGTGCGGTCATGCAGCCGGTACGGCATGTCCTGCCAGAACTCGAAACTGTCCGGCCGCACCCGGAAGCCGGACCAGTGCGGCGGGCGGGGGATGTCGTCATCAGGATAGCGCGCCTCCAGCGCCGCCACGCGCCCCTCCAGCGTCTCCCGCCTGTCCAACGGACGGGACTGGTCGGACGCCCAGGCGCCCAGGCGAGAGACGCGTGCGCGCGTGGCGTAATAGGCATCCGCCTCCGCCTGGCTTACCGGCGTGGCGTGGCCCTCTATGCGCACCTGCCTGGTCAGGGTCTTCCAGTGGAACAGCAGGGCCACGGCCTGGTTGGCCGCCAGCTCGCCGCCCTTGCGGCTTTGCGTGTTGGTGTAGAACACGAACCCGTCCTGGTCCGCGCCTTTCAGCAGCACCATGCGCGCGCTCGGGCGGCCGTCGGGCGTGGCGGTGGCCAGGGTCATGGCGTTGGGATCGTTGGGTTCGGTCTTTCCGGCTTCGGCGAGCCAGGTTTCGAAGAGCGCGAAGGGGTCTGGGGACATGAAGTAAGAAAGGCCTTCTTTTTTGAAAAAAAGAAGCAAAAAACTTTGACTCCGCTGTCGCGCACCTGTCCTTCGGGCGCCGACAGGGAGCAAAAGTTTTTTGGTTCTTTTTTTCGAAAAAGAACTCTTGCTTGCTTCACCTGTCGCAAAACACCCCATGCGGCAGCATGGCCGAAAACCGCACCCGCCCAAGCCCCACAGGCAGCGGCCACATCGCAATCGGATGCCAGGCGCCCGCCTCGAACGCCAGCAGCCCGCTCACGCCAGCCGGCAACCCCGCCAGGCCAGCAGGCGCACAGGTGACAAGCGCGCGGATGAAGCCGGCCTGGCGCGCATCCTCCAGCGCGGCCGGCGTGGCCGCCAACTCGGTGCGGAAATCCATGTGCGGGCGGCGTGGCGGGGTGAACAGCAGCACGCCGCGCAGCAGGCTGCCCACGGCGTCGTCGCCGTCACCCGGCATTACCAGCGCCAGGCGCGTGCCGTCCGGCACCAGCGCCGCGGTACGGTGCGCCAGGTCCCACAGCAGGGGCTGCGGCGCGTCCAGGTCGAAACGCAGCAGCCGCGTGCCAGCAAACGGCAGCAGCACCGTCACCACGATCAGGGCGGATGCTGCGCGCCGGCGCCAAACGCCAGGCCAGCGCGCCAGCCAGACGGCGGCCGCGGGGCGCAGCCAGGTGGCAAGGCCGAGCATGATCACCAGGGAGAGCTGGGACATGTAGCGGAAGTAGGAATGCGCGTTGACTGCCCACACGGCAGGGAAATGCGCCACGTAGGTGAACAGCAGGAACGCGTTGAAGCCAGCCACCAGCCCGGCGCCCAACGCCAGCACGATGGCGGCGTGCCGCCAGGGCCGCAGCCTCGCTTCCCGCCACGCGGCATACAGCAGCGCGCCCACCGCGATGAAGTAGGTGGCTTTCTGGAAGATGGCCCAGGCGATCCCGGCGACGATGCGCGGCAGCAGGGCAAGGTGCCATTGCCCGAGCGGCAGCATCTTCAGCTCGCCCACGGCGAAATGGCCCAGCACGTACCAGCGCCACAGCAGGTACAGCGCCAATGCAGGCGCCGTGGCCACGCCCACCGCCGCCGCCCAGCGCCGCCGGTCCAGCCCGGGTGCGGCGAGCCCCACCACCAGCAGCGTGGCGGCAAACGGCAGCAGCAGGCCCAGCGCGGACTGCTTGATCTCCACCATCGCCGCCAGCACCAGCGCCAGGGCGGCGAGCACGCTGCCCATCGGCGCACCCGCCTGCATGGCGGCAAACAGCTCTGCCCCCAGCACCACGGCGAACATCAGTGTCACCGCCAGCGGCGCCTCGCCGTAGCTGGCGAGGAACACGCGCGGCACGAAGCCCGGGTTCAGCGGCACCGCCAGCAGCAGGCCGGCCGCGCAGGCCCACCAGGCGGGCCGGCCTGGCATGGGGGCGACCACGCGCGCCAGCCGCAACCCGGCGGCGCACAGAAGCACCGCATTGAATAGGCTGAGCGCGTTGCCCGCCAGTCCGCGTGAGAGCAGGCTGATCGCAAAGCCCAGGAACTGCGTGTTGTAGGGCGCGCCAGGCAGGAACGACCAGCTCGGCGGCCCGCCATCCTTCGGCAACGCCGCGTGATCCACCAGGTAGGCCAGGTTCGGCAGCAGGTTCAGCCAGGTGTCGATCTGGCTGGGCAGCGCCGGCGCCAGTACCAGGAACAGCGGTATGCTCAGCAGGGCCGCGCGCCACACGCCGGAGGGCGCGCGGGCGTCACGCGGGCCGGTTGCGGCCAGCACGGCGAACATGCCGAAACCCAGCCGGAGCGACAGCGGCAGCAGCGTGGCCCAGGCCGTCATCACCAGGCAGTAGGCGCCCCAGCCGGCAACCAGCGCCACCTCCGGCGACGCACGGGTGATCCGCCGGCCCATCAGCACGAAGGCCAGCGTCACCACAGCCAAAGCGAGCAGCCTCGCCAGATCCTGCAGGCCCGGCAGCAGATCTAGCGCCAGGATGATGCCGAACCTGGCCGGGATTGCCCGTCCTGACCAGCCTTTCCGGACTTGAGCAGCAGCACGCCCAGCACGGCCGAACCCACGAACAGCGCCGCCGCAAGGCCTATCTGGTAGGCGCGGTCCACATGCACCCCGCTGCCCGCCAGCGCGAACACCGCCGTCTGCGGCAGGTAGCCCAGCAGCGTGGCCGCCAGGAACGGCCAGGCCGGCATGGCAGAGACGCCGGCCAGCAGGTTGAGCGCGAGGTTGTTGCCCACCGGCAGCAGGCGCAGCGTGAGGCTGGCGGTGAACGGCTTGGCCGAGAGGAACCGGTCCAGCCTTGCCAGCCGGCCGGTGACGCGGCGCCGGGCCCAGTCCCGCGCCAGCACGCGGGCGAACCAGAAATCCGCCACGCAGCCCAGCATCTGCGCCAGCAGCGCCAGTGCGCCGCCCTGCCACACGCCGAACGCGTAGCCGCCGGCGAACGCCACCGCCTGCCGCGGCATCCCCGCGGCCGACAGCAGCGCACCTGCCGCCACCAGCGCCGCCGCGCCCTGCCACGTGGCCTTCGAATGCGTCAGCAGCCCGGCACCCGCCAGCCGCGCCGCATACCCCGCCGCCAGCAGGCCGGCCAGCAGCACCGCGCCCTTCAGCATCCCGCTGGCTGCGGATGCCGGTGCCGCCTCGGCCTCAGCCAGTGGAGCCAAACCCGCCTGCCCCCCGCGCCGTGGTCTTCGCGAACGCCTCGACCACCGTGAAAGCAGGCCGCAATAGCGGCACGAACATCATCTGCGCGATCCTGTCGCCCGGCTGGATGACCACAGGCGGGGTGCCGGGTGCGGCCCTGTTCCAGGCGCTGACCATGATGGGGCCGGTGTAGTCCGCATCGATCACGCCGACCAGGTTGCCCATCACCAGACCCTGCTTGTGACCGAGGCCGGAGCGCGGCACGATCAGCGCCGTCATCCCGGACTGGCCCATGTGCAGCGCTATGCCGGCGGGGATGAGCCGGGCCGGCGATTGCGGCGCGAGCCGCAGTGGTTCTTCCACGCAGGCGTGCAGGTCTATCGCGGCGGCCATCTCGCTTTGGTAGCTGGGCAGGCCCCAGGCGTGGATGCGCTCGTCCAGGATGACGACTTCTATGTTCATGGTGACAGAAGCAAGCAAGCAGTTCTTGTTTGAAAAAAAGAACCAGAAAACTTTTGCTCCTGCGCCTGCACATCGGCCTCGGCCGGTTCCGCAAGCACGCGTATCTGCAGAACGGGCGCGCAACTACGGGCAGGCGACGGGGACAAAAGTTTTTTGGTTCTTTCTTTCAAAAAAGAACTGCTTGCCTTCACTTGCTCAACGCCCCCGTAAGCGCCTGCGCCAGCGCCTCCGCCCTGAACGGCTTCTGCAGCGTGAAGCGTATGTGCGGCCCAGGGTCCGCCAGCGCGTCCGGCCCATAGCCTGTCATCAGCACCACCGGCAAGTCCGGCGCCAGCCTTGCCACCTCTGCCGCCAGCTCGATGCCCGTCATGTTCGGCATCGTCAGGTCCGCCAGCACCAGGTCCACCCGGCGGGTCCGCAAGGCCAGCAGCGCCGCCGCACCGCTCTCCGCCTCGATGACGACGCCGCCCAGCTCCTCCAATATCGCGCCTGTCACCGCGCGCACGTCCGGGTCGTCGTCCACCAGCAGCAGCCTGGCGCCATCCAGCGCGAGCAGGGTGGCCGGCTCAGGCGGCAGGCCGGGCCTGCTGGCGGCCTGCGCCGGCGCGTCGGCACGGGGCAGGAACACGCTGACCGTGGTGCCGGCACCTTCCCGGCTGGCGATGGTGACGCCGCCACCCATCTGCTGCGCCACGCCAAGCACCTGCGGCAGTCCCAGGCCGGTGCCGCGGCCCGCATCCTTGGTGGTGAAGAACGGCTCGAACGCGCGGGCCAGGACGTGCGGACTCATGCCATGGCCGGTGTCGCTGACGTGCAGGGCGGCGTAGTCGCCGGCCGGCGGGTCCTCGGCGCGCGTGGCCGGCCCGGTGCGCACGCGGGCGGTGCGTATCGTCAGTGTGCCGCCGCCCGGCATCGCGTCGCGCGCGTTGATGGCCAGGTTGAGCAGCGTGAGCTCCACCTGCGAGGCATCTGCCATCGCCGCCCAGTCACCCGAGCTGGGCACAACCACCACCTGCACGCCGCGGCCCAGCGTGCCCTCCAGCAGCTCCTGCATGCTGGTCACCAGCACGTCCAAGTCCAGCCTCTCCATCTGCAGCGTCTGCCGGCGGGCGAACGCCAGCAGCTGGGTGGTGAGCCGGCTGCCGCGCCCGGCGGCGCGCGCGGCGTTGGCCAGCAGCGCGGCGGCGCGCTGGTCGCCGAGCGTGGCCACGGGTCTTTCCAGCAGCTCCAGGCAGCCGGTGACGGCCATCAGCAGGTTGTTGAATTCGTGCGCCACCCCGCCTGTCAGCTGGCCCACCGCCTCCAGGCGCTGGCTGCGCCTTCGCGCCTCCTCCGCCTCCAGCCGTGCGGTCACGTCCTGCAGGATGGTCACGGCCGAGGTCACCCGGCCCTCGGCGTCGCGCAGTGGGCTGGCGCTCACCTCCAGCTCGCCGGCGCGGCCGCTGCCGCAGGTCACGCTCAGCAGCGCACGTTCGGTGGCGATGCCGTGGCAGGCGAGCGACGTGGGCGACTGGTCCCGCGTGATCAGCTGGCCGCCCTGGCGCACCTCCGGCCAAGGGACGAGGGCCAGTTCCGCTTCGTCGTGGCCCAGCAGGCGGCGCGCCTCGTGGTTGGAGAACGACAGCAGGCGGTCGGCGGTGTGCACCAGCACGCCTGCCGGCATCTGGTCCAGTATGGCGGCCAGGCTGCGCCGCTGCTCGTCCAGCGCGTGGTTCGCCGTCGCCAGCTCGTCCGTGCGCGCCGCTACCCGCTGGGTCAGGCTGGCATTCAGCTCGCCGAGTGCCGCTTGACGCTCCCGCAGGGATTGCGCGGCGGCGGACAGGGCGCGCGCCACCGCGTCCGTTTCGGCCAGGCCAGGCGGCACCGGGCGCCAGCTGCCATCCTTGCCCAGCTGCCGTGCGGACTGGGCCAGCGCTTCCACCGGCTTGGCGATACCCCGCGCCATACGCCGCGCGCCCAGTAGGCCGGTCAGGATGGCGGCGGATCCAAGGAGGCCAAGAAGAGCGATCGATTGCAGCCCGGCCTGCGCCACCAGCGCGCGTGGTGCCGAGACCGCCGCCGTCCAGCGCGAGCCGGCCGAGCGGCTGTAGGCCAGCACGATTCGCGTGCCGTCCAGCCCGGTGCTGTCACGCGTGCCCTCATCGGAGTCCGCCAGGCCGGCCAGCAGGCCCGGCCCGGCTGGGTGCCCCACGTAGCGTTCCGGCCCGCGTGTGCGCGCGGCCACGATGCCTTCGGTGTCGACGAGGGCGGCCGTACAGCCGGCGGGAAGGGGTGCGCGGTTCAGGAGCGCCTGCAGGGAGCTGGTGGGCAGAACGAGTTTGAGGTCGTATTGGTGGCGCCCGGCCCAGCCGACGGGCAGCACCACCTGCACGCTCAGCGCGGCGCGGCCCGGCAGCGGCGCCAGCTTGCGTATCAGCGGGACACCCACGGGCTCGGCTACCCACCCGGCCACCGGCGCATCCTTCGGCAACGCCACGCCGGCCGGCACCCCGGTATCGAGCAGTTCCTCACCCGCCTGGTTCACCAGCACGATGTCACCGCCCATGATGGTGGTGTCGCGTGCAAGCCTGTCGAACTCGGCCAGGTCGCCGCGCTGCAATTCCTGCGTGGCGGCAAGAGTGTGGAGCAGGATCTCCGCCTGGGCGAACTCCCGGTCGACGAGCTGGCCCAAACCCCGGGCCGTCTCCCGCAGCGCGGTCTCCGCGCCCGCATGGGCCGTGACGAACACGCGCCAGGTGAGCAGCGCGGAGATCGCCAGCCCGGGAAGCAGCAGTAGGGCTGCCAACCGCAGCAGGCGCGCACGCACCGTGGCATTCATGTGCTCACCATAGCGTGTTCTTAGCCGCTCGGTAACCTGTTGCTAGCATCATCAGGCCGCAGGTCAGGAGTGTGGTAGCGTGGAAATCATTTGCATTCAGGGTGCGGCGCCGGGGCGTATCGTGGCCACGCTGTCGCACGAGACGAAAGTGCGCCAGCTGCCGATGACGGTGACGCGCCACCCTGCCGGCGGTTGGCAGGTGGAGTCCGCGTCCGGCGGGTTCGGTCCGCGCTGCCATGCTGTGGCGACGGCGGTGCTGCTGGAGGCCAGCGAGGCGTTCGTCGGCGAGGAAGCCTTGGCAGCGTAAGGAAGCAAGAGTTCTTTTTTGAAAAAAAGAACCAAAAAACTTTTACTCCCTGTCGGCGGCTGAAGGACGGGTGCGCGACAGCGGAGTCAAAAGTTTTTTGCTTCTTTTTTTCAAAAAAGAAGGCCTTGCTGTCACCTGCCGAAGGTGCCGGGCGGTTCGGGCGCGTGCTTTCCGCTACGGGTGTGAGCTTCCGGCGACCGCGGGTTCACGCAACGTCTGGCGGTGATCGTTCGCGGAACCCGGATAGGCACTCTCGTTGCCACTTCAAGCCTACGAAACAAGGTAGGTAGCACCAGGCACAGCCGATTGTGCGGCAAGCCGGAGCGCGTCCGCCAGGTTCTGCGGCCCAAGGCCGTGTTTGCCGGCAAACGTCTTCCACGTTGCCCTGGGCTCCTGTTCGGGCCGGTATCCCGAAGCCGGTGCCCCGGTCCGTTTGATGCTGAGGTCCAGGTTGAAGATCACCGATTGGTCGCCTGCAAGGGAGGCGAGATTCCTGAGCGTGGCGTCCAGGTCGGCAAGCTCGACCCGGCGAGGCGTGCTGGCCGGCAGCTTGTCGGCAATGATCTTGAACAAGGCTAGCCCGTACTGGACGTAGAGCGCGGGCCGGGTGCTGATGAAGTCGGGCGTGGTCCAAGCGCGGAGGTGGCCCGCCCCCGGCCCGTAAAGCACGTCCTGATGGTAGAGGACGCGATGGGCGTAGCTGTCGCCGAAAGGATGGATCGCCAGGCCGAACTCCATCGATTCCAGGGCCGCGCTCTGCAAAATGATCTGCCGCCTTGCCGTCTCCAACGCCGCGTTGCCGCCCGTCAGGCAGTGCAGGCCCTTCTGCACGGCGTAATCCTTCGCGATCCGGTCCATCACGAAAGGCGTGACGGCGAATGTTTTCAGCAAATCCAGGCCGGCGCAGGTCGCATCCAGCTCGTCAACTTGGTCAGGCATCTGGGTGAACATGGCTTGCCTGGCCGCCAGCTTCGCATCCATGCCCGCGGTCAGCATGACGAATAGCGCTGTGTAGTAGTGGCCGGCTACGCCCCAATACCGGGGAACCCGCCCGGCATCGGACAGCCGGCAGGTGAAGCGCTGTCCCAGAACGCAGGCCAGCGCGGCACCGTTCGCCTCCGCTTCCAGCTGCCCGGCACAGGCAAGGCGGCTGCCCGACCTGGTCGCGTTGCGCCTCTGCACGGCATGCGACAACTCGTGGGCCAGCACGGCCATGCGCAGCGGCGCCGGGAGCTCCGGCCTGACGTAGATCTCCTCGCTCATGCACGTGCCGAGCACGCGCGCGGGTGCTTCAGGAGACGCTGCGATGTGTGGCAGGTCCACGACACGGATCGAGGCGAAATCCTCTCCCAGGCATTCCTCGAGGCGGCTACGCTCTCGCGGATGCAGTTGCGCCCCAATGCCCATCTCCGCCACTCCGCGCCATTCAGCCCATTTCGAAAACGCGAGCACGCAGCGAAGGCTTCCATTCGGCAAAGTAATTGATCCGTGATCGCGATGACACCGGTCTCGGATCGTTCGGCCGGGAAGGCATACCGGGAGGAGACGACGCGTATACGGCGGCGGCAAGACCGGGAGACGTGGCAGGTGGCCCGGCAGCGCAACCGTTGCACATCGGGCCCTTGCGTCGTGGCCTGTCCGGCCGGCGCCGTAGGCCGCACCCCGCGCAACGTGGCGCGCGTCGGCAAGCAGCGGCCGCCCGCAGTGCCGCGCCTTGTCTGAGGTTCATCCGCGCACGCCGGACGGCCGCTACTTCGTGGTGCGCGGAAGGCTGTGGCGCCTGGCGGACCCGGCGCTTGAACCGGAACACCACGCCGCGCTCGTGCGCGAGCTTATGGCAGCGCGGCGGGCCGTGCGTGACGCGCGCAAGGCTGGCGAGGCCCTTGCGGCTGCGCGCGCCCGAGTGGATGCCGCGAAGCGCTCGCTGGGAGAACGCGGGCCGGTCTGGTGGGATGACGGCGCGCCCGACTACAACAGGCGCATGGCGGCAAACACGCCTTATGCGGCCTGGTATGCGGCGCAAGCCGGCCAGAAGGACGACGGCACGGCTGCCGCCGCGTCGCGATGACGCGCCATGGCGGGTGATGGCGCGTCCGGGTTGGCCGGCCGTGGCGGCTCGCCGGTTCGCCCGGCGTCAGCGGCGCATCAGCCCCGGAGCGGGAAGACGCGCGTTTCGCCGAAGCCGAGAGTGGTGAACGCGCCGGCGTCCAGCCCTGCCGCGCCGGAAGCTTCGCGCAGCGCCAGCAACGGAGCGTCGATGGCCTCGTCGGTCAGCTGGAACGTGCCGAAATGCATCCCGACAGACCGCGTGGCCTGCAGCGCCAGATGGGCCTGCACCGCCTCCTGCGGGTTCATGTGGACCGGCTGCATGAACCAGCGCGGCTCGTAGGCGCCGATCGGCAGCAGCGCCAGGCCGGGCGCGCCGAGCCGTTGCCTGATCTCCGCCCAATGCGGCCCGGCGCCGGAATCGCCGGCGAACAGCAGTTCGCCGTCCGGCGTGCCGATCATGAAGCCGGCCCACAGGCTGCGGTTGCGGTCCAGCAGCGTGCGGGCGGAGAAGTGCCGCGCCGGCGTGGCGGTGATGCGCAGGGCGCCGACCTGCACGCTCTCCCACCAGTCCAGCTCTGTCGCGGTAATGCCTGCCGAAGCCAGCGTCGCTGCGTTGCCGAGCGTGGTCACGAAGCGGGGCGCGTGGGTCCGGCTGATCTGCCGCAGGCTCGCCAGGTCCATATGGTCGTAGTGGTTGTGCGACAGCAGAACCAGGTCCGGCCTGGGCAGGGCGGAGAGCGCCAGGCCGGGACGGCGCACCCGCTTGGGTCCTGCCCAGGTCACAGGCGAGCAGCGCTCGCTGAAGACTGGATCGGTGAGGACGGCACCCCCCGCGAAGCGCAGCAGGAAGGTGGCGTGGTTGATGAACGTGACGGCGGCCGTGCCGGGTTCGGCGGCCGGCGGCGGTGGCGCGCATGGCGGATCGACAATTTCTGCCGGCCAGCGGGCCCGGCCGCCGTCCAGGCGCCACCGCAGCAGGTCGGCCAGGCCCCTTACGGGCGCAGCCGGGCCAGGGTTGAAGAAGCGCTTTCCGTCGCAGTGGTCCGACACGGGCAAACGCGGGGTCGGCGTTGTCATGGTCTCGAAGTCACGCCTGTTCCCCGAATTCACGCGACCTCGGTTGCCATGTTCGCGTGTCTGCTTCTCAGCCTCATTCCGGCAGGTTTAGTCGGGAATCATGGCTGACAACAGGCCCGGCGACCACTGCAACTGCAATTGACAAAGCGGTTACAAGCCTGCCGATTGGTTGACATGTGTCCGGCGGAACGATAGCGCTCTGTTGCAGCAACAATAATCTCAGCCGACTGAACAGAACACACAGCAGTCACATCGCGGGCAGGTTTCAGTCCGCGAGATTAACGGGAGACTGGCTTTGGTCCTTGGACGACGTCTCCTCGCAGCAATCTCCTGTATGCTGTGTATGGCAAGTGTTCAACACGCAATGGCGCAGCAGAGTTTTCCGTGCCAGCTCCTCGGCCCAGTCGCTGGGTCGCCTAGGCCGAATGCCGGCGGCAGTAACGTTGCTTTGGCAGTGGGTGATCATTACTGGTCCTGCCCGTGCGGCAAGGCTCGCAAACTCGTTGGCGACAACGAGCGCCGCGCATTGGTCGGCGACAGCGAGAGCCGTGCTCTGGTCGGCGACAACGAGAAGCGGAACATCGTCGGCGACAACGAACAGCGCAACCTGGTCGGTGACAACGAACAGCGCGCCCTGGTCGGCGCCAACGAGAAGCGCACCATTGTGGGCGACAGCCAGCAGCGCAACCTCGTGGGCGACAACGAACAGCGTCATCTCGTGGGCGACGCAAGCGCGCTGCAGTGCCGGCCGGACCCGCAATGCGGCGGTTTCGCTTTGATCGGCAGCGGCGCCGCCATACAGGTGGTCACAAATGCCGGACTGCGCCCGGCCTCTGCGTCCTGCGTGCCCGCCTACTGAACCCGCCGACCGACCCTAACCGCATCCCTGAGGGCCAACTTATGCCGAAACACGCCAAGCTTCAGCGCGCCCTGCCTGCCGCCACCATTGCCGTCCTCCTGGCAGGATGCCAAGCGACGGGCCAGCCAGGCGCGCCGTTCGGGCAGCCGCTGCAGGGCGGCACGTTCGAAAACGCCGGCGGGGTGATCGAGGAGCCCGGCGTGTTCCGCATCGCCAACGGCCAGAACTTCACCACGCCGTTCTCGGTGGACTGCACCAAACTGAATGCGACGGTAAACGGCTGGCAGGACGCGGTCGCCGCCGGCGCGCACCACGTACTGATTACCGTGCCCGGCCAGCGTGTCTATGGTGGCGTGCTGGCACTCTGCCGGGTGGACGCTTCTGCTACCGGACCGTCTTCGCGCTCCTACTCCATTGTTATCCCGGACGACCGTTTCCCGCAGGCTGCCGACGGGCTGATCGCCAGTGTCGCCGAGAAGGTCAGCGTGAACCGTGCGGCGCCTATCAATGTCACCGCGTTGCTGGTGCCCAACGGTCAGGCCGCCTTCGGCCGCATCACCGAGGATTACGCCTGGATGCTGTGGTTCTCGGACCGTCCTGCCGCGCTGGGCGTGACGTTCTCGGCGCCCGAGCCGCCGCCGCCTACCGTCAACCGGTCCAGCGGGCCGAGGCTGGTAAAGAACGCGTCCTATTCGGTGGCGACCAGCACAAGTCTCTACGCCGGTGCGAGCCATGGCAGCGCCGTGCTCGAGGCGTTGAAGGCGGGCGAGACGGTGACCGCCACTGGCGGGCGCAAGGGGAGCTACTGGAACGTTACGGCGGCGGACGGCCAGGCGGGGTGGGTGCCTTCGCGGTCGCTTGCTGCGCAGTAAGGTAAAGGCAAGGCCTTCTTTTTCGAGAAAAAGAAGCAAAAAGCTTTTGCCAGCGCTGTCGCGGACGCTGGCGTGCGCACTTCGACGACACGCACCCGAACGGAACAAAGGTTTTTTGCTTCTTTTTTACAAAGACAAGGCCTTGCTTCGTTACTTCCAGAGCCCGCGCCGCGCCTTGTGCGCCGTCTCCTCCTGCTGCTGATAGTCCGCGCTCGCGTCCGGCGCCGTCTCCGCCTGCCCCGCTGCCAGCGCCAGGCGTCCTACATCCGTGCCGTCCGTCAGCGTGCAAGTGAACGCGGCACCGTCCGGCACGCAGGTGACCGGTGCCTGCGCGTCGATCTGCGCCTGCAACTGGCTGGCGAACATCCCCATCTTGCCCAGCAGGCCGGCGAGCGGCAGCGTCTTGCCGTCGATCACCAGCGTGGCCGTGTTGGTGACGTGCGCCGGCCCTTTTACCTGGCCGGGCACAGGCGGCGCAGCCTGGTCGCCGGGCGGCGCGCGGGTGGGATCATAGGGGCCCAGGTCGGCCGACGGGATGTAGGCCGCCTGGCCGTCCTGCGTCATCGCGATGATCCACACGCCGTCCATGGAGCGCGAGGCGGAGACCAAGCCGGTGCCGGACACCAGCGGGTAGAGCTGCGGGGCGTCCAGGCTGGCATTGGCGTAGGCGGCGCTGTCGCGCACCAGGCTGAATTTCTGCACCAACGGCCCGAAGCTCAGCGTGGTGGCGGCGGCCTCGGCGGGGTTGGCCGGTACTGCTTCGGTTGCCGGCGCCGGCGCCTGCTCGTGGTGCGGTGCCGGCGTGGGCGTGACGGCTTGCCTATCGGTCAGCACGTAGGCGGCCGTGCCAGCGGCGGCCACGATGGCGACGCAGCCCAGCACCAGCCTGGACGAACCGGGCGTCATCAGAACTCGCCCGGCAGCGGCGCAGTCTGCACCAGTTGCCACGCCATGCCGCAGCTCTGCACGCCCGGATAGACGCCGGAAGGCGTGTAGCACCTGTACCAGCCGACCGGAGCGGGCGGCAACGGCGGAATGTCAGGTGCGGCCGGCTGGGTAGAAGAGGCATCCGTGGCTGGCACGCCGCCGCTCGCGAGAGCGGGTGAGTCAGGGTCTGGCGGTGCCGCAGGGTCGCCCGCCGCCTCGGCAACGCCCTCCTGCGAGGAGAGGTCAGGACCGTCGATCACCGGCGTGCCGTAGACGACCGGCTCGACCACCTCGACCGGGTAGGGGAACACCGGCTGCGGGTAGGAGTACCAGGCGCCGTCCGCTTCCCACCACCAGCCTCGCCGGCCGTAATGCCACTCGTTGCGCCATACGCCGGCGCGCCACGCCGCGAGCTCGTGCGGGTTGAAGTCGCGCACCTGCCGTGTGTGGAAATCGCCTTCGTGACGGGCGAGGAACGCGCGGTCCGCGGCCGGATCGCGGTGCCCGGCCGACCGAAGAAAGGGCCGTGGCGGCAACGCCTGGGCAAGCGCCAAGCCGTGCTGCAGCCCCTGCGTGTGCGAGGCGGCGCCGCCGATTCGGGTGTCCGGCCGTGCTGCCTGACGGGCGCCCGCATAGGCAGCCCGGGTCTGCTGTTGCCGCGGCGTAAACGTCTGCGGCCGTGACGACGATCCCGGCCGGCCGGGGCTGCCGGCGGCGGCCTGGGTCGGCCTCTCCGGGTGAGGCTGGACAGCCGGGGTGCCCTTGTGAATGGCTGGCGTGGCGCTGTGCTGGGTCAGCGTACTGGCGTGTCGCTGAGGTGCCGGCTGGGCCACGCGCTGCCTGGACGGGGGCGGCTGGCTGGCGCTTCGCTCGGGTGCCTGCTGCCGCACGCCCGGCCGGCTCTGCTGCATTTGCGGCGCGGGCGCAGGCCGGGGCGGCGCCGGCGGTGCGGCGCGCGGCGCCGGCTTGGGGGGCGGCGTCTTGTCTGTGGCATTGGCCGGCGCGCAGCCAGCCCAAGCAGCCAGGCAGGCTGACGACACAAGGGCCGACATGCGGTGAAACATCTTTCCGGAAATCATCGCCTGCCGCCAGAAAGGTTGTTCGCCCAAAGTCACGCCACTATGCGAAACGCCTTCATATGGTCAACGTATCGATAGTTGAACTCGCCCCATCGCACGGATAATTTATCGGCACGCCAAGCCTTGTTGCGGTCCTGATGGACCACTGGGGTCTTCACGTCACGCAATAAGATGCCGCCTCGCCTCGCAGGGACGGGCCTGCCCGAGGATTACGGCGCCGCCGCGTCGGCGGCTTCGGCGCGCAACGCGACCGGCGTGCTGGTGATGGCTGTCATCTGCGTGGGTGCGCCCGGCACGCTGGTGACCTGCATTGTAAACCGCTCCGCCCCCAGCATCCCGGCAACGCGAGACTCGCGGTGCAGCATGTAGTCATCGATGCCGGTCACCGTGCAGGCTTTCGCGGCGCGGTCACAGGTGACGGACATCGAGTCCGCCCGCACCTCGAAGTGCCGGCCCGGCCAGCGTGTTGCGTACTCGCGCTGTATTTCGATCAGCCGGGCCTTGGCCATCAGCCGCCCGAAATAGCGTACCGGGTCAGTCAGCGAGGCACCCTGGAACTGCACCCAGGCCGTCACCGGCGCGCCGGCCATGGCGTAGTAGCGCGCCGTGAACCCGCGCGCCCGTCTGGCCGCTTCGTTTTCGCGCGCGGGCCCCGCCGCGGAAGGGGGCGTGCCCTGGAGCGTGGTGCCGGCTTCCTGTGTTGCGGTTTCAGCCGGTATTGCCTGCTGGTGCGTCAGTGCGTGCAGGATGGGAGCGGCCTTCCAGGCGACTGCCACGCCCAGGCAGGCGACAGCTATGAGCCCGGCGCGGAACGACCAGATGCGCGCCGTGCGCAGCCTGGCCAGGCTGCGCACGCGCTGCTCCACGCGGTCTTGTGCCTCGCACAGCCTAGCGAGTTGCAGGCTGAGCCGGTGCACCGCGGCGTCGAAATCCGGGAACAGATCAATATACTGGGTCGTCGCGAGTTCGAACAGGAACGCCTTTTCCGGTTTGCTGTCGTCCAGCCGGACCGGAATGAACGGTTTGCGCAGCCGCCGCGCGATCGACATCTCCTTCTCGATCTCGTGCGAATTGGCGGCGGCCTGGCGTGAGTGGAGCAGGAGGAAGATCGTGCAGGCGGCGATGGCGCCTGGGATTTCGCTTTGGTAGTTGACGCCTGCCGGGATCTCCCGCGAGGCGATCCAGCAGCGCAGATGGCGGTTCTCAAGCGCTCGCACCAGGCGGTCTGCGATCGCCTGGTCACCAGACGCGTAGCTTACGAACACCTCCCGCAATGCCTGGTCCTGCTCGCGGGCGGGACCGGCGTACACATTGCTCGTCTGCGCGGCGGCAGCTTCCGATTGCAGAAAAGAGGCAGCTCCACTCTGCGACATATACAGAAACCTTCAGCTCGTCGGGTGTGCGGGGGCGTAGCCTGTCATGTCAGCCTGCCGGCGACGCAGAAGCACAGGTCTTTTTTTTCCCATCTTTGGACGGCCGACTTTGTTCACCTGCAACATTCGGAAAGACAATGCCTTTTCCGTGATGATCGGGCCGTGGAAAGAAGTTGCGGGGCGTGCGGTATTCCTGGTCGATCAGTCCGGTCTGGTGCCATCTGCACACTTCGCCTGCGCTGCCGATGGGCGGGATCGTGGCAGCGTCGTCAGGGCCGGTCACGTACAGCATCTCGTCCGCCCGTTCGAGTATGTAGGCGCCGGCCAGCGCATATTGCCTGGAACGGTTCGCAAGATTGGGGTCGTCCCTCTCCGTGTGCGGCGGCGGCACGTGCCTGCGTGTCAATTCGCTCGCCGCACCGAACCGGTTCGGTAGCTCGAAGAAGCATTCCGCTTGAGCGATCAGGTGGTGGAAGCCGATGAGCTGGTCCGTGTCGAAATCTTCGCGGTAGAGTTCGTATGGCAGCGGCAACGGCACGATAAACGGGATCTTTAGTGCGATGGCCGCCTTGGCGGCCCAGCAATCGGTGCCCCTGGCCAGCGACGTTAAAAGCACCAGCTCATGCTTTGGCTTCCGCGTGCGCAGCCTTTCCAGGGTCTCGCAAAACCAGTCGGTGACCGCTCTCTCGTTCAGGCCTAGAGGCGGGTCGCAATAGCCCGAGACGCCGACCACGAAAGCGGGGGCGAGGCGCTTGCCGGCCGCCTCGGCGATACGCGGCAGCACAGCAATCTGGACGCTGTCGAGATTCTGTTCGGCAGGCGAGAGGCCGGCCCAGTCCACGAGGTCGGGATGCACCCGCGCCGGGTCGAAGCGGCGCGGTGCCGTGCGCCAGTTGCTGGCCTGCCGCTCGGCCACGTAGCGAAGATGCTCAAGCCGTTCTAGATCGTGCAGGCTTTCCGCCTCGGCCGGCGGCCAGGCATACGGGCCGGGTACGGCGTGCGAGGCTTTGTCTTTGGGCACGGGAACCACGCGGTAGCCGATCGCACGCGCCTTGATCGCCAGATGATCGTAGGCGTGAAAGTTGGAATCCCTCAGGGCGGAGGTCAGCTCCTGCCATTCGGCGAAAGCTGGTCGCTTTGCGGGAGCCTGCTTGCCGTCCGAAGGCCTGTTGCCAGCGCTCACCTGCTTCTGAGCGGATTGTTCACGCTGCATGTGCTCTCGATAGGCGGCGTGGACCGCCATGGCGCCGTGTTCGCGCGTGTTGTCGATGACGGCGTCCGGGGCCAGTCCGTCACTGCGGGCGCCGTAGCCGGAGATGCCGTCATGAACGGTGTCGTAAAGGGCGTCGATCCTGGTCCAGTCCGGACAGGGCGCGAGGATCGGCGCCAGAGCGTGTCCGCGGCGCCAGCCGGTATCGAGGTTTGCAGGGGGCTGCACCAGCCAGCGCCGCAGCGATAGCGCGGTGGTAAAGGCCAGTTCCGGGTCCCTGAACGACAGAATGTGGCCTGTCACGTCCGTCGCGCGTATCGACGTCACCTGCGCCTCGGTCAGGCCGCCAGGCAGGATCGTCATGGCAGGCAGCATGTCGATGCTGACGACCTTGTTGATGCCGGGGTTCTCGGCCAGCAAGGCGTCCAGGGCCGCCTCTCCCCGCTGGTCGAACACGCTGACATGCAGCTTGGTGCCGTCCAGGGACGGCCTGGCGATGTAGAGCTGGGCGGCCTGCTTGACGATGCTGCGGCCCAGCGTGCCAAGCCCGTAGATCGCCAGGTGGATACGGCTCTGGCCGAACGCGTCGGCATAGACGTCGAAGGGGTGGTCGGTCAGTAGCCGACGCGCCGCCAGGGTGTGTGCGTCCAACAGCCTCGGTTGCACCTTTGCTCGTTGCCTGCTGTCGGTCGCCAGGACAAGCCTGTCCTCAAGCAACTGCGTCATCGCGCGGTCGGCGGTCAGCAGGTAGAGGCGCAGCGGGATCTCCGTCGCGGCGGGTGCCGGCTTGGACCATTCCTGGCCGAGCTTTGCCGCCAGGCCGATCTGCTGACCGATATCAGGCAAAAACGAGACGACGGTGTGAGCGCGGCGGAGCATGAACGGCAGCGGCGCCGGGATGACGGGGTTGTCCGTGTTCTCGGAGCCGCGAAACCAGCCGGTCAGCCATCCCCTGAGGCGGGTGACGCGGCCGGCCGCCTTCTTGTCCGGACGCGGCTTGCCGGCGAGCCATAGGTCAAGCGAAGGCGCGCGCGGGGCGCACAGCACGATCCCCGCGGCCTCGCAGCGATCCGCCAGCGCGGACTTCCGATCGTCCGTGACGATGAAGACGAGGCCGCGACTATACTCTCCATCCTTGGAGGATCTGATGGCGGCGGCGAACCGATAGCTCTGCTCGGTCAGGCCGAAAATGCCCACCCCGCGCCGGGATCGCCGGTGCAGTTGTACCAGAAGCCACAAATAGGTGAGCACACGCCCGACATTGCCCGTAGTCAGTTCCACCACGCCGGCGGCGGTGAGGACGGGTGCGAGGACCGCCAGCATGCGGTAGAGCAAATTGGCATTCACCAGCCTGCCTGCGCCCGGCTGGCCCGGGGCTACCCGTTCAAACGCCCAACTGGTGTTCGCCGCGAACAGGCCGATGCTCCTGTAGGTGTCTTCCAGCAAGTCATGCGTGCCGCCGCTTATCTGTAGGGAGCCCAGGGCGGCGGCGAACACCAGCGCTAGGCTGATGAAAGCCCACCTTCCCATCAGGCCGCGGCGCTGCCTCACCTCCACGCGCAGGTCCGGGTTCGGCTGCCTCCCGCGCCTGCGGGAAAGGCTTGGCTGTTGAGGCTGAATCATCGCAGGAGCCGGCGCCTGAAAAGGTCAGAGACGTTCTACCGACAGAATGACAGCTTCCATGGGCAGGGTAAGTTGACAATGCAGTGATCCGTTCTGCAAGCCGGGCGTGCTGTGTCCGAAGCTGAGCGGCAGGTTACCAGCCACAGCCGCCAGGCCGCAGTCACGGTAGGCAAGATCACAAAACATCTTCCCGGATGCCAGTGTTTGTTCAGAATAGCGCCAAAAAATCGCAGGCTTTCACTCGACAGTACTGTTTCACTACCCGCCAGCACAGGAACAATCACCGCCATTTCCTGACCCGCAAAGAAGTCACGCCCTCGCCCTTCAGGAGCGCCTTGCTGCCCGCGAAGCACGACGTAGCCAAACTCGTCCCTCTCATTGGCGCCATAATGCTGTCGGTGTGATTGATGACCGCGGTATCGCTGCTGGCGGCATGCAATCGGGGGCGACCGAAATGTCCTCGAAGATGTCTCCACGGCCAGGCAATCAGCATGGCCGAAGACTGGCCGTTGCCGGCGGGTTACCGCGATCCTGGTTGGACTGAATGTCGGGCGGCCGATCGTGTTCACCGCCACAGCTGCGCGCATAAGTGATCGGACGCGGTCTCATCCACCTGCGCGTTCACCGATGAACGGTCACGCGTCTGGTTTTGCTGTCAAGGCCGGAGTTAAAAAGGCCTAACGCGTCGTCGAACAAGCGTCTTTGCCAGGCCAAGCCCCAGCCCGCTTGGCGCACCCGGAAGGACTCAAAACTCCAACCCCGAAATCATAGTAAGATGCAAGTCCATAACGAAATGCCAGGCTTGAGCGCTGACCGACGCGGATCAGCGCCTTTGGCCCCGCAGTCCTGCAGCTGCGACCCCCAACATTCCACAATGCCAACCTGCTACGGGACATGCTTTCGGGGGATTGTTGGGGGCGATCACCAGGATGCTGTAGCGCAACCTCACGCTACAGTATCCGCCTACTGTGAAGCTTCTACGCGTGCCAGCCGATCAGCGTGCCGCCATGTCCGTCGGTACCCAGGACGACGAAATTGCCCACGCTCAACGTACCCGTGCCGACAGCCTTCGCTGTGATCGCATCGGTGTGGGTGCCATCCGAGACGCCCAGCTTGCCGCCGCTGAACGTGAGAGCTTTCAGCGTGGCGCTGTTCATGTCGGTGATGTCGATCATGTCGCCGGTCGTCCAGTTACCGAGCGTGTCGCCGTTCAACGCGGCGGAAGCGCCGAGGAAGGTATCGCTGCCGCCGGTGTACCCGGTGAGCACGTCGGTGGTCCCTCCAATCAGCGTCTGGTTGGCACCTCCAGCCAGGATCGTCTCCTTGCCCGCGCCGCCGTTTGCCGTGATGAAGCCCATCGCACCGAGCGTGAGTTTGCTGCCGGCCACCAGGTTTACCGACAGATAAGTGTCGGCTGCATTCAGCGCCACGATCCCCGCCGAGGTGATGTTCAGCGTCGTCAGCCCGGTCGCGGTGCCGACCACGGAGGCGACTGCCTGCAGGGCAGTGCCGTTGATCGTGGCGGTGCCGCCGCCTGCGACGATGCTGATCTTCGCGCCGCCCAGGGTGACAGTATCCGCGCCGGCTCCGAGATAGAGCGTGTCCGTTCCCGTCGACAGTATGAAACTGTCGGTATCATTGCCGTCATAAACGGCGATGGTCTCGGGGCCGCTGTTGCCGGCGGCGGCCGCGCCCGTCGCCACCTTCACCGTCTCCGCCGTGCCGTCCCGCAGGAACAGCGTCTGGTTCGTCGCGGCCAGGGTTCCGCTCGCCGCCTGGCCCTCATGCGCGTTGATGGTCTGGATGTTGGCGAACACCTTGGGCGCACCGATGTCGAAGCTGCCGGCCCCGGTCAACTGGAGCACGTTGGCACCGTTGCCGCCGGTCAGGCTGTCATGGCTGTTCAGCGCCCCCGAAGCCGCCTGGAAGATGTCGCCGCCATCGGCGCCCACGATGGTGTTCGGCGCCACCGCGAGTATGTAGGTGGTGGTGCCCGACGGCGTGATGGTGCCGGTGATCGTCAGCGTCTCGGTGGCCAGCGCCCCGTTGTAGCCGCTAGCGTTGGTGCCGCTGCTCGAGAGCACCACCGTTTCAGTGAAGGTGCCCGCGGTGCTGCTGGACAGGCTGACTTTCTGGCTCTGCTCGCCCTGGCCGGCACCCAATCCATTGAAGCTGCCGAAGCCGCTGTTGGTGAAACCCGTCGCCCCCACCGTCGTGATGCTGCCTTGCAGCAGGTCCGACAGCCCGGTGGCGGCATTGAGTGCGCCGAGCGAGAGCGACAGCGCGGCACCGCCCTGTGTGGCGCTGCCCAAGTTGATCGTCTCGTTCGTGCTGCTGCCAGTGGCGGCCGGCCCGCCTGTGTCCTCAAAGGCGGCAACGGCGTAGTTGTCCACCGTGCCGGTGACCGTGATGGTCTGGCCGGTCAGCGTGGTTGTCCCCAGCGTATCGATCCCGGCGCCGTCGGAGACCAGGTTGAGCAGGACGGTGCCCGAGAAGCTGCCGCTGCTGCTGGTCGACAAGCCGATCGCGAGCGCGCTGCTTGAGGCGCCGGCCGCCAATCCCGAGAGGCTGCCGCTGAAAGTGACGCCGGTGCTGCCGCCCGACAAGCTGGCATCCAGCGCCTCGCTATACCCGTTGGCCGACGCCGCGTTGGTCAGCCCGAGCATGGCGCTGGCCACGCTCCCCGTATGCACCACGCCCAGATTGATGGTGGTGCTCGCCACCTGCGCGCTGGCGTAGGCGTAGGCCGCACCGGTGATGACGACGGCCTGTCCAGTAAGCGTTGTTGTGCCCAGCCCGTCTAATCCGGTGCCGTCCGAAACGAGGCCAAGCGTCGCGGTGCCGGTATAGGCGCCTGCCGCGCTGCTGGTGGCCCCCACGGTGAGGCTGGTGCTGTTGCCCGCCGCCAGGCCGGCAAAAGAGCCGGCCGCGGAGAAGCCCGTGCCGCCACCCGACAGCGACGCGTCGAGCGCCTCGCTGTAGCTGCCGGCCGCGGCGCTGTTGGTCACCCCCAGCAGGCCGCTGACCGCCTGGCCCACATGGCTTTCCGCCAGCGTGACCGTTCCGCCATTGGCCAGGCTTGCGGCCGCGTAGTTGTAGGCGGCCCCTGTCACAGTGACCGTCTGCGTGCCCAGTGCGGTGGTGCCCAGCCCGTCTATGCCGGTCCCGTCCGAGACAAAGGCGAGGATATCGGTGCCGCTGAGCGCGCCGGCGCTGGTGGTACTGAGGCCCACCGCAAGGCCACTCCCCGCCGACCCGGCGGCGAGGCCAGAAAGGCTGCCGGTGCCGGTGGCCGCCCCGGTGCTGCCGGCGAACGCGGCATCAAGCGCCTCGCTGTATCCGCCTGTCGCCGCCGTGTTGCTGACCGACAAGGCGGCGCTGTCTGCGGCGCCCACGTGCTGGTTGCCCAGCGTGATGGTGGTGCTGCTGGCCAGGCTTGCGGCCGCATAGTTGTAGACCGCGCCGCTCAGGTTGACGATCTGGCTGGGCAGCGCCGTGGTGCCGCGGTTGTCGACGCCGCTGCCGTCCGAGAGCAGGCTGAGCGTTGCGGTGCCGCTGACCGCCCCTGCCTTGGAGGTGTTCAACCCGGCGGTGAGCGAGGTGGTGTTGCTGGCGCCCGCCGCCAGGCCGGTGAAGCTGCCGGACGCGGTAAACCCGGTGCTGGCACCCGCGAAGGTGGCGTCCAGGTTCTCCGAATAGCCGTCCACTGCCGCAATGTTGCTCACGCTCAGGCCGAGGCTGACCGTGTCGCCCACATGGTGGTTGCCGAAGGCGAGCGGCTCGGGCGTGTGGGTTGCGGCGGCTTCGCGGAACACATTTACGGTGCTGCCGGTGGCGCCGTCAGGGGTGACCGTGATGGCGTCGCCGGCCAGTGCTGCGGAAACGTAGGTGGTGGTCAGCGTGCCGGCGGTGACGGTGAGCGTGGTGCCCGCCAGGGTGGCCGTGGTGATGGTGCCGCTGGCGATGTCCAGCCGGTCGCCGGCGCCGAAGCCGGTCATGCTCTTGATCGAGACGTCGCGTTCCAGCTTCAGCGTGGCGCCGGCGCCGCCGGTGAAAGTAACTGCCTGCGAGGTGGCCGGGGCGGCGGCCAGGTCGAGCGTGGCGCCAGCGTCGATCTTCAGCGTGCCGGTGCCGGTGAGCGACGCTCCGGACAGGCGCAGCGTGCCTGTCGCGGACTCGATGGTGCCGCTGTTGACGATCGGGCCTGCGATCGTGGAGAGGCCGGTGCCGCCGGTCTTGGCGATGAGGCCGGCGTTGGCGATGGCTATGCTGGTGGCCGTGCCGGTGTTGGCTATCTGCGCGTCGTTGCTGGTCAGGTCGAACGTGGCGCCGGCCTGGTTGGTCAGGGTGGTGGTGCCGCCACTGCCATAGCCGAAGGCCAGCTTGCCGGCATCCGTGATCACGCCGCTGTCGGTCAGGGTGACAGCGGAGAGTTGCAGCGCGCTGAGCGTGCCGTTGTCGGCGATGGACAGCGAGCCGCTCGTGGCGATGTTCGATTCCGCGAGCACCAGTCCGGTGGCCAGGGACGCGATCGTTCCGGACAGCGCGTTGCCGCCGGACCCGGCGAGCACAAGGGTGCCGGCGCTGGCGGTGAGCAGGCCCGTGCTTAGGACACTGATGTTGATTTGCGACGTGCCGCCGCCGGTCTTGCTGAGGGTGCCGGCGTTCGTGAACGTGTCGGTGCCGCCGTAATACTGGTTGATGCTGGCGTTCTGGGTGGTCAGGTTGAAGCTTGCACCTGCCTGGTTGAGGATCGAGACGGTGTCCGACGACGACGTGTTGACATAGACGTATCCGGCATCGTTGACCGTGCCGGCGTTTGCCCAGGCGATCTGGCCGCCCAGAAAGAGTTCGTAGCTGCCACTATAGGCGGCGACCGTCGTCGTCCCGGTTGCTCGCGCTGATCAGTAGCGGGCGCTCGTCCGGGGCGCTCGGCATCGTGTTGGCGGCGCAGACGCTGCCGACTGTCGTGCTGCTACTCATTGGGCGGCGTGTTGGGTGATCGTTGGCCAAGGCGGCGCATCATGATCAACGCCGATATGCTGCGTTTAGCGGCGCAATAGGCGCTGGCCGTGGTGTTGATCCGCGGCAACGCGTCACTGCCGGCGATCATCTTGCTCACGACCCCAATCGGCGCGGGCACCGCCTTCTCTCGATCCCGCCCGCGGCGGATTGGTGGCGCAGATCGTGGCCAAGGACCAATTGGCGCGGGCCACGGCGCGCTCAGCGGCGCTAATTCGTTTGCCTCGATCCTGGCATCTGCCGGCGTCGGCGTCATCGTCGCTGCCGCCGGTGCCGGACGGGCGATCGGGCTCGACGGCTTGTCCTACTTGGCCAGCGCCCTGTGCCTCGCGTTCGTTCACCAGCGGGCCGAGACGAGTCAGGTCACGGCTCTCGTTCGGTCCTGCAGAACCTGCGCCTCGGGCTGCGCGCCTTCGCGAGCCGGCGCTGGCTCTGGCTTGTCGTCGCGTAGTTCGGGCTGCTCAACTTGGTGGCGTTCGCTCCCTTCATGGTCCTGGCTCCCGTCTTGCTCGCTCGAATGCCGCACGGCCCGCAGCTTTGGGGCTTGGTGCTGAGCGCCATCGGAGCGGGCGGCTTGTCGGGTGCCGCGGCAGTCGTGTGTTGGCAGCCAAAGCGTGCCATAATGGCGATCGAAGTCGCCGTTGTGCTGCTCCTTCTGCTCGCCGGGCTCCCAGCGCTTCTGCTCGGCGGCGTCGCTTATGACGCCGGCGCCGCGGTCGTCAGAGTCATGATCGGGACGATGATCCAGCGTGAAAACCCGATGGACCTCCTGTCTTGCGTCTTCTCGCTCGTTCAAATCGCGGCAGGCGTCCTGGCTCCGGCCGGCTACGCGCTCGCTGGTCCCGCATCAGCGTGGTTCGGCCCTCGCCAAGCGTTGACCGTAGCCGCTGGCCTCGCACTCGCCAGTGTGGCTGCACTTGTGTGCCTGATTAACGTTCGCCAGCTGGCGCAAGTCGCGCTGCTGTTCGGATGCATTAGCCCGATGGGTCAACCGACCGGCAGCCGCGGCACAAGAGCACCTGCAACGGTCGTGCGGTTCCGACCATCGCGCTTGCTTTGATAAAGCGCGCCATCCGCGCGCGCGAGGAGTCCCTCGAGGGTATCGCCGAGGGCGAAAGTGGCGACCCCAATGCTGGCGGTGATCCGGAACGACGTCCCGTCATCGGCCTTCAGACAAATCTCGGCCACTGCACGCCGTGCGCATTCCGCAATCTCGCAGGCTTCGCCCCGGCTCGCGCCTGGCAGCAGCACGCCGAACTCCTCACCGCCCAGGCGCGCCACCACATCGGTTTTGCGCACCGTCCGGACGCAGGCCCCGGCAAAGGCGGCGATGGCGCGATCTCCGGTCGCGTGTCCCCAATCGTCGTTCACCCGCTTGAAGTGATCTATGTCGAGAATAAGAAGGCTCAAACACCCATCAGCGTTGCGCTCCTCGGCCATGCGCACGCCGAGTAATTCGACGAAATGGCGGCGATTGGCGACATTGGTCAAGGCATCGGTACGCGACAGCCGAAATAGCTCCTCCTCAATCAGCCGCTTCTCGGTAATGTCGTCCCTCACACTGACGAAGCTGATGATCTTCCCGCCGGCATCGAAGATCGGCGAGACGTGTATCCTCTCCCAATAGAGCGCACCATCGCGCTTCTTGTTGAGCAGTTCGCCTGCCCAGCTCTTCCCGGAAAGTATTGTCTTCCATAAGGCCGCATACACTTCCTCGGGAACGCCACCTGATTTGAAAATCGAAGGTTTCCGGCCGATCACCTCTTGTGGAGTGTAACCAGTGGTGGTGGTGAAGCTGCCGTTGACGTATTCGATCGAGCCGGCCTCGTCGGTGATCATGATTGAGGCGGAACTGTTCTCCACCGCCGCCCTGAATTTTTTCATCGCACCGGAGATGCGCCTGTTGCCTTCGAGCAGGATCAGGGTACCGAATACGAGCAGCAAGCCCATGATCTGCACCGCCATATGTTGCAGGACGAGCAGCTCCAGATGCAGCCGGTCCACCACGAACAGAAGCTTCCAGGGAGACGGCGCCAGGCTGTCGGTCAGCACCAGCCAGCCCTCATGGCGGTGGTAACGCTCGGGTTCCAGGGTGAGCAGATCGGTAAACTGGCTGCCAAGGACTGGCACGATGCTCCGCGGCACTTGCGGATAGTCTTGTTCGGACGATTGCGCGAGCACCTGTCCCGACGAGTCAAGCACGTAGGCGCGGCCGAGATCGAGGCCGGCACGCTGAATGATGCGGCTCAGCTCATGCAAGGTGAAGTCGATGCCGACAACGCCGCGGAACACCCTGCCTGCATCGTCCACCGGCATAACCACCGAGCACATCTGCCCCCGCCCACCCTCGTCGAGGTAGATTCTGCTCCAATACAGGCTGCGTGAGGGGTCGCGCTGTGGCGTAGCTCCCTGGAAGATGTCATGCGCAAGCAGCGCATCCGTCCAGTAGAGCGCGTCCTTCTCGAACGGCAATGCGACAGTGAATCGATCTTTGGAAAGATAATAGACCCATTCCGCATCGGATATGTCAGCTCGCACACGCCGGAACAGCGACGTGAGGCTGGCCGCGGCCGATAGCTCGGCCGCGCGTGAGGAGCCGGCCTCCGGCAGCACGCCACCCAGCGCGATCCAGGGCGCCGATTGCGGCCCCGCACGGGCGTTCACGAAACCCCCTTTGTCCGGGGCGGCGACAAAGACAGTGCTGTCGAATGATGACGCCACAGGTTCGGCGAGGCTCATCTCGGCCGCTGCCCGCAGCATAGCAACGTGATCGGCAGCCGCTTTTACGACCGCTGCCATCGATATGCGTGCATCAACGACGGACTTCTCCGCCAGCGCAAGCAGATTGGCGGCCTCGGCTTGCCAGAGAGCAACGAAACCGGCAAGGCTCAGGAAAATAACGGCGACATGGACAAGCCTCGCCCAATCGAACCTGTCGCGCGGAAGACGAACCGGGCTGGGCAACACACGCAAGCAGCATGCCTTCGGAATGGTTCTGGTCAGCTAATTGTAACGGGCTATGCTTAAACCTTTACTAACACTTACCGGGTTCAGACCATTCAAGAGGCTGGTCGCCCCGTTTAGCGGCGTGGTGACTGCCCGTAACGTCAACATCGGCGACTACGTCACGGCGGACGGCGGCAACACGTCGCAGCGCGGTACGGCGCAACCGTTGTTCGAGGTGGCCGACGTGCACAGGATGCGCATCTTCGTGTCGGTCCCGCAGAACTTCTCGGACGCCCTCAAGCCGGGCCTGACCGCGACCTTGACCCTGCCCCAGGCGCCCGGCAAGAAGATCGCGCTGCAGTTCCTGGCCACGGCCAAGGCGGTCGCGGCTGCGACGCGCACGGTGATCACTGCACCGTCGGCATCACCGAAAAGCCCACGCCGGAATCCTCGAAAAGCCTTGGCGCCGCCTTCGGCTTCAAGCCGCCGCGCGCGCACGGCCACGACGTGGTCCTGGCCATCGAGGCGATGCTGCGCGGAGAGGCCAAGGTGTTCATAGCCCTGGGCGGTAACTTCGCTGTGGCCGCCCCCGACACCGAGGCGACGGCGCGCGCGTTCCGGTCGTTGGACCTGACCGTCACGATCAGCACCAAGCTCAACCGCGGGTACCTGGTGCATGGCAGGCAGTCGTTCATCCTGCCCTGCCTGGTCCGCAGCGAGGTCGACACGCAGGCCACGGGCCCACAGGCCATCACCGTCGAGGACTCGATGTCGATGGTGCACGCCTCTACCGGCAGGCGGCCGCCCGCCTCAGAGCACCTGCGCAGCGAGACCGCCATCGTGGCCGGCATCGCGCGGGCGACGCTGGGCGCGGCCTCCCCGCTCGACTGAGACAAGCTGACCGGCGACTACGCGCTTATCCGCAACGAGATCGAACGCGTGTTCCCGATTTTCGGCGGATACAACGCCCACATCGGCGTGCCGGGTGGGTTCTACCTGACTTCGCTGGCGCGCGAACGCATCTGGGCCACAAAATCGGGCAAGGCAGAGTTCGCGGTCTATGAGGGGATCGAGGAGGACCCGAGGGGCCACGACCCGGAGGCGCTATGGCTGACCACCATGCGCAGCCACGATCAATACAACACCACGCTCTACAGCCTTTCGGACCGCTACCGCGGCGTGTCCGGACAGCGCATGGTGGTGTTCATCAACCCGGCCGAGATGCAGCGGCACGGTTTGGTGGCCGATGAGCGCGTGGCGCCGCAGACCATCTCGACAGACGGGGTGCAGCGCATCTTGAACGGCTTCAAGGTTGTGCCTTACGACCTGCCTGACGGCTGCTGCGGCGCCTACTACCCCGAGACCAACCCGCTGACGCCGCTGTATGCGCGCGATCCGCAGAGCCATACCCCGGCCTACAAGGCGATCCCGATACGCATCCGGTTACTTCTGACGCTGCTCCAACGTCCGTGTGCTGCGGATGGATCGTTCCGCCTGAACAGCGCAGTAACACCGATTTCTTACTTCTCTTCCTAAAATAAAGTCACCACGGCCTTAACCGCGTGACCAAAGCGTACCTGCAAACACCGGCGCCGTCAGGCTGGACGTGCCGGTTCCGCTGGGCGTTGTATCACGCGGGGCGCGTTGCGAACGCAGACCTACTTCGCTGCCTTCGCCGCCTCGATGAACGCCAGGCCGTTCGGTTCGCCCCAGCCCGTAGCCGTGTCCCAGCCGGGTGCCGTCATCAGCGAGGAATCCGCGCCGAAGCCGAGGTCGAGCACCTCGTAAGGGCCGCCGCCCGATACTATTGCGAGCACCCCCACGAACCCGTTGGGCTGCGTCGCAGTCAGGCCCAGCAGCTCGGCTGGCGTGTAGCTGGTGGTGCTGCCGGCCTGGGTAATGCGGGCGGAGAGGTTCGAGACCGTCGCCTGGACCGGCACGATGTCGGTCAGTGCGGCGGCCAGCATATTTGCGACCACCGGCCCCGCCTGGCCCAGCGGGCCCGCCGCCGCCTGTTGCGCAAGTGCCCAAACGGCGGAGAACACCGGGGTTGCCAGGCTGGTGCCGCCCACGGTCGTCAACACCGCTGCCGTGCCGCTGCCGTTGTCGGCCACGATGATGCCGCCGGTCTGCGGGTCGGCGATCATCGATACATCCGGCAGTCGGCGTCCTACGCCCGGCAGGCCCGCGCGCGCCTGCCAGAGCGGCTTTTCCAATACCAGGCTCTGGCCGCCGCCGCTGCCTTGCACGAAGCCGCCCAGCGTCGGCGGGGCGGCCACCTCGTTCAAGGCGCCCAGGAACGTGGCGTCGATCCCCCAAACGGAGTCGACCGGCCCGTTGTCGCTCGGCACACCGAGCGAGGTGCCGCCGACCGCGGTGGCGAACGGCGAGTCGGCCGGGATCGAGGCCGCGCCCACCGGCGTGCCGAGCCCGAAATCGCCGTCGTCGCCGGACGCCACGTTCACCGCAATGCCCTGCGCCGCGGCGCGCCGGATGACCGCGTTGTAGGCTCGGGCCACTTCGGGGCCCGTCGCCGCCTCGGACTCGCCGAAGCTGTTGGACATCACGTCGCCCAGGTGGTGGGAGGCCGCGTAGTTCATCGCAAAGGCGAGTTCCGCGTCGGCGTCGCTCGGCGCTACCACGAGCACGATCTTTGCTGCCGGCGCGATGGCGTGCGCCCATTCCACATCGAGGGCCACTTCGAGCGGCCAGTCCGTGGTGTAGGGCGAGGCGGCCGGCGGCCCGTCCGGATAGATCACCTGAAAGTTGGCGGCGCCTAGCGCTGGCAGGCCCATCAGCGTGGAGAACGTGTTGGCGTCGCTCGTGATGGTGGGTGAGCCGTAGGCGTCCACAATGACGATCGTCTGGCCTGCGCCACGCAGGCCGCGGGCGTAGACGGCTGGCAGCCCGTAATGTGTGGCGAGTTCGGCCGGCGTGTAGCCGCAATTCTTGAACGGCTTCTTGGGGAGGTTGCGCGTGGTGTATTTCGGCCCGGACGCGACTTCATCTATCGAGTTGCCGCCGGGCACGAATTGCACCAGCGTCGTTCTCTGCGCGGCCTGGAAACAGTTGTCGGTGAAGATTGTGTAGGGGTTCAGCACGCCTGCCACCGGAACCGGCGTGGCCGGCCGAAAGGTGGCCGGATCGATCTGCCGGCGGACCAGCGGCTGCATCGGCACGTTGGAAAAACCGGTGACGCCGGCGATCAGCTCGGCCCCAGCACCAGCGAAGTGCGGCTCGGACAGGTTGACATGTGCCGGCCTGCCGGCGATTGCCACGGCGTGAAACTGGGTAGCGAAGGCGCGCGACATCACGCTCGCCGCGGCGCTGACGTGCAGCGCCGCGCCGTCTGCCTCCCGGCCCGTAACCTCCACGCCGGCTGCCTGCAGCGCGGCTGAGAGCTCGTTGATCTGCTGCGTGCCTTGGCTGTAGGACGCGACCTCGGCGGGGCTCATCCAGTGGTGGTATAGGGGCGACGCGGGATTCATACGCGCGGAGACGGCTGCGTCGAATGCGGCCTCGTTGGCTGGTTTCAGCCAGATCGTCGCGGAGATCTGCGTTGCAGGATCGAGCGGCCCGAGGTCGGTGCGGTTGGGCGGTGTGGCGCGTGCATTCGCCGACGCTGCGACAACCGCAGCGCTGCAGGCCAGTAGGACGGCGCGTATGCGTATGGTTTGTGCAACTCTGCTCACTGCGTGAACTCTCCGAATAACTCGTGAGATCGTTGTTGCAGCGGCACGCCGATAATGCAAGCAAGCGCTTGTTCTTATGACGAGACGTGCAGAAAGGCCGTTTTTCGCGGGCAAACCAAGTCCGGCAGTGAGCCTGGCCAGCAGCGCCTGTCTTCCTTCAAGCGCCAGTAACCTGGCTGTCATCAAACAGGGAAGGCAGTCTTCCGAACGTCTCACGCCGCCATGGATCGTGAACGTCCGGACGTGACCGGTGCGATCGCCATGCCAAAGAGAAACACAGCCATAGGCGGCGTCATTACGCAGTATATAGAATACGATCTTGATAAATCGAAGTGCGAGCGGCTTGCGAGGTGACGCAACGTATCCATGCCGGCATCTTCCGGCGACAGGCCACGCCGCATGTTTTCGACAATGCGGTGCGCGCGGGCAATTTTTGTATTCGCCTCGGCACTGCCGCTTGGTCCCGCCGAGCCGGCTTTTGGATCAAGGTAGCAACCCGCTCCGATTATCGCGATGTCGTTGATGGCGCCCGGCGTCCTCCAGGGCAATCCAAACCAGGAGAGGCCGTTTGCTGCTCTGGTTGAGAAGGATTGTTTGGGCGCGTCCGGCTCCTGCCAAAGTGTACACGCTTGTCCATCGGTAGCAATAAAGCACTTGCCAAAGCTCATGGCCTCATCAAACAGCAATGCCATCATGCCAGGCAAACTCTTCGCTCTTAACTCAGCTTGTGGAAGCAGGTAGGCCATAACTGGATCAACTTGAAAGCTGCCGCCAGAGTTACTGCAACGGTAGACCGGTCTCGCCTTGAGCCCTGCCTGACACAATGGGCGTGCGCTCTAGAGGGTGTTATGCACCTTGAACCAGGGCTGCTGCGTGCTTGAGCATGTATC
>CAXTJZ010000010.1:0-34398 GCA_964244695.1 uncultured Acetobacteraceae bacterium
CGAAGCGCGCGGATGCGCTCTCGGTGCGGGCGCTGCGCGCGCAGGGGCTGGGGCGGCTGCACAATCTGGCCCGGCTCTACTGGTACACGGTGGAGTTCGGCCTCCTGCAGACCGAGGCGGGCTTGCGCATCTACGGCGCCGGCATCGTGTCATCCGCCACCGAATCCCGCTACGCGCTGGAGGATTCCCGGCCGCACCGCCTGGCCTTCAACCTCCAGCGCGTCATGCGCACGCCCTACAAAATAGACGACGTGCAGGCGGTGTATTTCGTCATCCCCTCGCTGCAGGCGCTGCTGGACGCCACCGCCCACACCGATTTCGGCCCGGTTTACGATGAACTGGCGCAGGCCGCCGACATACCGATAGAAGCCGTGCTGGCCGAAGATGTCGGCGCAGGCTGACACGCGGCTGGTGCCGCAGCGAACGCCGGAAGCCGGCGCGTCCGGCGGCAAGCTGACCGAGCTGGACGCGGTGCGCGGCATCGCCGCGGTCGTCGTGTTCAACTTGCATTTCCTCGGCGGGGTGCGCGGGGACGTGCTGGCTTGGCTGAGCGGCACACCGTTATACGGCATCGCGAATGGTGGTGCCGCCGTCCTGCTGTTCTTCGTGCTGTCGGGCTTCGTGCTCACGCTGGCGCCGCTGCGGGCGGGGCGCGCCGGCCGTCTCGGCGGGCCGATCCTCCGACGCTATCCGCGCTTGGCCGGCCCGGTCGTCATCGCCGGCCTGCTTTCCGTAGCGCTCGCGGTGACCGGCGGCTTTCCCGGCGTAAGCTGGATCGGCACGCGCACCGGCAAGCTTTTCCCGCTGGACCTGTTCTGGGGCAGCCAGATGCATAACGACGCAGCCTGGCCGGTGCTGCGCGAGGCCGCGTTCGGCACGTTCTTCCTGGGTGTCTCGGACCACAACCCCGTCCTGTGGACCATGAAGTGGGAGCTGCTCGGCAGCGCGGTGGCTTTCGCGCTCGCCTTTCTCGTTCTGCTACCAGTGCCGTACGTTGTTAGACTGGCCTGCGCCTGCCTGCTCGCCGGTGCTGCCGTATGGCAAAGCATCTGGCTGGTCGGGTTCCCGATCGGCGTGGCGGGTGCCGCGGGCCATTTGCGTTACGGAAGCAGGCTAAGCATCTCACCGTTCGCCGCCGCCCTGCTGTTCTGCGGCGCCGCCTTCGTCATGTCCTGGAACATCGAGCACGCTGCAGGCGCATGGCGATGGGCCGGTCTGATACCGATACGGCAACGTAACTACGCTTGGGCTGTTGCCGAGTGTGCTGCCGGTGCGTGCATGCTGGCGATTGCCCTGTATTGCGCGCCGGTGCAGGGAATACTGCGGACGCGGTTGTTCCGCACGCTGGGGCATTTGTCCTTTCCGCTCTATCTGACGCATTTCTTCGCGTTGCTTTCGCTAGGAACATGGACGTGTCTTGCCTTGTTCCCCAACGGCGTCAGGCTTGTCTGGCTGCCTGCGTTCTACGTGGCGATGCTGGCGATGGCCTGCGCGGTGGCATACCCGATCGCTCTCTTCGACCGTAGATGGATCAAGCTGCTGTTCAGCGTAAGCCCGCGCTAAATCCCGAAACAGCCAGTTGCGTGACAAGAACGCCGAAGCAACCGAACGACGGGGAAGCAAAGGTTTTTTGCTTCTTTCTTCCAAAAAAGAAGGCCTTTCTTCCTTCCCCTGACAACCCGCGCTAGACCGCCCAGAATGAGCCGCATAGCAACCGTCACCCGCACCACCAAAGAAACAGACATTACCCTGACGCTGGACCTGGACGGCACGGGCGCCTCCACCATCGCCACCGGCGTAGGCTTCTTCGACCACATGCTGACCGCTTTCGCCCGCCACGCCCTGTTCGACCTCACGATCCGGGCACAAGGCGATTTGCACATCGACTCCCACCATACGGTCGAGGACGTAGGCATCGTGCTGGGCCAGGCGATACATCGGGCGCTGGGCGAGAAGCGCGGCATCTCCCGCTTCGGCCAGGCACTGGTGCCTATGGACGAGGCGCTGGCGGAGGCCGCGATCGACATCTCAGGCCGCGCGCATGTCGCCTGGTCGGTGCCGTTCGAGCGGCCGATGCTGGGCACGATGGACACCCAGCTCGTCGAGGAGTTCTTCCGTGCGCTGGCCGGCAACGCGCTGATCACCCTGCACGTGACGCGCCGCGCAGGCAGCAACGCCCACCACGTGGCAGAGGCGTGCTTCAAGGCGGTGGCGCGCGCGCTGCGCATGGCGGTGGCCGCCGATCTGCGGCAGAACGACGCCATCCCATCTACAAAGGGCGCGCTGTGAAGCTGTTCACCACCCATTTGCGGCCTGGCCGGCCGCCGCTGCTCGTGCGCGAAGGCTTTTCCGGCGCTGCCTTCTGGTTCGGCGCCATCTGGCTGGCCCTGGGCCGCGCCTGGGTTGCGGCAGGCCTGACCATGGCCGCCTTCCTGCTGACGCTGGCACTCTGCCGCTGGTCCGGCACGCTGGCGCCCCTGGCCGGGCTGGCCGTGCTGCAGGGCCTCCTCTGCCCTGACCTTCTGCGCTGGAGCCTTGATCAGCGCGGCTTCGCGCGCGGTCCCGTAGTGGTAGGTTCCGACGTGGACCAGGCGCTTGCGCGGCTGCTGGATGCGCGGTCGGATCTTATTGCGGGCGCTGTCTGACCGTTGGAGAGGGAAGCAAGGCCTTCTTTTTTGAAAAAAAGAAGCAAAAAACTTCTGACTCCGCTGTCGCGGACCTATCCGGAGAGCCGCCGACAAGGAGTAAAAGTTTTTTGGTCTTTTTTTTCAAAAAAGGACTGCTTGCTTTCTTTGGAATGCGCCACCGCATGATGCGCGTCTGCGTGGTCGATTGCGGCAGCGGCAACCTCGCCTCCGCCGCCCGCGCGCTTGCCAGGTCGGCGGAGCTCGCTGGCCTCCAGGCAAACGTCGAGATCACCGCGGATCCGGCCGCCGTGCTGGCATCGGACCGCATCGTCCTGCCGGGCCAGGGCGCGTTTGCCGCGTGCGTGCAAGGCTTGGCACGCGTGCCGGGGCTTCGATCGGCGCTGGACCGCCGCGTGGGCGACGGCGCTCCGTTCCTCGGCATATGCGTAGGCATGCAGCTTATGGCGGAGCGCGGGCTAGAGCATGCCACCACGCCAGGTTTCGGCTGGCTGCAAGGCGAGGTGGCGCCGCTGCCCGCACCCGGCCTGCGCCTGCCGCACATGGGCTGGAACGGCCTGGATTTCACACCCGGCGCACACCCGTTGCTGGATGGGGTGGATCCCGGTGACCACGTATATTTCGTGCACAGCTACGGCTTGCGGGGCTACGCTGCCGAGGACATCGTTGCAACAACGTCGTATGGTAGCCAGGTGCCTGCGCTGGTGGCGCGCGGCAACCGGGCCGGCACGCAGTTCCACGTCGAGAAGAGTCAGGAGGTGGGCTTGCGTATCCTCGCCAATTTCCTCCGCTGGACCCCCGCATGAACCAGCCCCCGGCACAGACCCAGGCGCCCGCCTTGCTGGTGGAGCACGTGACCGAGTTGCACGATGACGACCTGCACGCGCTGTGCGAGGCCACAAATGCCGGAATATTGGATGGCGGCGGCTTCGGCTGGGTAAGTCCGCCAGGCCAGCAGGCGCTGGAGCGCTACTTCCGCGGCGTGATGCTGGTGCCTGAGCGCGAGCTGTTTGTCGGCCGCGCGGACGGCATCATCACCGGCTCCGCCCAGCTCGTCCGGCCGCCCCGCAACAACGAGGCGCAATCTTTCTCGGCCTGGCTGATGCACGCTTTCGTCGCGCCGTTCGCACGCGGCCAGGGCCTGGCGCGACTGATGACGCTGAAGATCGAGGACCGTGCCCGCGCGCTGAACTTCCGCGTGCTGAACCTGGATGTGCGCGAGACGCAGACGGCGGCGATCGCGTTGTACGAGTCGCTGGGTTACACGTGTTGGGGAGTGCATCCTGAGTATGCGCGGGTGAAGGGCAAGATCCTGAAGGGCTTCTATTATACCAAGGCTTTGCGGAAAGCCGATGCGGGGTAAGGGAGAAAGGCCTTCTTTTTTGAAAAGAAGAAGCAAAAAACTTTTCCTCCCTGTCGGGTGCCAGCTGGATAGACCGCCGACAGGGAGCAAAAGTTTTTTGGTCCTTTTTTTCAAAAAAGGACTGCTTGCTTACTTATGATTTTATACCCCGCGATAGACCTGAAGGACGGCGCCTGCGTACGCCTGCGCCGCGGCGAGCTGGAAGACGCCACCATCTACGAAACCGACCCCGCAAGACAGGCGCGCGCCTTCCAGGACGCCGGCGCCGCCTGGCTCCACGTGGTAGACCTGAACGGTGCCTTCGCCGGACGTCCGGTCAACGAGGACGCGGTGTCAGCCATCCTCGCGGCAGCCACCATCCCCGTCCAGCTCGGCGGCGGCATACGCGATCTCGCCGGCATCGAACGCTGGCTGCAGGCAGGCGTGGCGCGGGTGATCCTAGGCTCGGCCGCGGTGAAAAACCCGATACTCGTCCACCAGGCCTGCCGCAGTTTTCCAGACCGCATCGTGGTGGGGATCGACGCGAGGGACGGCTTCGTGGCCACGGAAGGCTGGGCGGACACGTCCACCCTGCGCGCGCCTGACCTGGCCCGCCGCTTCGAGGATGCCGGGGTTGCCGCCATCATCTACACGGACATCGCACGCGACGGCATGCTGGAAGGCGTCAACATCGCGCAGACGATCGAGCTGGCGGGCCAGCTCCGCACCCCCGTCATCGCCAGCGGCGGCATCGGTTCGGCTGAAGACCTGCGGGCGTTGCGTAATGCCGCTTCGTCCGCGGACGGCTTGAACAGCCGCATCGCCGGCGTCATCGTCGGGCGTGCCCTCTATGACGGGCGAGTCGCGGTGGCAGAGGCGCTCGGCATCCTCGCCGCCTGAACAGCACGGGGCAGCAGCATGGGCGAAACCTTGGAGACCCACGAGCACGCCGAGGAGGCGGCCCATGGCGGCCGGCGTCACACCGCCCTGCTGATCGCCGTGCTGGCGGCGGCCCTGGCCTTCTGCGAGCAGGGGGCGCAGCACGCGCAGACCCGCATGTCCGACAGCGCGGTATCCGCCGCCGACGTGTGGGCCGAGTACCAGGCCAAATCCACGCGCGCGAACGAGACGAAGGACCTGGCCCAGATCGCCGCCCTGCTGCCCGCCAGCGCGGCCGGCGATGCCGTCACCATACAGGCGCGTTTCGCGGCAGACATCGCGCGCTTCGAGACGGACCCCAAAAGCGGCAAGCAGGCGCTAGCCGACCGCGCCAAGCATCTGGAGGAGGTGCGCGACGCCGCCCACGAGCGGCTGGAAGCTTTCGACAACGCGGCCGCCGCCCTGCAGCTCGGCATCGTGCTGACCACGGCGTCGGTGATCACCGGCTCCGTCATGCTGGTCTGGGGCGGGGCGTTGCTGGGCCTGGCAGGCGGCGTGCTGGCGCTGCTGGGGCTGCTGGCGCCCGCCGTAGCCGCCTGGTAGTCCAGGAAAGCCGCCCGTCACGTCTCTGGACGTTTCCTGCGAGAAGATTGCACTTAAAAATCCGCATCTCGTCGCAATGTGTTCGGCGGCACACTGGTGGCGGAACATATCCCGCATGGACTCACGTGGCCGGGGAGACTGGTCCACGTGATTCTTGGCAGCCTCTACGAGGCCGACTTCCAGCACTACTTCGACGAGATGCTCAGCCGAACGGCGCTTTGGCTGTTCGTACACGTGCCCAAGACGGCGGGAAGCTCGCTGAACGGCGAGTTGCAGCCGATCCTGTCCCCAGGCCACCACATCTTCGTCGATTACACGCAACTCGACCGCCGGCCGTTTAGCGAGCTGATGGAAGAGGCGGTCGAGCGCTTCATCAAGCTGGGCGAGGCGCGCCGGTATCGTTACTGCACCGGCCACATCACCGCGCCGCATGTCACGCGCATAGCCGAGGCGCTGCCGGATGTTCGCCCGGTCACATTGCTGCGCGACCCAGTCTCCCGCTTCGTGTCGGACTACCGTTACCAGTGCTCCACCATGCATCCAGGCCACGAACACTTCAGGCTGGCGCATCCGACTATCGAAACCTACCTTGATCTGCCAGGCGAGTGGAACAAGGCCGCTGCCCACCTCGTGCCCGCGGATCTGCGTAACGACACCCAGGCCGCGATCGGCCACGTCATGGCCAGCTACGCCTTTGTCGGCATACAAGAAGAGTACGCGCTGTCGTTGCGGCTGCTGACCACGCTGGCCGGCGCGCCGCGGCGACCCGCGGTGTTCCGCCGCGTGAACACGCCCACGCCGGAGACCGCCGTCGATCTGCCGCCCGACCTGGAGGCGCGAATACGGGCGCGCAACGCTTTGGATCTGGCGATCTACGATGTGTTTGCCGCTCGGTTCCGTGCCGCGTTCGAGGCGCTCACGGCTTATCTGGACCGGATCGATCCTCTGCCTGAGGCGGAGTAACCAAGCCCTTCTGTACTTTGCTTCCGCGATTACCTGAAGTAAGCAAGGCAAGCAGTTCTTTTTTGGAAAAAAGAACCAAAAAACTTTTGACTCCGCTGTCGCGGCCTTGTGGAAAGGTCCGCGACAGCGCTCGCAAAAGCTTTTTGCTTCTTTTTCTCGAAAAAGAAGGCCTTCCTTGCTTCCTTCGATGGTCAGCTCACAAGGCGGATCTAAGAATTCGGGTTCTCTATGAGGCGAAGTCTTCTAAAGAAAAGAAGCAGAAAGCTTTTGCTTGCGCTGTCGCGGAGCGCTGGATTTAGGCCTGTTTTGCGTCTTGCGGCTGGGGCATTTTGCGCATGAACTGGATCAGGTCTTCGCGTATATCGCGATATCGCGCCAGGAAGGCCTGGAACACGCCGATGTCGACGGCATTCTTGGTGCGCAGTTCCTGCTCCAACTCCGGCGAGAGCTCGACCTGGTCGCTGTCGTTCTTGTTCACCCGCACCTTGGCCTCCGGCGTGCGCGCCTCGCCCATCAGCGTGGTCAGCGCGCGCAGGCTCAGCGGATACATCTCCTGCAGGCCCACAAACGCGTAAGCGTTGGTGATGTAATCGACGCAGCCTGCCACGTCGCCGGCCAGCACCATCTCGCGCGGCGCCAGGTTCAGCGAGATTTTGTTGTGAACGTGCGGCCTTGCCACGTAAGCCTCGAAGCTCGGTGTGTTGGCGATGAACTGCGCCTGCGCCGTATTCATCGAGGAACGCTGGTAGCGGTAGTCGCTGACCAGCCGCGTGATCGGTTGGCGCAGCATGGTGAAGCAGCGCACGTCCGGAATGCCGGCGCGTATCATCTCCACCTGCCGTGCGTTTATGTGGCCGGTGCAGAAACGGTAGTGCCGCTCGGCGTGCCTGGCCACGAATGCCTGCACCGCGGCATCGAACTTTGCCTGGTAGGTCCGGGTGCTGTCGGTGTGGTCGATGTCGATGTTGAAGGATGGCTGGAGGATGCTTTCGGCCTCCGCCGTCATCGAGCTTCCGGCGGTCTTGGGGACGTGCACGAACAGCCAGAGCGGGGCGCCCGCACCCACGGCGGAGAAGTAGGCGTTGAAATCCTTGGCGAACAGCGCGGAGAGCAAAGCGACCTCGGTGGAGTTGTCCCGCCGTATCGTGCCCGGCGGGTTGGGTGGATGCAAACCAGCCGCGAGCCCGATCAGGTTGCGTCGTAGCCGAACAGGGCCAGGAACCCGCCCCAGGTTTCGGTGCATTGCGCGCGCAGGCTTGCGGGCAGGTCGGTTCGCCAGCGGCCGATGGAAGCTTCGGGCGAGCCGCTCGTCGCGTGCTGGGCGAACATGCGCTCACCGGCTTCCTTACGCACAGGAGCTATCTCGGCCTGCAGGAACACCCCCAGTTTGGCATACGTCGCAGCGTCCCCGCGTATCATGTCCTCGTAGCGGATGACGCATATATCGGCCTCAGCTCCGGCCTGGATCTCTGTCAACTGGCGGCAGCTATGGCTCAGTTGCGCGAACGCCTTGTCCTGGCTCGATTCGAAATAGGCGACGTGCGAGCACATCACGTCGCGCGGGTCGCGCACGATCACCACCTCGCGCATGCCGGGGAAGACGCGGCGCACGAACAGGCGGGTAGGCCGGTGCAGGTTGTTGTTCTTCTCGGCGAAGAACCGAACTTCGCCCTTGTCCTTGTCGGCCGCCAGCAGGCGGTAATATTGGCGCACGGTGTCGGCCACCGCCGCGCCCAGCCGCGCCGGCGCCCAATCCTCGTTGAACTGGCGCAGGCTGGCCTGCTTGCGGAAGGCTTGCGCGTATTGCGTCCCGGTGAACGGGTTGAAGCCGATGTGGAAGCCGTCACCCTCAAGGTGGTCCGGATGCGTCGAGCGTTCGAGGTCGGCCGGCGCGGTCAGCACGGCGAACGCCGCCGCATAATAGGACAGTAGCCTTACCTCATAGGGTATCAGCTCGGCCACCACGATCTGTGGCGAAGCGGCCAGGCAGCTCATGAGGTAGGTGGTGCCGGAACGCCCGGGTGCCGTCACCAGAATGGGCGAGGGCTGCTCAACCTCGGATGCTGCATGGACGTCGCCTTCCAGCAGGCGGTCGCCACCAGGCACCGCAGCGCCGTCCAGGTAGCTGATCCTGATGCTGTGGTTCTGGAAAGCGGACAAGGGTGTGGGGAAGGTGAACAGGAAGCCGTGCGCGCCGTTTCCGTATTTGCCCAGGGCGGCCAAGTCGCGCCGCGGCCGCTCGGCGAACGCGCGCCCGGCTTCCTGGCCGTTCACCGTCACGCGTAGCTCCAGCTGGGCGTCGGGATCGGCAGCGTCGGCAGCCCAGCCGGAGACAGAAACCCGGGTAATCGAGTCGATATGGCCGCCACGCATGGACGTCTTCTGAACCCTGGCCGTAAAAGCCGCGTTTTGCGCGGACTGGCGTGCCGCGTCAAATGGTATGAAGCAAGGCCTTTTTCTTCGAAAGAAGAAGCAAAAAACTTTTTCTCCGCTGTCGCTAGCCTATCGAAACAGCCGGATGCCTCGCGGCCAGGCCGTGCGGTTCTAACGGCGTGGGAACAAAAGTTTTTTTGCCTCTTTTTTTCAAAAAAGAAGGCCTTGCTTACTTCCTTCCCCCCCTTATGAAAGCCAGGCAAGACAGGAACCAAGGCAGTTGGCGGCAACACGGGCAAAAGGCGGCTTCCGCCCCGGCGAAGATCTGATCATCGAGCCGACCACGCAGCCAGGCGCCGTGTTCACGCCAGCAGCCGACGCCGGCGGCACGGACCGCGACGTGCTCATGGGCTACCAGCTCTTCCTGGGGCGGGACCCGGAAAGCTCCTTCGTCATCGCCGATGCCAAGAACAGCCCGGTCGGCGCCTTTCTGCGCGCGCTCATGGGCTCAGGCGAGTTCCAGAGCGCGGTGCTGGACAAGCTTGCCGCGGGCCGCGCCGTGCCACATGAGAGCTTTTCCGCCGCCCCCAGCGTCGAGCAGCTGGACTGGCTGTTCGGCTTGCTGGGCGTGCAGCCGCGCGCCGAAGCCGTGCTGCGGGCGGCCACGAGCTGGGCCGAGTGGCTGCGCACGCTGGTGGCGATTCCTGGCCTGCCGACGGCGCCCGCCCGCGCGTCCGCCGCGCCAAACGGGCCGGCTTCCCAGGCGGCGGGCTTCGTCCTGGTCAACATCGAGCAGCCGAAGCCGGGCGAGCGCATCCGGCCAGGCGCGCTGGTGCATGGCAACGGTTGGGCGATCGCGCCGGCCGACATCGCCGAAGTCTCCGTGCACCTGGATGGCAAGCTGCTGACCCACGCGCGCTACGGCCTGCCCAGGCCTGACGTGGCGCGTAGCTTTCCGCACTATCGCCACGTCGACCATTGCGGCTTCAGCTTCTCCGCGGAGGTGCCGGAGGATGCGCAGGAGCTTGCCGGCCAGTTGCTGGTGACTGTGCGAAGCACGGACGGCCAGACAGGGCAGAAGGGGGTCCGCCTGCACGCGCCTACCCCGCAAACAGCGCCGGTTGGCCCGGCCGCCTCCGGCCCCGCCGAAGCTGCCTGGCCGATCCGGCTGTCGGTGGAGGAGGCCGTCGTCGATCCTACGCGCATGCTGCGCGTGCGCGGCTGGGCGGTCAGCGCAGAGAAGATGCAGGCGATCACCGTCTCGCTTGGCGAGACGCCGCTGGGTGAGGCGCGTCACGGCCTGCCGCGGCCCGACATCGCCAGCACGCATCCGAATTACGCCAATGCGGGCCTGTCCGGCTTCGTGCTCGCCCAGCAATTGGCCGACGAGGCGCCAGCCGGCCCTGGTTTCGTGCGCATACAGGCCAGCGACAACGCCGGCCATACGAGGCAGACGATCGTTCCCGTCAGCCTGCCGCCCGTTACCATGGCGCCAAGCCAGGCGCCTTCTGGCGAGCATGCTGTCGAATGCGCCGCGACCAGGACCACGCTGGATACCGATGGCACGCTGCGCCTGGAAGGCTGGGCCTGGGCCCCAGGTGGCATCGCACAGATCGCGGTCGAGCTCGACGGCATCTCGCTCGGCCAGGCCGAGCTGGGCCGGCCCGCGCCGGACGCAGCCAGGCAGTTCGCCTCCGAGCTTGAAGCTGCCGGCGCCGGCTTCGCCTTCGGCTACGTCCTGCCGCGCAGGCCCAGGCGTGGCGTGCACCGGCTCAGCCTGCACATCCAGGCGTCCGGCGGGGCGCAGCGCACGCTGGAAGCGCCGCTCGTAGCGGAGGCGCAGGCGGCCGCGCGCAAGCCGGCCGAGGCGCCCGTCATCGCCGAGGCAGAAGCAACGCCGGTGCGTTCCGCGCCGCCAGGCATGCGGCTGGAGGTGGACAGGCCCAGCCTTGCCGGAACCGAGGCGCGCGAGCCGGTACGCGGGGCGCTGACGATCGCCGGCTGGGCCGCCTCGCGCGGCGGGATCGACCAGGTGTCGGTGTTCTGCGACGAGCGGCTGCTCGGCCACGCCCATCTCGGCATGCGGCGCGAGGACATCAGCGCGGCGTTTCCGGAGTACAAGGGGTCGCTGCTGGCCGGCTACGCCCTGGTGCTGCCGCCCGGCAGCCTGCCGGAAGGCGTGCACCGCATACGCGTGGTGGCGCGCGCTGCCGTCGAGGATCCCGCCGCACCGCCGGTCGGCACGCTGGAGCGCACCTTCAAGCTCACCGTCGAACGCTATGACGCGTTGCCGCCGGAAGGCACCATACGTACGGGCGTACCGCCTGCGGAGACCGCCTTCGGCCTGGGCCTGCTGCGCCGTCATGACCACCACCCACGCTTCGAGGTCGTGGTCGCGGGTGGGTCGGACGCCAATCTGGCGGCACTCGGGGCAACGGTGAGGAGCCTGCAAGGCCAGGCCTACCGGCACTGGACGGCGACGGTGCCGCTTGCGGACACCGCCGCGCTGAAGGCGGCACGCGGGCTTGCCTGGGCCGAAGACCCGGCCGGGCGTGTGCGCCTGACAAAGGCGGGCGCCGAGCCTCGCCGCGCGCTGGCCGCCAAGGAGGCGGGCAGGAAAGCGGGCGCAGCCGCCCCGGCGTTCCTGGTGCGGCTGCGCGCCGTTGACGTCCTGGGCGCCGACGCGCTGCTGGAACTTGCCTGCGAAAGCGCTGCGGACAGCCAGGCGGATTTCCTCTATGCGGACGAGCTGCGGGACGACCCCGGGCAGGGCAGGCGGCAGCCGTTCTTCAAGCCGGATTGGTCACCGGAGCTGCTTCTCTCGATGAACTATGTCGGCCGGCCGTGGTGCGCGTCGGCCGCGCTTGCCGCACGCGCCGGGCTCACCGCCGGGGCGCTGGCAAGCATGCCGGATTACGAAGCCGTGCTGACCCTGACGCGCCATGCTGCCAGGATCGGCCACGTGCCGCGCGTGCTGTGCGAACGAGGACCCTACGGCGACACGGCGGAGCAGGAACAGGCGGCCCTGGCACAGGCGCTGGCGCAGGACGGGGTAGCCGGGCAGGTGGAGCCTGGCCGCATTGCAGGTACGTGGCGCGCGCGCCGGCAGATTGCCGGGCGGGCACCACCCGGCACGCGGCGGCCACGCGGCACGGTGGCGGGGCGCATCTCCGTCATCATTCCCACCTGCGGCGCAGGCGGCCTGGTGCGCACGGTCATCAAGACCCTGCGCGCCACTAGTGCGCCCACCTTGGCCGGCGGCCGGGATCTGGAGATCGTCATCCTGGACAACACGCCGGTGCGCGAGACGCGCCTGCGCGCCTGGTTGCGCCGCCAGGCGGACGTGGTGATCGACATGCCCGGCGCGTTCAACTGGTCGCGCTTCAACAACATCGGCGCGCGCGCCGCCACGGGCGAGTATCTGCTTTTCCTGAACGACGACATCGAGACCAGGCAGCCGGACTGGCTGGAGGCGATGTTGGAGCACGCGCAGCGGACCGAAGTGGGCGTGGTGGGCGCGCGGCTGCTCTATCCAGACGGCACGGTGCAGCATGGCGGCCAGTACCTGGCCGACACCCATGCGCGCCACGCGTTCCGCTTCGCCCCCGCCGCCAGCCCCGGCCCGTTCGGCCTCGCCTGCGTGTCGCGCGAGGTGATCTCGGTCACCGGCGCCTGCCAGCTGATGCGCGCGCGCGTCTTCGCCCAGCTCGGCGGCTTCGAGGAAGCCCACAGCGTCGTCAACAACGACCTCGATTTCTGCCTGCGCAGCTGGCGTGCCGGGCTGCGTGTGGTGTTCACTCCGCATGCCACTCTCACCCACCACGAGCTGGCAAGCCGGGCTGCCCTGCAGGACAGCTACGACGAGCAGCGCTTCGCCGGCGCCTGGCGCACCCGCTTCTCCGCCGGCGACCCCTATCGCAGCCCCCGCCTGGCGCTCGACGCAGACCATTACGGCGCCGATTCCGAGCCGGCCGTTCTGCTGCATGCCGGCAGGCGCGGGCCGCCGGCAGACGCGGTGCGCCGCATACTCGCCGTGAAGCTGGACCACATCGGCGACTTCCTGACCGCGCTGCCGGCGATACGCAGCCTGAAGCGGCGCTTCCCCGCGGCCGCCATCGACCTGCTTGCGCCGGCGGCCTCCGCCGAGCTTGCGCGCCACGAGCCAGCGATAAGCGGGGTCGTGGTGTTCGACTTCTTCCACACCCGTTCCGGCCAGGGGCAGAAAGGCGTAGGCGACGCTGAGTTCCGCGAGCTTGCCGCCCGGCTGGCGCCGGCGCGCTACGACATCGCGATCGACCTGCGCATGCAGCCAGAGACGCGCGCCGTCCTGCCGCACACCGGCGCCGCCCTGCTTGCCGGCTACGATCATGACAACCGCTTCCCTTTCCTCGACGTAGCGCTGGCCTGGGAGGGTGACCATCGTCTCGTCGCCAAGCGCGCCCACGTCTCCGAACGCCTGGTCCAGCTCGTCTCCGCCACCGAGGATGCCTGCCGCGCGGAGGACAGCCCGGCAGATGCGCCTTCCCTGGCGCCCTCCGAAGTGCCGGCGCTGGCCGGCCTGCCGCCCGCGTTCCTGGCACGGCCCGTCGTCTGCGTGCATCCGGGCGTCGGCAACGTGGTGCGCCAGTGGCCGGTGGCGAACTACGCGGCCCTGATCGATCTGCTCGTAGGCGAGGGACTGCATGTGATGCTGATAGGCGCGCCGGAAGAGGCGGCGATCGCCGAGGACATCCTGCGTCGGGTCACCACGCCTGGCACGGTCGAATCGCTTGTCGGCCGCGTGAAGCTGGCCCAGCTGCCGGCTGTCATGCGCGCCTGCGTGCTGTTCGTGGGCAACAACAGCGGCCCGCAGCATCTGGCTGGCGCACTGGGCCTGCCTACGGTCGGCATCCATTCCGGCGTGGTCGATGCTACCGAGTGGGCGCCGCTCGGCAGCCAGGCCGTAGCGATACGCCGGCGCATGATCTGCGGGCCATGCTACCTGGAGTTCGCATCCGATTGTCCGCGCGACCTGGCCTGCCTGACAGGGCTGCGGCCGCGCGACGTGTTCGCGGCGTGCAAGAGAATGCTGAGGCAATCCGGCGACAAGGCTGGTCTAGCTATCGACGCGGAGCGCGTGGCCTGAGTGTTTCGATTTCGCGCAAGTCTCGGTAACGACCTGCGTGGTTTTTCTGCTCACATTTTTATGCTGCGTCGCGAAACTACTGGCGAATATTCCGCTCGCGTCGTAGTATGTGCAACATATTAGTCACGCGAAGGTGCTGAAATGCCGTGGTATGTCCGCGGCGCTGCAGGGCGCGAGGCTGCGGCACATGTGGAGACGGGTTTGAGTCCTACCCTGGCCAGCACAGACCCGAACGAGCGAAACGGCGCGACACATAGCGGCTTTGTCGATCTTATCGACAGCCGGCAGGGGGTGCGCGGCTGGGCGGTCAACCACGCTGACCCACTCGATCCGGTTCGTCTTCACCTCTGTGTCGGTGATCAGGTCGTCGCTGAAATCCACGCCGATGGCGACCGGACGGACATTTCGGCAAAGCTCGGCCGCCCGGCACGCGCCGGCTTCGCCTTTGAACCCGGCGTCATGGTCACCCTGCCTAGCTTCATGGAAGATCCGGAAGATCCGGTGACCGTGCAAGTGGCGGCAAGTGGCGAGACGCTGCCCGGTTCCGTCCATCCGCCGCCCACCATCGGACAGATAATCGCCCAGCTACGCATCGATGCAACGCCGGAGCCGCGCAGCACGATCGCCGATTTCGAGTTCATGCTGGACGAGCTGCGCGCCGGCGCCGACGCGCTGGCTGATGGCGCGCTGCGCCCACTGCCGGAGAACCTGCAGGGCTATATCGAAACCGTTGCCGTCGATACCTCCGGCCAAGTCTGGTTCATGGGCTGGATGAAGCGCGGGCACGTGCAGGAATTTAGCGCAGTCGTGGTGGAACGCCGCAAATATCCAGCGTCCGTTGCGATTTTGAGCTACGGCCGAGATGACCTGCCGTCCGACAGCTGCGGCATCGTCGGGCTGATCTCCTCCACCTGGCGCCCAAGTTCGGCGACGTCCGACCTGCACGTCTTCTTTGGCATCGGCGGGCGCTTCCACCTGCGCGCACACGCGCCGCTGCGCATCGTCACCTCCGGCGAGCTGGTGAGCGAGTATGAGGGCGTGCGGGACCGCTGCTTCGGCGAGGGCAGGGCCATTGCGCTGCAGCGCATGCTTACCGCGCTGGAAAACTGGTTGCCAACCCGCACGGCGGCGCAATGGTTCGCCACTGAATGCTCTATCGACCGCATATTGCTCGTGCCGGGGCTGGGCTGCCTGGTCGAAGGCTGGGTAGTCAGCCCAATGAAGCGTATCGAGGGCCTGCGCCTACGTGTTGGCGCCTCGGTTATGTCGGCGGACCCCGAGGGCCTTTACTGGAAGTCGCGGCCTGACCTGCTTACCGCCTTCCCGGGCAGCGAACGCATGGTGGAACGCGCGGGCTTCGTGGGCCTGTTTGCCGGCGATGCCGAGCCGGAGGATTTCGCCGACCCCGTGCTGAAGGTCGTCTTCCAGGGCGGCAGCTCCGCCAACTGGAGCATTGCGGCCACCGCGTTCCGCCGCCTGGGCCACTCCGCCAGGGTGGAAGACGCGCTTATGTTCTTCCCCGCCCTACAGGAGGAAGTCTTTTTCCCACGCTTTGCCGAGGCCGCCATCAGGGCCGAACGCGCTGCGATTAACCCACCTGTGGTGCTCAGTGTGCAGCGCAGCCGACGCGTTATGGTGTTCGTTCTGCCGGAAGACAGATGCGACCTGTTCCTGCTGTTCGAGGAACTGACCCAGCAATGCCGGACGGCCAGCGGGATCGAGGCGGTCGCGTTCATCGCCGCGTCCAAGTCGAACCGGTCGGACGCTCTCTGGCTATTTCGCGAGTTCCAGGCGGGGCCCGGCGCGGCCCACACCATCGCCTGCAGCCTGCTGGTGATAGACGACGCAGACCAGGCCTTCGCCCTGCTGCCCGACGTACTGCGCGAAGTCGGTGCCAGCCGGTTCTTCTTCGCCGGTGCTGGCGTGTTCCTCAAGGATTCCGGTTGGTCTCGCGCCAGGCAGGCCCTGACCCCGGGTGCCACGGACCTCGTCTTCTTCGGCATGGAAGCCGAAGAGTATGAGGAGCGCGAGGCCGCCGCCGGCGTTACCGGACGCTGCTTCGCCTGGTCCACCGGCCACCTGGCCCGCTGGGCGCTGAGCGCGCCGTCCTTCATGGGTGGCTTCTACCGTGACAACGGCCTGTTCCAGTCCCGCTCCGCCCACGTGGTCCACCACAATGCGGCAAGTGCGACGCGCACGCTGCTCTCGACTCGCGTGCAGGAAGCCGTCAACAGCACCGTCTACGCGTTGAACGGCCAGCATGGCACGCTGAATTCTGCGCAAACGGCTTTCGCGGCGCAGATGCGGCCGGCTGTCGCAGGCCTTTCCAGGCCGCAGCGGGCTACCGCCTGATGCCGGACAGTATGGCGGCCCCCTCGACCGGACCGATCGCGATCGTAGCTCACACGCATCCGTCCATCAGCAAGGGCGGCGCAGAGATCGCTGCCTATGCGCTTTACGAAGGTTTGCGCATGATAGGCGCGGACGCCGTCTTCATCGCCATCTGCCCGTCTTCGGACCGCGGCCGGCTGCTGCTCGGGTCCGACCGCGAATTTGCCATAATCAGCGACCAGAGCCGCTACGACCATTTCTACCACCTTGCGGCCAGCGACATCTGGCGTCAGCTCAAGGCGATCCTGCTCCGCCAGAGCGTGCGCCTGGTCAATTTCCACCACTTCCTGCAGGTCGGCGTGAATACCCTGCGCGCCTTGCAGGCGGAAACCGACATTCCGTTCACGGTGACGCTGCACGAATACCTCGCCATCTGCGCCCATCACGGCCAGATGGTTACCCGCCCGGCAAGGCGGCTCTGCCAGGCTGCTTCTCCCGTTGCCTGTGCCACCTGCTTTCCGGAGCACAGCCGACAGCAGTTCAGCAGGCGAAAGCAGGTCCTCCAGACCGCGCTGTTGCCAGCCGCGGGCTTCATCTCGCCCTCTCACTTCCTGGCGGACAGGATGATCGATTGGGGCCTGCCGCGCGACAAATTCGTGGTCATCGAGAACGGCCTGCGCAAGCTGGAGAAATCCGACGAACGGGCACGGCCAGCCACGTCCTTCGGCGCCACCGGGCCGGGCCTCGTCGGCGACCGGCCTTGGACATTCGGTTATTTCGGCCAGATCACCCCATTCAAGGGCGCAGACATCCTGCTCGACACGATGGAACTGCTCGCCAAGCAGCCGAACATCGGCCAGAAAGTGCGCATACGCATACACGGCAACATCATCGGCCAGGAAGCCGCCTTCGTAAGCCGCTTCAACGCCATGTTCGAGAAGAGCAGCTTCGCCAGTTACGCCGGGCCGTATGACAACGCGGACGTCCGCAAGCTGATGCTGGCCTGCGATTACGTGGTGACCCCAAGCACCTGGTGGGAAAACTCGCCCGTGGTCATTCAGGAAGCCTTTGCCGCCGGCCGCCCGGTGATCTGCACCGGCATAGGCGGCATGGCGGAAAAGGTGCCCAACCGCCTCGCCGGCCTGCACTTCCGGGCAGGCGATCCCACCGACCTGGCGCGTGCGATGAGCGAGGCAGCCGACGAGGTGCTGTATCAGGCACTGTGCTCAGGTCTGCCGCAGGTGAGCGACCAGACGACTATGGCGCGGGACTACCTGGCGAGTTTCGGCCGACTGGTGAAGCCCGCGGGCACGCCGGATGTGGCGCGGACGCCGCGCCGTCGGGCTCGCGTCGTGGTTTAGAGGAAGCCAGGCTTACTCTTTTGAGAAGAAGAGAAAAGCTTTGACCTGGTTGCTGCTGAAGCGCCTCGGACCGGCTTGCTGATCTACCAAACTTGATACCACAGTTCCTTCTCGTGCTTTATCACTAATCACGTTATCGAGCTTGCTTTACGGCAGCCGATCATCCACCCTCTTTTACGCAAAACAGGGTGTTCATGTGATAATCAACGCACGAACCATGTGGTTATCGGCTGTGGCCCTTACGTGCCTGCTTCCCGCTTGTGTCCAAGCCAGGGAACGGACCATCCGCATCGGCTACCAGAAATACGGCACACTTGTTTTGGAGAAGGCACGCGGAACGCTGGAGCGCCGGCTGGCGCCAATGCACGTGCACGTCACATGGACGGAGTTCCTCGGCGGCCCGGCTTTGCTGGAGGCGATGGGCGCGGATAGCGTCGATTTCGGCATCACCGGCGACACGCCGCCGATCTTCGCGCAGGCTGCCGGTGTGCCGCTCGTCTATGTGGCCGTGGAGCCGCCTAGCCCGCATGGCGAGGCGCTGATCGTGCCGGCCGATAGCCCGATTCACAGTGTGGCCGACCTGCGCGGCAAGCGCATCGCGCTGAACAAGGGATCCAACGTGCACAACCTGCTTGTGCGCGTGCTGCAATCAGGCGGGCTCACGCCGGCCGACATTGATTCGGTTTTCCTGAAACCCTCCGACGCGCGGCCGGCTTTCGAGAACGGCAGCGTGGATGCCTGGGTGATCTGGGATCCTTACCTCGCCGCAGCCGAGACGGCGCTCAAGACGCGGCAGATTTCCGACGGTGTCGTCGACGGCAAGGTGATTGACGAGAACCGCGAGTTCTTCCTGGCCACGCGAGACTTCGCCGGCGCCAACCCTGACGTGATGCACGCCGTAATTGCAGACCTGACGGAGACGGAAGCATACGCCGCCGCACATCATGACGAGGTGACGCGCGTGCTGGCGCCCGCCATGGGCATGGACCCTGCGGCGGTCAGGCACGCGGTGGATCGGCTTGCGTTCGGGGTGCAACCGATCGACGACCGCGTGATTGCCGGGCAGCAGGATATTGCGGATTTGTTTGCCAAGTTGAACCTTATCCCGGTGCGTATCGATCTGAAAGATGCGCGGTTGGGTAAAGGTAGTTAAGCAAGGCCTTCTTTTCTGAAGAAAAGAAGCAAAAGACTTTTACTCCCTGTCGGCGTTTTACCGGATGGCACCCGACTAGGAGCAGAAGTTTTTGGTTCTTCTTTTCAAAAAAGGACTGCTTGCTTTCTTCTGGAGATTTTAAAAATGCAGCTCCTCTGGTTTCTTCCCACGCACGGTGACGGCCGCTACCTCGCCAGCGCAACAGGCGGCCGCGCGCTCACGTTCGACTACATGCGCCAGGTAGCCCAGGCAGCCGACCAGCTCGGCTACTGGGGCATGCTGCTGCCAACCGGCCGCTCCTGCGAGGACAGCTGGGTGGTCGGCTCAACCGTGGCACCGTTCACCAAGCAACTGCGATTCCTGATCGCGCTTCGCCCCGGGATCATGTCGCCTATCGTGGGTGCCCGCATGGCTGCGGCGCTGGACCGTGCGACGGACGGGCGATTGCTGATCAACGTGGTGACAGGCGGCGATCCTGTGGAGCTGAAGGGCGACGGGCAGTGGCTCTCGCACGACGAACGCTACGTGCTGACGGCGGAGTTCCTCGAAGTGTGGCGCCGGGTGATGGCGGGCGAGGCGGTGAACTTCCAAGGCCAGCACATACATGTCGAGGATGCGAGGCTGGCGTTTCCGCCCGTGCAGCTTCCGTATCCGCCGCTGTGGTTTGGCGGCTCCTCGCCGGCTGGCATCGATGTGGCGGCCGAACATTGCGACGTATACCTCACCTGGGGCGAGCCGCCGGCGGACGTGGCCGCCAAGATCGCCACGGCGCGCGCGGCCGCCCAGAAACGCGGGCGCGCTTTCACCTTCGGCTTGCGCCTGCACATCGTGGTGCGCGAGACGCGCGCGGCGGCGTGGGAAGCGGCTAACGACCTGATACGCTACGTGGACGACAAGGTGATTGCAGACGCGCAGAAGGTGTTCTCGCGCTATGACAGTGTGGGCCAGCAGCGCATGGCCGCACTCCACGGCGGCAACAAGGACAAGCTTGAGATCAGCCCTGATCTGTGGGCCGGCGTGGGCTTGGTGCGGGGCGGTGCCGGCACCGCGCTGGTGGGTGATGCCGATACGGTGGCCGCAAGGCTGCTGGAGTATCGCGCGCTCGGCGTGGACAGCTTCATCCTGTCCGGCTACCCGCATTTGGAAGAAGCCTATCGTGTGGCGGAGCTGCTGTTCCCACGTTTGCCGCTGAGCCACGGCAAGGCGGGCACGCAGATGGGCGTGGCGCTGAACGGGCCGTTCGGCGAAATCATCGCCAACGAGCGGGCGCCCGTGCTGGCGGCCGCCTCGTGAAGGCAAGCGCTTTCGTTTTGGAAAAGAAGAAACAGAACGCGCTCGCTCCGCTATCTCGCGAGTTTCCGGCAGGTCCGCGACAGCGGAGTCAAAAGTTTTTTGGTTCTTTTTTTCAAAAAAGAACTGCTTCCTTTCTCCTTCCTTGGCTACTTCCCCTGGTGTTGCTGGGCCTATGGGAGCTAGTCACAACCTCAGGCCTGGTCCCCACCCGCAAACTCCCGGCCCCGCACGCCGTCTTCCTTGCCGGCTGGAAACTGCTGCGTTCCGGCGAACTACCAGCCGACGTTGCCGTGTCCACGCTGCGCGCCGCCACCGGCTTTCTCATCGGCGGTGCGCTGGGCTTCGTCTTCGGCCTGGCCGCGGGCATCAGTCGCCTGGCCGAGGATCTGTTCGACGGCACGCTGCAGATGTTGCGCATGGTGCCGCATCTGGCGCTGATTCCGCTGATCATCGTGTGGTTCGGCATAGGCGAGAGCGCGAAAGTGTTTCTCGTAGCCGTCGGCGTGTTCTTTCCAATTTACTACAACACGTATCACGGCATACGCACGATAGATGCGGGGCTGCTGGAGATGGCGCGCGTGCAGGGGCTGCGCGGCACGGCGCTGTTCACGCAGGTGATTTTTCCCGGCGCTCTGCCAAGCATATTGGTGGGCGTGCGGTATGCGCTGGGCATCATGTGGTTGACGCTGATCGTGGCGGAGACCATCGCCGGCAATTCCGGCATCGGCTTCATGACGATGAACGCGCGCGAGTTCATGCAGACCGACATCGTGGTTCTGGGGATCCTGCTCTACGCCGTGTTGGGCAAGCTGATCGACAGCTTCGCGCGCTTGATAGAGAGGAGGGCCCTCGCATGGCATCCATCGTTCAGCCAGGCCTGAACTGGCGGCGCGAGGCGGTATCCGGCGCGGCGCCGCTGGTGCGCAGCCGGCCGACGCAGGGCGGCCTGCCGATACGGCTGTCCGGCCTGTCGCGCAGCTTCGGCGAGCGCGGCGTGCTGCGTGGGATCGACCTCGCGATAGAGCCGGGCTCCTTCGTGGGGGTGGTCGGCCGCAGCGGATCGGGCAAGAGCACGCTGCTCCGCCTGCTGGCTGGGCTGGATCAGCCGGATGCGGGTACCGTGGAGCTGGGCGGCGCGGCACCTGCCGCTGCGGCGTCCGACATGCGCATCATGTTCCAGGACGGGCGGCTGCTGCCGTGGCGTCGGGTGATCGACAACGTGACGCTCGGCCAGCCGCGCGGCTCGGCGGCAAAAGGCCAGGCGGCGCTGGAGGCGGTAGGGTTGGCAGACCGAGCCGGCGAGTGGCCGCGCGTCCTCTCCGGCGGGCAGCGGCAGCGCGTGGCGCTGGCGCGGGCGCTTGCTGCCGACCCCAGGCTGGTGCTTCTGGATGAGCCGCTCGGCGCGCTGGACGCGCTGACCAGGCTGGACATGCAGGCGTTGCTGGAGAGCATCTGGCTGGAGCGTCGCTTCACCGCTGTGCTGGTGACGCATGACGTGGCCGAGGCTGCCATCCTGGCGGACCGGATTCTGTTGATAGAGGATGGGCGTATCGGGTTGGACGTGCGGGTGGACCTGCCGCGGCCACGGCGTACTGGGGCTGCTCTGGCGGGCGTGGAGCAGACTATACTGGACCGTATCCTGACGCGGTGAGGAAGCGAGCAAGGTCTTCTTTTTTAAAGAAGAAGCAGAAAACTCTTGTCGCCCCGCATTTGCACCAGTCGCGCTATTCCGGAAACACCAAAGCCGCAGTGATAGCGGAGTAGCCAAAGTTTTTTGCTTCTTTTTTTCAAAAAAGAAGTGCTTTCTTCCTTGCCCATGTTCAAAAGACGAACCGTTTATCTGTTCCTGACAGCCGTCGCCCTAGCTCCTTTCCTCGCTGTGCAATTCCCACTCATGGGCGACACGCTGAACCACTTGGCGCGCATGCACGTGCTGGTCTCACTGGCGCACTCCGTGGACCTGCAACGCTATTACGCAATCCATTGGGCGCCGATTCCATACCTTGCGATGGATGCTGTCGTGCCGCTGCTGGCGTATGTGCTGCCGATCTACATCGCGGGAAAGCTGTTCGTCTGCGCGTGCGTCCTGATGCCCGCCGCCGGCACGGCCTGCCTGCATTATGCTGTGCATCGCCGCGCTAGTCTGGTGCCGGCCGCGGCTTTCCTGCTGTGCACGAACTACGTGCTGGCGCTCGGTTTCCTGAATTACCTGTTCGCCGTGGGGATCGCAATGATGCTGTTCGCAGGCTGGATCGCTGCTGCCGGGTGGCCGAGATGGCGGCGCGCGCTGGTGTTCGCGCCATTGGTTCTGCTGCTGTATTTCGGCCATGCCTTTGCCTGCTTGGCCTATTGCCTGTCGGTGGCTGGGCTTGAAGGTGCACGGGCGTTGCGCGGCGGGCCTGGGCGGGGCTGGAATGTGCTGGCGGCCGGCGCGCAAGCCGTGCCGGCGCTCGCGTTTGCCGCGACCCTGCACGTCTCTTCCGGTTATGTCGGCGTGTTGCAGACGGTCTACGGAACGCTAACCGACAAGCTGGTGGCCATTGCGTCTCCGATGTTGTTCTTGCGAGATACTGTAAGCCTGACAAGCATCTTCGCCGTGTTCCTGCTCGGCGTCGTGGTGCTGCGCTTCGTGCGCGTGGCGCCCGCGATCTGGCCAGCCGCGGCCGTGGTTTCGTTAGCAGCTGCTATCATGCCGCACGTGCTTTCCAGCACATGGGGCATGGATCTTCGCCTGCCGCTGGTCAGCATCATGCTGCTGATAGGCGGCATGTCCTGGGTGGGGCCGCGCAACGCACGCTGGAAGCTGGTTACGGCTGTGGTGGTGCTTGTCTGCCTGCGGTCCGCCGACGGCTGGACCGCTTTGCGAGGTGTGGACAGGCAAGTGCGAGAGCACAGGCGGGTTCTGGCGGCGCTACCAAAGGGCGCCAGGTTGCTGGTGGCGAACACCGGGGGGCACGGTACGGGCGCCGAGCGCGTGACCCAGAGCACAATCTGGCACATGCCGTTGGTGGCAGTGATCGACCGCGATGCGTTTGTGCCTTATATTTTCAATGGTTTGACGACCATACGCGTCAAGCCGGCTTTCCAGATGTCCAGCACGCCTAACGGCTTGCCGATCTCACCCGCCGAACTGCGCGTTGGCGCGGACCTGGCCGACGACCATGTGGAGCGTGGCGACGGGCAGGGCGCGAGGCTGTATTTTCGTGGCTGGCCAGACAAGTTCGATTTCGTTCTGATCCAGCGTTACGGGTCAGATCCGGGTGCTTTGCCGGCTGATCTGCATCTGATTTCGCAAGGAGATGGGATCGACCTTTACGAGATAACGCACCATTGACCACGCTCTGCGGTAATCGCGAAGCGGCATACCCAGACGAAACATGCTTGTTTGACCGGCACTAGCCTACGGACTCTGCTCATGGCGGTTGTTACGTTTGATGTGGTTTCAGATGTCCCAATAAACATTGATTTTGGGCATTCCTATTTCGTTACGGATTGCGCGTCAATAAGACAACCAGATAAATCCTGCTTAAACGCGCAGTCGCCGCGGTAGTGCAAGAAAGATTGACACTGCTACGCGCCCGCCCTACCGCGCCTGTTGTCACCGCATTCGTCATCGTCTTCAGCTGCAACCTTGCCAAAGGCATCTTGCCGCTCACGCACACCGATGAACTCTATTTCTGGCTGACACTTATCAGGGCGGTTTCATGCGCCGGGGACTTTTTGGCACGCTCGTCTCCCCACTCATCGGCACGGTCGATCCCGGAAGGGTGCATCTAATTGCCGCTGGTGTGTGCCTGCTGTCGCTGTCAGCTCTTCTGGTGCTTGCCGCAATCCTGGTGCAAGTGTTGGCAGCAAAGTCGCAAAGGGCGGCGCCATGGGCGATAGCGGGCCTGCTTGCGGCCTCGCCGTTTGTCGGCCTCGTAGCGCATCATGTCGGCTACCCAGATGGGGTCATCGCCGTCGCAGCGTTGGCGTGCAGCCTCGCCTTGCCGCGCACGCCCGTCTGGGGTGTCGGCCTCATGCTGATTTTCTGTAGCATGCTCCGGGAATTGACATTCCTGCTGCTTCTGCCGCTCGTGATGTTAGACAGAGCAGCCGATGCGCACGACAAGGCCGACGAACTGCTCATCGCGGCCGCTGCATTGCCGGCTTTTGCCGGCCTTTGCCGGTCCAAGCCCGCCAGGTCTTGTCCCAAACCTCGTAGCCGCCGGCCTGGGCCTGAGCGAGGCGAAATTCCCGACCGACACGTCGCTTCACCAAGGCATCGGCCAGACCGTTTCGACCATAATACCACGCGTTACGCACCGCCCTGGCCCTTCTCTTCGCCGCCGTCCCCGCCCATGTCCGTCCTGCATCAACGATCGGAGAGGGCCAAGCAATGTCCGACCAGAACACCGCTGTTTCCACCAAAACCGACGCCGAATGGCGGGCCGAACTCACGCCGGAGCAGTATCGCGTGCTGCGCGAGCACGGCACTGAACGCCCGGGCGCCAGCCCGCTGAACGCCGAAAAGCGGGAGGGCGAGTTTCTCTGTGCCGCCTGCCAGACCAAGCTGTTCGACAGCGCCGCGAAATACGAGAGCCACTCAGGCTGGCCCAGCTTCTACGCGCCGGTGGAAGGTGCCGTCGCCACCACGGAGGACCGCTCGCTCGGCATGCGCCGGGTCGAGGTGCATTGCGCCAGTTGTGGCGGCCATCTCGGCCACGTCTTCCCCGACGGCCCGAAACCCACTGGCCTGCGCTACTGCATGAACGGCGCCGCGCTGAAGTTCGAACCGGCCGCGTGACCACGGCGCTCAGCGAAGCCTCGGCCTCCATATTGGAAGAACTGCGCGCGCTCCTGGCGAACGAGACGGACCCTACGGCGAACGCCGCGAACATGGCCGCGCTCCTCTTCCAGCGCATGCCGCGGCTGAACTGGGCTGGGTTCTACTTCCTGAAGGGCGGCACGCTTGTGGTAGGGCCATTCCAAGGGCTCCCCGCCTGCACACGCATTCCGCTCGGACGGGGCGTGTGCGGCGCAGCAGCGGAGCGGCAGGAGACGATCGTGGTGCCGGACGTGCATGCGTTCGAGGGCCACATTGCCTGCGACAGCGCCTCGCAATCGGAGATCGTCGTGCCGCTCGTCTTGGGCGGCCGGCTCATCGGGGTGCTGGATGTGGACAGTCCGGAGCTCGACCGGTTCTCCTGGACGGAGCAGGCGTTGCTTGAGGCGGCTGCCGCGATTTTCCTGGATACTTTAGAGAACAGGCAAGGCCTTCTTTTTTGAAAAAAAGAAGCAAAAACTTTTCCTCCGCTGTCGCCGGCTAATCAGGCAGCTTGTTCTTGCCTTCCGCTCCATCTCTCCAGCCAGATTGGCACGGCCATGGCGGGCAAGGGCCTTGCGAACATGAAACCTTGTACCGCATCCACGCCCAGCCGTCTTACGCGGTCCAGGCAGGCCTGGTTTTCTATGCCCTCGGCGACCAGGTAGCGCCCGCGCGCCTGTGCTTCGGCCACGATCGACTCTAGCAGACACTGCTGCTCAGGATCCTGGACCATTGTACCGTCCAGCTTCAGCGCGTCGAACGGCAGGTCCAGCAGTGCGCGCCAATGCGGCAAAGCCGGGCCGGCGTCGTCTATGGCGATGCGGAACCCCGCCTTGCGCCAGGCCACGAGGGCGGTGCGAAGCTTGTCCACGTCAGGCGCGGTGCTGCTCTCAAGCACCTCCAGCATGATCTGCTGCGGGTTCACTCCTGCAACCGCGCATAGTTCAGCGCCGCGCCTGATGGCGAACTCGTTCATGACCGTGGAAAGCGGCAGGTTGATCGTGACGAACAGGTCGGTCTCGCGGAGCAAGGCGCCAATCTCGAGGAACGTGCGCGCTGCGGCTATGCCGGTGAACACCCTCTCGCGCCCGCAGGACACCGTCAGCGGGATGAAGTCCTTCGGATGCAGTATGCCGCGCTGGCCGTGGTGCAGCCGCGCCAGCGCTTCCAGCCCGATCGGCGCCAGATCGGTGGCGCGCAGGATCGGCTGGAAGCGCATGCGCAGTCCGCCGGCATGCAGGGTGGAAGCGAGCTCGGCAGAGTTCATGGGCGGCTCGCCAGGCGACGCAGGCGGCCTGTTGCTGCCAAGGGCGGCTGCGACGGCGTCGGCATCGGGGTGGTGCACGCACTCTGTGGGCGTGGCCGTGCCGCTGCTGAAGCAGCCTAGCAGCAGAAGCGGCGTAGGCCGCATAGTCACCTCGTCCAGCATGCCGGCAAGAGCATCCATGGCCCGTGAGCGTAGCGGCGCCACCGCCAGCACGTGCTGATAAACCTGTTCAGGCGTGAGCATGGAAGCGAGCGCCGCCTTTACGTCCGGCTCCACGTCCAGCCGCGCGCCGACCCGCGATGCCGCCTCCTGCGCAGCAGACTGCCAGGCAGGGTCGGATCCTACAAACAATAACCTGGGCTGGACGTCAGCGTTCATGTCTCATGTTAACGCATCTCTTCACAGGAGATTAGCAGAAGAAGTAAAAAGAACGGGGTTTCTTTTTTAGATACAAAGAATGTTTTTAAATACGGTATTGCTCCGCGTCGTAAACCATCCGGATTGGAGGCTTTGCCTAGCTCCGGTTCAAACCAGACCCGGCGACTGGCTTGGCCGGCGCCGCGGTCACCTCGCGCCGTAGCCGGTTCTCGCCTAGCAGAAGCAGGATGGGCGCCGCGATCATGATCGAGCTGACCGTGCCGATGGCGATGCCGAACAGCATGGCCATGGCGAAGCCGGACAGGCTGGCGCCGCCGAACAGCGCCAGAGGCACGCTCGCCAGGAACACCGTGCTGCTGGTGCCAAGCGTGCGGTTCAGCGTCTCGTTGATCGACAGGTCGATCAGTTGGCGCAGCGGCATCGTCTTGTATTTTCGTAGGTTTTCGCGGACCCGGTCATAGACCACCACCTTGTCGTTGGTGGAGTAGCCGATAATCGTCAGGATGGCGGCCACCATCACGCTGTCGAACTCGATGCGGGTGATCACCAGGAAGCCGATTGTTTTGGTCACGTCCAGCAGGAGGGTGACCACGGCTCCGACCGCGAACTGCCACTCAAAGCGGAACCAGATGTAGGCGAAGATCATCGCCAGGCTGAACACCAGGGCCATGATGCCGTTGTTCAGAAGCTCCGCGCTGACCGAGGCGCCAACCACGTCGTTGCGCAACACCTTCGTGCCAGGCTGCGCAGTGGCGAGCACCTGTTCGACCTGGCGCTGCATCGCCTGGTTGGCCATCGGCGTGGCCTGGGCGTCCAGGCGTATCAGCACGTCGTCCGGCGCGCCGAAGCGCTGCAGGCCGGCGGTTGGCACGTGAGCGGCGGCAAAGGCGTCGCGCAGCTTGTTGAAGTCGGCCGGGCCCTGGGTGCGGGCCTCGATGGTGATGCCGCCCTTGAAGTCCAGCCCGAGCTTCAGGCCGGGGTAGAAGAACAGGCCGATGGAGAGCGCGGAGAGGATGAACGAGCCGGCCAGGCCGTAGAAGCGCGCGCGCATGAAGGCGAAGCGCGTGTCGTCCGGCACGAAGCGGAACATGGGGCGGTTGAACATGGTGCCTGGGCCCTAGACGGGGAGCAGTTGCGGGCGGCGGGCGCCGTACCAGCGCACCATCATCAGCCGCGCCAGCACGGTTGCGGTGAACAATGTGGTGGCGATGCCGACGGTGATGGTCAGCGCGAAGCCCTTCACCGGGCCGGTGCCGAAGACAAACAGCATAACGTGGGCCAGGAAGGCAGTGACGTTGCTGTCCAGGATGGTGGAGAACGCGCGTTTGAAGCCCGTTTCCATCGCGTTCAGCGGCGTGCGGCCGTTTTTCGTCTCTTCGCGTATGCGCTCGTTGATCAGGATGTTGGCGTCCACCGCCATGCCGAGGGTGAGCAGGAGGCCGGCCATGCCGGGCAGGGTCAGCACCGCCTCGAACAGCGACAGCACGGCGACCAGGAGGACCAGGTTGACCAGCAGGGCAAGGTTCGCGAACCAGCCGAACAGCCCGTAGAACGTGCCCATGAAGCCTACCACGAGCAGGAAGCCGGCGATCAGCGAGTAGGCACCGGCGCGTATGCTGTCCGCGCCGAGCTCGGGGCCTACGGTGCGTTCCTCGATGACGGTGAGCGGCGCGGGCAGAGCACCGGCGCGCAGCAGCACGGCCAGGTCCTTGGCGGATTCCGGGGTGAAGCTGCCGCTGATCTGACCGGTCCCCCCTAGGATCGCTTCTCGTATCACCGGGGCGGAGAGGATCTGGTTGTCCAGCACGATGGCGAAGCGTTTGCCAACGTTGTTGCGGGACGTGTCGGCAAACCGGCGCGCGCCCACCGAATCGAAGGTGAAGTTCACCACGGACGCGCCGTCCTGCTGGCTGAAACCGGGCTGGGCGTTCGTGAGGTTCGCGCCGTCCACCTCGATGCGCTTTCGTATGGGCAGCTTCTCGGCAGGATTGGCCTGCATCGGCAGCAGCTCCACGCCGGGCCCTGGCGGCGCGCCCGGCACGGCCGTTTCGTCCAGCAGGTGGAACGTCATCTTGGCCGTCTTGCCGAGCAGCTCCTTCACCCTGTTCGGGTCTTCCACGCCGGGCAACTGCACCACAATGCGGTCGTCGCCCTGCTTGGTGATCTGCGGATCGACCACGCCCGTCTCGTCGATGCGCTTGCGGACGATCTCGATGGAGCGTTCCACCGCGTCCGATGCGGTCCGTACGAGAGCGGCCTGGGACAGGGTGATGGCCAGGTTGTTGCCAGCCAGGTCGGCGACGGTGAATTCGCCAGGCGTGTTGGCCGGCATGGCGCGCAACGCACGCATCGCCGCGTCATGCTGGGACGGGTCACGCAGGTGCAGGAACACGCGCTGGTTGGCGGCCTCGGCGGCCAGGTTCTGGTAGCCGACACGCTCGTGCAGCAGGTTGGCGCGCGCGCCATCGGCCAGCGCGTCCAGCCGTTCGCGCTGCACGGCGTCCATGTCCACCTGCATAAGCAGGTAGCTGCCGCCGCGCAGGTCCAACCCGAGATGCACGCGTCGCCACGGAACCCAAGCGGCCGGCGCGGGCAGGAAGTTCGGCAGGCACAGCAGCAGGCCGAGCAGGCAGACACCCAGAATGGCTGCGGACTTGCCGCGGCTGAAATACATCATGGCAGGCGGGCTGGGCTCCGGTTTCGGCGGGGTATGCAGGGTAGCCCGGTTGGGTGCAAGCAGGAAGCAAGCAGTCCTTTTCTGAAACAAGGACCAAAAAACTCTCGCTTCCCCCCACGCATCTGTTCGGCTTTGTGCCTTCTTAAATGCTGCGGCGAACACAGCGGGCGCTGGAGGCTTCCGTTCGCTTCTGACTGGACGCGTTTTCAGCGACAGGACGTGAAGAAGATCAGCCACCAACGAACCGAGAAGCTTTGTTCAAGCCCTCATGTGCCGTCTGCTCCCACCCCTTGTAGCCTGCGGCGCATCGTTCAAGCCGGTTGGCTTTATTGGTGTGCTTGGTGATTATCTCTCTTCGGCCTGGCGCCGCGCGGAAAGCCTCCGGCACCGGCAGCGGATCGTCAGCTGTGCCCCTCCGGCCTGCAACTTGCCTCACAACGGGTTAACATTAGGCGCTCCGCTTTCCAGCACCTCCACAGCGTCTCCGACCGAAACCCGCCCAAGCACGGCCGGCACCAAATTCTGCCCGAACATGATGCCACGCTCCTCCTGCCGGAACTGGCCCAGCGTGCGAAGCGGCTCCATGCGCTGCGGCCGCTCTCCGGTGTCCTGGTCGATCGTCGTCACGATGCAGCGGTCGCACGGCTTGGCCACGCGGAAGGTGGTGCCGCCAATGCGAATCAGCCGCCAGGTGTCCTCCGCCCAGGCCGGCGCGCCTTCAATGACCAAGTTGCCACGGAAGCGGCTGATCGGCACAGGGACGGCGAGGCGGGCGTTCAGGTCTGCCAGCGAGCTGGTGGAGGTGAGGAGCACCGGGAAGGCGTCCGCGAAGCTCACTGTCTCGCCGGGTAGCGCGAAGGCCGAGCTTGATGTGCGCGCACCCGGATCGTGCAGGTGCACCAGCCGGCATGGCTGGCCTAGTGCCGCGCTGATCCAGGCATGGGCCGCGGCGCTCGCCTGGGCGGCCAGCACAGTATCCCGCCAGACGACGACAGGCTCCGGCGTCGTGTCCAGTCCGGGGGTGGCGATCTCGAGAGGAGCGTGCCCTGGGGCGGAAAGCCGGAGGCCGTGCGGTGTGACGTGGGCCGCCATCACCGCCATCTGCGGCAGCACGCGCTGTGTCAGAAAGCGGTTCTTGTGGTCGATCACCAGCCAGCGCCTGTCCTGCGCCAGGCCGCACGGCTCGACTTCGGATTGGCTCAGCGTCAGGCCGGCGAGGGCCTTTACAGGAAAGACGTGGATTTCAGCCAGGCGCAGCGCGGGGCTCCGATCAGGCAGACAGCACGGCCAGCGCCGCGCCGCCAAGTGCGATGAAGGTCAGCACCATGCCGGCGCCCCGGAAGCGCAGGTTTTCCCTGACTTGCGACACGCCGTAGGCATGCACCAGGCGCCCGGCGAGCAGGCAGACGCATAATACGTGGAGTACGACCGCCGCAACGCCGCGAAGCTCGGCCATGAGCAGCAGGAGCAGCGTGAAAGGAGCGTATTCGGCGAAGTTGGCATGCACACGTATGCAGCGTTCCAGCGGGGCGGCGCCGCCGGTGCCCAGGACAACCCTGTGGGTTCCGCGGGCGCGTATCACCAGCGCGGCCAGCCCGATGTAGAGAAACGCCAGGATGGCCGCGTAGACTGGTACGACGTGTGGGACGAACAAGAGTCTCTCCGGCTTGCCTGCTGGGGCAGCACTGCCAATTCCGCTCCGGTGCCTTATAGACCAGCGTATGTCCAGCATCCTCCGCATCGGCGTCATAGGCGCCGGCCATTTTGGCCGCTTCCACGCCATCAAGGTCGCCGCCAGCCAGCGTGCCGCCCTGGTTGGCATCACCGACGTGGACGCCGCGCGCGCCGCGGCCGTGGGCCGTGAACTCGGCGGCGTGCCGGAAATGGGCCTGGCGGACCTGCTGGAGACCGCCGACGCGGTGATCGTCGCCGCCCCAGCCGAGGCGCATTTCGACATCGCCGCCCTGGCGCTGGAGGCCGGCTGCCACGTGCTGGTGGAAAAGCCGATTGCCGCCACGCTGGACCAGGCCGACCGCCTGGCCGGACTGGCCCGCACGCAGGGCCGCGTGCTGCAGGTGGGCCACCTGCTGCGCTACTCGCCGGAGCACCGCGCCATCTCCGCCCGCATCACCCGGCCGCTCTACATCGAGGCCACGCGCATTGCGCCCTTCAAGCCGCGCGGCACGGATGTCTCGGTGATCCTGGACCTGATGATCCACGATCTGGACCTGGTGCTGAGCCTGGTCGACTCGGACATCGAGAGCGTGGATGCGCTGGGGGCGGCAGTGTCCAGCCAGTTCGAGGATATCGCCAACGCGCGCGTGCGCTTCGCCAATGGCTGCGTGGCGACGATCACCGCCAGCCGCATTTCGCTGAAAACCGAACGCCGCATGCGCCTGTTCAGCCAGGAAGGCTACCTGTCGGCCGATTTCGTGGCGCGCCGACTGACCATGATCGGCCGCGAGCACGGCATCGAGGTGCCGGGCACGGACGGCTTCCGCCTGGACGAGTCGAGCTGGGAGGACCACGACGTGCTGGAGGCCGAGCACGCGGCGTTCATCGCCAGCTGCGTGGATGGGGCGCCGGTGATGGTGGACGCGGTGGCGGGGCGCCGGGCGTTGGAGGCGGCTTTGGCTGTGACGGAGGGGATGGCTCGGTCCCGGGCTGTGGCGGAAGGGTCTGGGTTGATCAGGTAGGGGAAGAAAGGCCTTCTTTTTTGCAAAAAAGAAGCAAAAAACTTTTACCTCCACGCTGCTGAACCGCTTTGGTGGGTGTTGCGTCAGCCGGCTGGTGCAAATGCGGAAAGCGAACGTTTTGATAATTCAAAAAAGGACGGCTTGCTTCCCGCCTGGCGTCAGGGTCTCGCCCGTGTCTGTAACTTGGTCGGCCGGCCTGGTCGCTGACTGCCGGAAGCGCCCCATCTAGCGCTCTGTTCGAAATAGCGGCGTTCCCTCCAGAAAACCCAGCGTTGCGCACACGGTTTCTGGGTGTTCCGGCAATGCGTTATGCATCGCGCGGACCAACAAGCTTGCAGCGTTTGGCAGCCGCGTCTCGGCTACGGTCACGGTGAAGTCGTTGTCGCCGGGAAGAAGCGGGTTGAAGCCCCTTCCGCCCGTGCCGCCGGCGATTACCGCGGCTTCGATTGCGGCCGGGCCAGGAGCCGCGCAGGAAGCGGTCAGCGACACGCCACATTGGCCCAGGAGCATCTCGTAGCCAGGCAGAAGCCGCAAAGTGCGCGCCGTGGCGGAGCCTGCGACAGGTGAGCCGATCAGCACCACGCGCCCTGGCCGCCAGCCATCCTGCGCGGCCCGGGCCAGGGCTGCGCGGGCGATCAGGCCACCTAGGCTGTGGCCGACCAGGCTGACGTCGCTGGCGCCGTCCTCGGCCAGGGCACGCGCTGCGCGGCTGGCGAAGGCGGCGTGCGTTGCAATCGGCAGGCGGGTGCTTGGATATGCCAGGTTTGCCACGGCCCAGCCGGCCGTCTCCAGGGCGGTGGCGAGGCGGGCCATGATGCCGGGATAGTTCAGGATGCCGTGCAGCAGCACCGCGGCCTTGCGGCGGCCGGCCGAAGGTGCGCGCCTGCCGATCAGGTCCAGGCAGTCGCCCTCTGCGCCGGCGTGTGCGACGTGGCGTGCGGGATCGAGGATGCGCGCCTGCCCCGTCACGCAATGAACCTGCAGGTGCCACCCGGAGCGTATCCAGACATCCGACCAGGGGCCGAAGCCCTGGGTAAACCGGTTGCGGAGGAGGCTGGCGCGGTGCTGCATGGCGAGCTTTCATTTTGCAGGCAGACGCAAATTAAACCTTGAACAACGTTCACGGCAAGCTATTATGAACAGCGTTCATGAAAGGAAGCTCCATGCCGCTCCTCACCTCTCGCCGGTTGGCGCCATTGCTGGTCACCCAGACGCTGGGCGCCATCAACGACAACATGTTCAAGAACGCCCTGGTGGTGATGATCATGTTCCACGCCGCGCATCAGGGCGCGGGCGCGCTGGTGGCACTGGCGGGCGGCCTGTTCATCCTGCCTTTCATGCTGCTGTCAGCCACCGCGGGCGAGCTGGCCGACAGGTTTGAGAAACGCCGGCTGATCCTGCTCGTGAAAGCGGCCGAGATCGTCGTCATGGCCGCCGCCGCCGCTGGCTTCCTGCTCGGCAGCACGCCGCTGCTGATGGCCGTGCTGTTCGGGCTCGGCGCGCAGGCCACGTTCTTCGGCCCGCTGAAATACGCCATCCTGCCGCAGCATCTAAGCGAGGCGGAGCTGGTTGCCGGGAACGGCCTTGTGGAGGCGGGCACGTTCGGCGGCATTCTGGCCGGCACCATCGCCGGGCCGATACTGTTCGGATTACCGCAGGGCGCGGCGCTGGTGGCAGGCGCTGGGCTGGTGGTCGCCTTGGCCGGTGTGGCCAGCGCGGCACTGATCCTGCCGGCGCCGGCAAGCGCCCCAGGGCTGGCGATCGGCTGGAACGTGGCGCGGCAAACCGCCCGGCTGCTGGGCTCGGCGCGCGCGAACCCTCCTGTGTGGCTGTGCATCCTGGGGCTGAGCTGGTTCTGGGTGGTGGGTGCTGTCCTGCTGACCGAGCTGCCGCTGCTGGTGCGCGACGGCATGGGCGCGGGCAACCACGTGTTCACGCTTCTGCTGGCGGTGTTCTCGGTAGGCGTGGGCGTGGGGTCGGTCGGGTGCGGGCGGCTGCTGCGCGGCGAGGTGTCCGCCCGGCTGGTGCCTTTCGCGGCGTTCGGATTATCCATCTTCTTGTGGGACTTCGCCCATGTGGCCGGGCATGTGCACGCGGCCAACGTGGTTTTGCTGCTGCACGGCTTTGCCGGGTGGCGTATGCTGGCGGACCTCCTGCTGCTGGCAGCATGTGGCGGCGTGTATTCCGTGCCGCTGTATGCGGTGATCCAGGAGCGGTCCGAGCGCGCGCGGCTTTCGCGTATGATCGCGGCGAACAACGTGGTGAATGCCGGCGCGATGGTGTGCGCCGCGGCGGCGACCGCGCTGCTGGCGATGGCCGGCGTGGCGCCGGCGACCGTGCTGCTGGTGGCCGCGGTGGCCAACCTTGCAGTTGCTGTATGGATCGTGCGGATACTGCCCGAGGCGACGGTGCGTGCGGTGTTCCGGCTGTATTTCCGGCTGTTCCACTCGCCGCGCGTGGCGGGGCTGGAGACCCTGTCGACGGCGGGGACGCGCTGCGTGTATG
>CAXTJZ010000011.1:0-33375 GCA_964244695.1 uncultured Acetobacteraceae bacterium
GACGCGGGAGGAGCTGATGTACAACAAGGACAAGCTGCTCGATAATGGCGACCGTTGGGAGACGGAGATTGCCAAGCGGCTCGAGTTGGACGCGCCCTACCGATGATCACCTCGCTCGCCTTCTACGTCTTCTCCACCATCCTGCTTGGCTCCGCTGCGATGGTGGTGACCAGCCGCAATCCCGTGCACTCGGTTTTGTTTTTGATTCTTGCATTCTTTAATGCGGCGGCGTTGTTCCTGATTGCGGGTGCGGAGTTCCTCGCGATGATCCTGGTGATCGTCTATGTGGGGGCCGTTGCTGTTCTGTTCTTATTCGTTGTCATGATGCTTGATGTGGATTTCATAGCATTGCGCGAAGGGTTTCAACGTTACGCGGCTGTCGGGTTCACGGTGGGCGTGCTGCTGTTTTTCGAGCTGCTTTTCGTCGGACTGGGCTGGCAGATGTCGGCCAGTGCCCCGATGCTCCGGTTAAGCGCAATTCCTGGCCAGATACAGAATACGCGCGCCATCGGGCAGGTGCTCTATACGAATTACATCCTGCTGTTCCAGTTGTCCGGACTTATCCTGCTTGTCGCCATGGTTGGCGCTATTGTGCTGACGCACCGGGATCGCCACACCTCCAAACATCAGAACATTACACGGCAGCAACAGCGGCGCGTTGCCGACACGCTGGAAGTGCTCAGCCTTCGCAGTGGCGCCGGCGTGGCAGAACTTGGCATCTATCGCCCGAAGCCGGACCCGATAGATGTCCATGCGGCAATTGGGCATGAGGCGCATGTCCCGGATGATGACGCGCACGCGCATGACGGCGCGCCGGCGCCCGAGCCTGTGCAAGGGGAGCACTGAGCCATGCCGCAGGGTGCACTCGCCATCGGTCTCGGACATTATCTGTTTGTGGCTGCTTTCCTGCTTGTGCTTGGCGTGTTCGGCATCTTCCTGAACCGCCGCAACGTCATCGTTATCTTGATGTCGATCGAGCTGATCTTGCTCGCGGTAAACCTCAACCTGGTTGCATTCTCATCCGCTTTGAATGATCTCGCAGGGCAGATACTTGCGATGTTCGTGCTGACCGTGGCGGCCGCGGAAGCCGCCATTGGCTTGGCCATTGTCGTGGTCTATTTCCGCAACCGCGGCTCGATCCAGGTCGAGGACGTGAACCTTATGAAGGGCTGAGATGCTGTTTTCGATCGCCGTCTTCGCCCCGCTGCTGGGCGCGCTGGTCTGCGGCTTCGGCCGCAGCCTGGGGGATCGCGCCGGCCAGCTTCTAACCATTGCACTGATGGTGGCGGCCTCTGTCTGTGGTGGGGTCTGCTGGTGGCAGCACATTTTTGCGGGCGTTGGTAACGGTACCATTGTCGTTGCCGACTGGATAGACGCCGGTAGCTTCCATCTTAACTGGGCATTACGCTACGATTCGCTGTCCACCACCATGGTGGCCATGGTCACCTGCGTGGCCACGCTGATACACATCTACAGCGTCGGCTACATGGCGCACGAGCGCAGCACCACCACACGCTTCTTCGCCTATTTGTCGCTGTTCACCTTCGCGATGCTGATGCTGGTGACAGCGGACAATCTGGTGCAGCTGTTCTTCGGCTGGGAAGGCGTGGGCCTCGCGAGCTACCTGCTGATCGGCTACTGGTATGACAGGCCGGCCGCGGCGCGCGCCGCCATCAAGGCCATGGTCGTCAACCGTGTCGGCGACCTCAGCTTTGCGGTCGGCATCGCGCTGGTGTTCTACAAGTTCGGTGCGGTGGATTTCACCACCATCTTCGCCGCCATCCCAGCCCATGTGTCGGACACGTATCATTTCCTCGGCGCGGAACCGCGCAGCTACGAGGTGATCGGCATCCTGCTGTTCGTCGGCGCTATGGGCAAATCCGCGCAGATATTGCTGCACACCTGGCTGCCCGACGCGATGGAAGGCCCAACGCCGGTCTCGGCGTTGATCCACGCCGCAACCATGGTGACCGCCGGCGTGTTCCTGATGAGCCGTATGTCCCCGCTCCTGGAATACGCACCTGGCGCGCTGAATTTCGTCACCTTCATCGGCGCCACCACCTGCCTGTTCGCCGCCACCATCGCCTGCGTGCAGAACGACATCAAACGCGTGATCGCCTACTCCACCTGTTCGCAGCTCGGCTACATGTTCATGGCCGCCGGTGTCGGTGCGTTCCAGGCCAGCATGTTCCACCTCGTCACGCATGCTTTCTTCAAGGCGTTGCTGTTCCTCTGCGCGGGATCGGTGATCCATGCGATGAGCGACGAGCAGGACATGCGCCGCATGGGCGGCATCTGGCGCAAGATACCGTGGACCTACACCTGCATGTGGCTCGGCAGCCTGGCGCTCGCCGGCATCCCGTATTTCGCCGGCTACTGGTCCAAGGACGCGATCCTGGAATCGACCTACGCCGCGAACTCCGCTGTCGGCATGTACGGCTTCGTGTGCGGGACGCTGGCGGCGTTCCTCACCGCTTTCTATTCCGGCCGGCTGCTGTTTATGACGTTCCACGGCACGCCGCGCGCGGACGCCCACGTCATGGGTCATGTGCATGAAAGCCCGTGGTCGATGCGCTTTCCACTGATTGCGCTCTCCTTCGGCGCGGTGTTCGCCGGCTGGCTGCTGCACGCCATCTTCATCGGCGACCACAACGCCGCCTACTGGCAGGGCGCCATCTTCAACGCCCCCACCAATCACGTTCTGCAGCAGGTGGAGCACACGCCGTTGCTGATCGGCCTGCTGCCCACGGCCACCGGCGTGCTCGGCTTCGCGCTCGCCTGGCTGTTTTACATCTTTCGCCCCGTTTTGCCGGTGCGTCTCGCCCGCGTGTTCCCGCGCGTCTACCTCTTCCTGCTCAACAAATGGTATTTCGACGAGCTGTACGACGCCATCTTCGTGCGCCCCGCTTTGTGGCTGGCGCGCGTGCTGTGGAAGGTCGGCGATACCGAGATCATCGATGGTGTTCCGAACGGGCTTGCCAGCATGGCCGAGGGCGGCTCGGTACAGGTGGTGCGCATACAGACGGGATCGATCGCAGTATACGCGTTCACCATGCTGATCGGGCTTGTATGCATGGTAACGTTCTTTGTTTTGGTGCGGTGAGTTGGGCAGGCAGGCAAGCAAGCAGTTCTTTTTTGAAAAAAAGAACCAAAAAACTTTTGCTCCGACGCTGCTGCACCAGGCTGGTTTAATAAAACAAACAGGCGCTTCGGCTGTGGCGAGGAAGCAAAAGTTTTTTGGTTCTTTCTTTCAAAAAAGAACCGCTTGCCTTCCTACCTTTGAGAGCCAAACCCCGTGAACGAAGCAAACGCCGCGGGCTTCCCCGTACTCTCCCTAATCACTTTCCTGCCGCTGCTGGGCGTGGTGATCCTGATGACCTTGCGCGGCGACGACGCCGCCACCGCGCAGAACGCGCGCTGGACCGCGCTGTGGACCAGCCTGGTCGTGTTCCTGATCTCCCTGGTGCTGTGGACGCGCTTCGACCTGCACGAGGCCGGCTACCAGTTCCAGGAGAGTGCGAGCTGGCTGCCGGCCTACGGCATCGGCTACCGCATGGGCGTGGACGGGATATCCGTGCTGTTCGTTCTGCTCTCCACCGCGCTCACGCCGATCTGCATCCTGGCAAGCTGGGACAGCGTGAAAGCGCGTGTGCGGGAATACATGGCCGCCTTCCTCATCCTGGAGACGATGATGGTCGGCATGTTCTCGGCCAGCGACTTCCTGCTGTTCTACTTCTTCTTCGAGGGCGTGCTGATCCCGATGTACCTCATCATCGGCATCTGGGGCGGCCCGCGCCGCGTATACGCGTCGCTGAAATTCTTCCTCTATACGTTTGCCGGCTCGGTCCTGATGCTGCTCTCGTTGCTGGCCATGTGGCACCAGGCCGGCAGCACGGACATCACCGTGCTACTGCACACGCCGTTCAGCCCGCGGATGCAATTCTGGCTGTTCCTCGGCTTCCTCGCGGCCTTCGCGGTGAAGGTGCCGATGTGGCCCGTGCATACCTGGCTGCCCGACGCGCATGTGGAGGCGCCCACGGCCGGCTCCGTCATCCTCGCCGGCGTGCTGCTGAAGATGGGCGCCTATGGCTTCCTGCGCTTCTCCGTTCCCATGCTGCCCATCGCCAGCCAGCATTTTGCGCCGCTCATGTTCGCGCTCGGCGTCGTCGCGGTGATCTACACGTCGCTGGTGGCGCTGGCGCAGGAGGACATGAAGAAGCTGATCGCCTATTCATCCATCGCTCATATGGGCGTGGTGGTGATCGGCATTTTCACCTTCAACATACAGGGCATAGACGGCGCGCTGTTCCAGATGATTTCGCATGGGGTGGTCTCGGCCGCGTTGTTCCTGTGCGTGGGCGTGATCTATGACCGCATGCACACGCGCGACATCGCGCGTTATGGCGGCCTGGCCGACCGCATGCCGGCCTACGCTTTCATGTTCATGCTGTTCACCATGGCGTCGATCGGCCTGCCCGGAACTTCGGGCTTTGTGGGCGAGTTCCTCGTGCTCGTCGGCGCGTTCCAGGTTAGCCTCTGGCTGGCGCTGCTCGGCAGCTTCGGCATGGTGCTGGGCGCCGCCTACATGCTGTTTCTCTACCGTCGCGTGGTGTTCGGAAAGCTCGTCCGGCCGGAGCTGAAATCCATTCTGGACCTGTCGCCGCGCGAAATGGCGATTTTCGCGCCGCTCGCCATTCTCACGCTCTGGCTGGGCATCTATCCCAGCAGCTTTACCAGCTTCTTCGGCGCCACCGTCTCATCGATGGTGGACCAGCACGCGCAGGCGCTGAACCTGGTGCACACCACAACCAAGCTGGCGGGAGCCGTGCCATGAACTGGGGCCTCGCCACACCGGAGATCGTGCTCGCACTTTGCGCGATGGCCATCTTGCTGGGCGGCGTGATGCAAAAGCGTGACAGTTCGCTCATCTGCACCATGGCGGCACTCGGCGCCTGCGCCATCACCGCGGTGCTCGTCATCGGCACGCAAACTGCGGTCGGCTACGGCGGCCTGTTCGTCAGCGACGCGTTTTCCAAATATGCCAAGCTGCTCATCCTGCTCGGCACCGCGCTGTGTCTGATGCTGTCGCTGGACTACAACGAGCGCCAGGGCATCAAGCGTTTCGAATTTCCCGTGCTCATGTTGCTCAGCACGGTCGGAATGCTGGTGATGGCATCCGCAAACAATCTGATGACGCTCTACATGGGCCTCGAGCTGCAATCGCTCGCCATCTACGTGCTGGCGGCCTTCGCGCGTGACGATCTGCGCTCTTCCGAAGCCGGCCTGAAATATTTCGTGCTCAGCGCGCTGGCATCTGGCCTGCTCCTGTATGGCATCTCGCTGACATATGGCTTCTCCGGCTCAATGGATTTCGCCCATATCGCCGAGGCCGTCACCAACCCGGCCAGCGTTTCCACCGGGCTGATTGTCGGCATTGCCTTCGTCATCGCCGGCCTGGCCTTCAAGCTCTCCGCCGTGCCGTTCCACATGTGGACGCCCGACGTGTATGAGGGCGCACCCACCCCGGTGACCGCCTTCATGAGCACGGCGCCGAAAGTGGCGCCGTTCGTCGTGCTGCTGCGCGTAATGTTCGGCCCGTTCGGCCACGTGGCCATACAATGGCAGCCGATCATCATCGTGGTCGCTATCGCGTCCATGCTGCTGGGCAGCTTCGCCGCCATTGCGCAGACCAACATCAAGCGGCTGATGGCCTATTCTTCCATAGGCCATATGGGCTACGCGCTGATCGGGCTGGCCGCCGGCACACAGATAGGCGTGCGCGGCGTACTGATCTACCTGCTGACCTACGTCGTCATGTCGGCCGGCGTGTTCGCCTGCATCGTGGCGATGCGCCGGCGCGGCCTCGCCATCGAGAAAATCAGCGATCTCGGGGGCGTGGCGAAGAACGACATGACCCTAGCCGTGCTGATGACGATCTTCATGCTCAGCATGGGTGGCATCCCACCCTTTGCCGGATTTGCCGGCAAGTTCTTCATCTTCGAGGCCGCCGTAGATGCCGGCATGTGGACGCTTGCCGTAATCGGCGTGCTGACCAGCGTGGTCGGACTGTTCTACTATCTGCGCGTGATCAAGGTCATGTTCTTCGACCCGTCCGAAGCGCCGTTCGACGCGCGCTCCGGCTCGCTCTCCTTCGTCGCCATGGCCACGGGCGCGTTCACCCTGGTGTTCTTCTTCTTCCCGGCACCGTTCCTGGGTGCGGCATCCACCGCGGCCAAGGCCCTGTTCGGGTGATCCAGGGCGCGCCGCCCGGTTGGCGGTGGGAGAGACACGCATCGCTGCCGTCCACACAGGACGCCGCAATGGAAGCTGCGCGCGCAGGCGACCCGGGACACCTGGCCATCCTCGCCGATGCGCAGACAGTTGGCCGTGGCAGCCGCGGCAGGGCCTGGGCCTCGCCGCCCGGCAACCTCAACCTCTCCGTCCTGTTGCGGCCGGGACAGGGGCATCCCGAGCCGGGCAGGTGGGCGCTGCTCGCCGCCGTGTCGCTCCACGAGGCGCTCAGCCCCTACGCGGACGGCCTGATGCTGAAATGGCCCAATGACGTCCTGCTGCACGGCGCCAAGCTCGCCGGCATCCTCATCGACAGCGAACCGGGCGAAGCCGGCTTCGTGGTGATCGGCCTGGGCGCCAACCTGGCCGCCGCACCGCCTGTCGCCGGCCGCGCCACCGCCCGGCTACCGCCGCCGGCCCCGCTCGCCACCACCATAGCTGAACGCGTGGTGGCCGCGCTGGACAGATGGGGCGTGCGCGAGACGCCGTGCCTCGTGGAAGCCTGGCTTGCCAGGGCGCACCCTATCGGCACGCGGCTCGACGTGCGTACGCCGCAGCGCGTGATCAGCGGCGCGTTTGCCGGGCTGACGGACGCGGGCGAGCTTCGGGTTGTAGGTGAGGCGCATTCTATCAGTAGCGCTGAGGTTTTTCTGGCGTGAGCAAGGAAGGAAGCAAGGCCTTCTTTTTTGAAAAAAAGAAGCAAAAAACTTTTGTTACCGGCCAGGCTGATGCCAGCGCGCGTGTTGGCAGAACTACGGCGCACCGTCTTGCAGGCGCGGTAGTAAAAGTTTTTTGGTTCTTTTTTTCAAAAAAGAACTCTTCCTTTCTTGAGTCGCCGCCATGCTCCTAGTCGTAGACGCCGGCAACACGAACGTCGTCTTCGCCGTACATGACGGCCGCCGCTGGGCCGGCATCTGGCGCATCGCCACCGAGCCGCAGCGCACCAGCGACGAATACGCCGTCTGGCTCCTCACGCTACTCACCCACAGCCGCCTCACCGCGGACCTGGTAAGCGGCGCCGTTATCGGCACCGTGGTGCCCGCCGCGCTGTACCATTTGCGCCGCCTGTGCCGCGAGTGGTTCATGGTGGAGCCGCTGGTGGCGCGCGCCAGGCTGGACTGGGGCTTCGACATACGGGTGGACAACCCGGAGGACGTGGGCGCGGACCGCCTGCTGAACGCGCTCGCCGCCTATCAGCACTTCCACCAGTCGCTGATCGTGATTGATTTCGGCACAGCGACCACGTTCGACGTGGTTGGCGAGGACGGCGCCTATCTTGGCGGCGCCATCGCGCCAGGGATAAACCTCTCCATAGAGGCGCTGCATCAGGCCGCCGCACGGCTGCCCAGGATAGGCATCGGCCGGCCGCAGGCGGTGATCGGCACGGGCACTGTCTCTGCAATGCAATCCGGTATATACTGGGGATATGTCGGCCTGATCGAAGGCCTGGTCGCCCGCATGCGGCGTGAAATAGATAAGCCGGCGAAGATCGTGGCGACGGGCGGACTGGCCCCGCTGTTCTCCGAAGGCACCGAGATATTCGACCGGATCGACCCGGATCTTACCTTGGACGGGCTGCGCCTGTTGGCCGAACGCAACCCAACCCCCAGATTACCTCGCGACAGAACAAGAACGATTGAAGGCGATTGATGGACGCAACAACAGGTGACCTGGCCTTCCTGCCCTTGGGCGGGACGGGCGAGATCGGCATGAACCTCAACCTCTACCGCTGTGACGGACACTGGCTGGCCATCGATTGCGGCATTGGCTTCGGCGGCAACGAGTTGCCGGAAGCCGACGTGATCATGCCGGACCCCGCCTTCATCGCTGAGCGGCGGGACAAGCTGCTGGGCCTGGTGATCACCCATGCGCACGAGGACCACGTGGGCGCGGTGGCCCATTTGTGGCGCCAGCTGCGCTGTCCGGTCTACGCCACGCCGTTCACCGCCGCCGTGCTGCGCCGCAAGCTGACCGAGGCGCATCTCGTCCACGAGGTGAAGATTAACGTGATCCCGCCTGGCGGCAGCTTCGAGCTCGGTCCGTTCAAGCTGCAGTTTCTGCGCGTGGCGCACTCCACGCCGGAGGCCCAGGGCCTGGCGATACGCACACCGTACGGTACGATCGTGCACACGGGCGACTGGAAGCTGGACCCGCATCCGCTGGTCGGGCCGCCCACGGACGAGGCGGCGTTCTCCGCGTTGGGCGACGAGGGCGTGCTGGCCATGGTGTGCGACAGCACGAACGCGCTGGTGGAGGGCCATTCCGGCTCTGAAGGCGACGTGCGCCGCTCGCTCGCCACGCTGATCAAGTCCATCGAGGGCCGCATCGCTGTCACCTGCTTCGCCAGCAACGTGGCGCGGGTGGAGAGCGTGGCGATCGCCGCACGCGACGCCGGGCGCAGCGTGGCGCTGGTCGGGCGATCCCTGCGCAACCTGGAGACGGCGGCGCGCGAGTCCGGCTATCTGAGCACCATCCCGCAATTCGTCTCCGAAGACGGCGCCAACGACGTGCCGGACAACAACCTGCTGATCCTGATCACCGGCAGTCAGGGCGAGGCACGCAGCGCGCTGGCCCGCGTGGCGGCCGACACCCACCCGAGCATCGCGCTGGGCGAGGGTGACACGGTGATTTTCTCCAGCCGCATGATCCCCGGCAACGAAAAGGCGATCGGCGCCGTGCAGGACAATCTGGTACGCCGCGGCGTGCGCGTGATGACGGACGACGACCACATGGTCCATGTCAGCGGCCATCCGGCGCGCGACGAATTGCGCCGGCTCTACCGTCTTGTCCGTCCGCAATACAGCGTGCCCGTGCACGGCGAATGGCGTCATCTGACTGCGCACGCGTCGCTGGCGCAGGAGCTGGGCGCGACCCCGCTGATGCTGGAGAACGGCGACATCCTCTCGCTCTATCCTGGCCGCCCACAGGTGACCGACTCCGCCCCGGTTGGCCGGCTGGCGCTGGACGGCAACCGGGTGGTGCCGCTGCAAGGCGGGGTGATGGCGGCGCGCCGGCGCATGCTGTTCAACGGCGTGGTTGTGGGCAGCCTGGCGGTTGATGCGACAGGACGGGTGATGGGACGCGCGCGCGTGACCGCACCCGGCCTGTTCGAGCCGGAGGATCCGGAAACCGAACGGCTGAGCCGCGATTTCGGCGCCGCCGTGGCCGACTTGCCGGCGCCGCTTCGCCGTGACGACAGTGCGCTACAGGACGCAGCGCGTGCGGCGCTGCGCAAGATCGTCGGCCGAAAGCTGGGCAAGAAGCCGATGGTCGATGTCCACCTGCTTCGTGTATGAGCACCGCGCGTGAACTGGTTCACCGCCGTCGTCGTCTATGTGCTGATCTGGTGGACGGCGCTGTTCGCCGTCTTGCCGCTCGGCACCAAGCCGGTGGCCGAGGCTGACCAGGACACTGGCTGGCGCGGTGCGCCGGCACAGGCGCGCATCGGGCGCAAGGTGCTGATCACCACGGCGGTGTCTTTCGCAATCTGGTTGGTAGTGATGGGGCTGATCGAAAGCGACTGGCTCAGCTTCCGGCACGGCATACTGAAAATGCCTGACGACTATACAACCAAGCCAGGCTAGTGCCTAAAATGCACGCACAGCGTGTCTAGCACGTCCATTTTGCTGGAAAACAACACTAGATTTGTGTGGACGTGGCGAGATCGGGGCTGAAATAATCACCGACAGGACGAGGGCTTTCCTCCTCCTGTCGTGTGACTGGCGTTTCCTCCCTAAACTTGGCCCTGCCGCCGCCGGTGTGCGGGGCCGTTTTTTTGGTAGCAGGACAGAAACGGCACGTCACCATTTATTAACACTTTAGGCGTAATTTCTTGCGCAAAAACGTGCTGCGGCGCAGCATAGTTTCGGATGCGCCGCGTGAAACAACAAAGCGAGCAATCCTTTTCTGAAAAAAACCAACAAAAAACATCTACTCCATTACCGCGGGCTTTTCAGCCGGCCGCCGACAGGGAGCAAAAATTCTTGTTTCTTTTTTCAAAAAAGAAGGCCTTCCTTCCTTAACTTCCAGGCTCGGGCTAGTTTGCGCGCCGATCGACTTTAGGACGCGCAATGCGGCTCTCCCACAGTTTCGTGCCCACCCTGAAAGAAACACCGGCCGAGGCGCAGATCGCTTCGCACCGGCTGATGCTGCGCGCCGGCCTTATTCGCCAGACCGCATCGGGCATCTACGCGTGGCTGCCCGCCGGCCTGCGCGTCCTGCGCAACATCGAGCGCATCGTGCGCGAGGAACAGGATGCGGCCGGCGCGCAGGAGATCCTTATGCCGACGCTGCAGACCGCCGATCTGTGGCGCGAAAGCGGCCGCTACGACGCGTACGGCCCGGAGATGCTGCGCATACGCGACCGGCACGAGCGCGACCTGCTGTACGGGCCGACGAACGAGGAGATGGTGACCGACCTAGCCCGCCACGCCATCAAATCATACCGCGAGCTGCCGCAGACGCTCTATCACATACAGTGGAAGTTCCGCGACGAGATGCGTCCGCGTTTCGGCGTGATGCGCGGCCGCGAGTTCCTGATGAAGGACGCGTATTCCTTCGATCTGGATTACGAAGGTGCGGTCAACACGTATCGCCGGATGATGCTTGCCTACATGCGCACGTTCCAGCGCCTGGGTGTGCGCGCGATCCCCATGCTGGCCGATACGGGGCCGATCGGCGGCGATCTCAGCCATGAGTTCATCGTGCTGGCGCCAACGGGTGAGAGCCAGGTGTTCTATGACGCGACATTGGAGCAACTCGATTACCTGAAGTCGGATTTTTCCTACGGCAAGCCGGCCGACCTGGCGGCGTTCCACGAGCTGATAAACTCGTATTACGCCGCCACGGAAGAAAAGCACGATTTGGCACGCTGGGCCGAGGTGGGCGCCTCGCAAAAGCGGGAAGGGCGCGGCATAGAGGTAGGCCAGATCTTCTATTTCGGCCGCAAATACAGCGATACGATGAAGTTCTCCGTGGCCGGGCCGGATGGCGGCACAATCGTGCCAGAGATGGGCAGCTACGGCATCGGCGTCTCCCGCCTGGTAGGCGCCATCATCGAGGCTTCGCACGACGCGGCCGGTATCATCTGGCCGGCCAGCATAGCGCCATTTCCGGCCTGCATCCTGAATCTTCGTGTCGGCGACGCAGCCTGTGACGCGATGTGTGAGGAGCTGTATTGCAAGTTCGGCGGCGTGGCGTCGCTGGACGACCGCGACGAACGCGCAGGCGCCAAGTTCGCGGATGCCGATTTAATGGGCCATCCGTGGCAGATCATTGTGGGCCCGCGCAGCGCTGCCGCGGGCCGTGTGGAACTGAAGAACCGCGCCACCGGCGCGCGCGAGGAGCTTGCACTGGAGGACGCGCTCGCGCGGGTGCTCTAGCATGTTCGGTGCCTTCGAACGCGCGGTCGCCGGCCGCTACCTGCGCGCGCGGCGTGGCGAACGTTTCGTCTCCGTCATCGCGATCTTTTCGCTTATCGGCATAGCGCTTGGCGTGGCCACGCTGATCATCGTCATGGCCGTGATGTCCGGCTTCAAGGATGACCTGCTTGGCCGCATACTCGGACTGCAAGGCCATCTGGACATCTACGGCAGCACGCCTGCGGGCATCAGCGACTATGATCCGCTGGCCGCCAGGATAGCGGCATTGCCGGGCGTGGTATCGGCTACGCCGGTGATCGAAGGCCAGGTTCTGCTGACCGGTCCCAACCAGAGCTCCGGCGGCATCGCGCGCGGCATCACGCAGGCCGATCTGCGGAAGCTGCCGTCTATCGCAGGCAACATACGGGCCGGATCGCTTGATGATTTTCATGGCGACAACGCGATCGCCGTAGGTCAGGCGCTCGCCGACCGCTTCAACCTCGATGTTGGCTCGAAGATCACGCTCGTCTCGCCCGACGGTGCGGTGACCGCGTTCGGCACCGTGCCGCGCGTGCGCGCCTACCGCGTGGTGGCCATTTTCCAGGCCGGCATGAACGAATACGACAGCACCTATACATTCCTGCCGCTGCAAGCCGCACAGATCTACTTTCAGAAACCCGATGCGGTGACGCAGATCGAGGTGATGGTGGCCGACCCGCAGCACGTCTCGGCCGTGACTCGCGAGGTGCGCGACGCGCTGCAAGGCCAGGGCCTGCGTATATTCGACTGGACCCAGAGCAACGACAGCTTCTTCGCCGCCGTCACGGTCGAGCAGAACGTGATGTTCCTGATCCTGACGCTGATTATTATCGTGGCCGCGTTCAACGTCGTCTCCTCGCTGATCATGATGGTGAAGGACAAGACGCGCGACATCGCCGTATTGCGCACGCTTGGCGCCGGCCGCTTCGCCATCATGCGCATATTCCTGATGTGCGGCGCTTTTGTCGGGATCACCGGCACGGTGGTGGGCACCGTAATAGGCGTGGTGTTCTGCCTGAACATCGAGCGCATACGCCAGGCTTTGCAAAGCCTCACCGGAACTACGCTGTTCGATCCGACCGTGTATTACCTTGAGCACCTGCCAGCGAAGCTGGACATCGTCACCGTCACCCAGGTGGTGCTTATGGCGCTCGTGCTGTCCCTGCTCGCCACGCTTTACCCAAGCTGGCGCGCGGCCAGAACAGACCCTGTCGAAGCCTTGCGCCATGAGTGACCCGTTGGAACTACGCGCCGTCGGGCGCACCTACAAAAGCGGTGCCGGCGACCTGCCCATATTGCGCGGCGCCGACCTGACTTTGCACGGCGGTGAGATCGTGGCCCTCGTCGCACCCTCAGGCACCGGCAAATCCACCCTGCTGCACCTTGCAGGCTTGCTCGAGCGTCCCGACTCTGGCGCCGTGTTTGTGGACGGCCTGGATGCAGGCGGCCTGAGCGACGCCGCGCGAACTCAGATCCGGCGCGACCGTATCGGCTTCGTCTACCAGTTCCACCACCTTCTCGCCGAGTTTTCCGCCCTGGAAAACGTGACCCTGCCGCAGATGATCGGCGGCACGTCCAAACGGGTGGCCCGCGACCGCGCCCAGGAACTGCTGTCCGCGTTCGGCCTGGCACCGCGCGCGGCGCAATTGCCGGGCAAGCTGTCCGGTGGCGAGCAGCAGCGTGTGGCAATCGCGCGCGCTTTGGCCAACAGACCCGCCGTGCTGCTTGCCGACGAGCCGACCGGCAACCTGGATGCCGGGACGGCGGATGTGGTGTTCGCCGAGCTGCTGCGCATCGTTCGCGGGCAGGGCGTGGCGGCGTTGATCGCCACGCATAATGCGGAGTTGGCGTCCCGCATGGATCGGGTTGTGACGCTGCGGGACGGAAAGGTGGAAAGCAAGTAAGCGGTCTTCGCTCAAAAGAGGAGAAAAAGCCGGATGGTGCTGCGTGTAAGGCGGTTTCGCGGTGTTTCGGCTTCTTGGCCGACGCTGTTCTCCCCCCGGTCGCAGCGGCACGTAAACTCACGCGTTAACCTAAACCAGGCAACGCCGGCATCTTTGAAACGTCATGGTGCGGTGCGATAACGAGGCGGGAAACATGGGACGCTATCTGGTCACCGGCGGCGCCGGCTATGTCGGCAGCCATGTCGTGCTCGCCTTGCTGGACGGCGGCCACCAGGTCACCGTATATGACAATTTTCGCCAGGGCCACAGCGAAGCCGTCCTGCCGCCCGCCACCCTGATACAAGCCGATCTCGCTGACCGCGCGACCCTGGACCGCACGCTGGCTGACGGCCCCTGGGATGCGGTTTTCCATTTCGCCGCCCTGTCCTTGGTCGGCGAGAGCATGCAGCGCCCGTTCTTCTACCTCGCGGAGAACGCCGGGCTTGGCATCGGCCTGATCGAATCCTGCGTAAGCCACGGCGTCACCAAATTCGTGCTGTCCTCCACGGCAAACCTCTTCGGCAATCCGCAGCGCATACCCATCGACGAGGCCGAGCAGATCGAACCCGGCTCGCCCTATGGCGAGAGCAAGCTGATGCTGGAACGCACACTTTTCTGGGCGGACCGCATACACGGCCTGCGATCAGCCTGCCTGCGCTACTTCAACGCCGCCGGCGCAGACCCGCAGGGCCGCCTCGGCGAGGACCACAACCCAGAGACGCACCTTATCCCGCTCGTCATAGACGCCGCTTTGGGCCGCCGGAAAGAGATCGCCGTTTTCGGCCAAGACTACCCGACGCCGGACGGCACCTGCATACGCGACTACATTCACGTGACCGACTTGGCGCAGGCCCATCTGCGCGCGCTGGAAGCGCTGGACCACCGCTCCGTCACCTACAACCTCGGCAACGGGGCCGGCCATTCCGTCATGGACGTGATACGCACGGTGGAGCAGGTGAGTGGCCGTGCGGTGCCGGTCCGGGTGACGGACCGGCGCGCAGGCGATCCGGCCGTGCTGGTGGCAGGGTCCGATCTGTTACGGCGTGAGACGGGGTGGGCGCCGCGATATGATGCACTGCCGACGATCGTGGCGCATGCTTTGGCTTGGCGGGAGGCGCACGCGGGCGGGTATGAAGGCAAGTAAGCAAGGCCTTCTTTTCTTGCTAGTTTTTCAGCCACGCCCCGGCCTGGGTGACCTGATCTGGCACCTCCCCATCATACGCGCGATCGCGCAGCAGAGCGGCCCCGTCACCCTGGTCACCAAGCCAAGCACCCAAGCCGACGCGCTGCTGACGAACGATCCTGATATCGCAAAAATAGTCTGGTTCGACCGCAATCCGCGAGAGGGCAGGGGCTATCACGACGGCGCGCTTGGTTTCGCGCGCCTAGTCGCCACGCTGCGCGCAACGCGGGCCGAAGCGGGCGTGCTGCTGCATCATGGTGCATCGCTGGCGGCCGCCCTACGCCTGGCCGGCATCCCTCAGCGCTATGGTTATGGCTACACGGCCGGCCAGCGTTGGTGGCTAAACAGCGGACCGTTTCTGCAAGGGCCGATCCGCTTTGCCGAAGCATTCGATCAGGCCAGCGCCTACGCGTCGGCGCTGGGCTTCACCGATCTCCCCGAGCCTTCGGTGCGAACGGACGCGGTGGCGCGGCAGCGCGTGCTGGCGCGGCTGCAGCATCTGCCACGCCCGTTCCTGGCACTTGGCATAGGTGCCCACGGCGGCAAGCGGCAATGGGGCGCTGAACGCTTCGCGGCCCTGGTCACGCTGTGGCTGCAGGCCAACGGAGGCACTGTTCTGCTGCTTGTAGCCGCCAATGAAGCCGGGCTGGCAAATCAGGTTACGGTGGAGATGCCGCCAGGACGCGTCCATGCGGTTATCGGCTGGACGCTGCCGGATGTGGCGGCACTTCTCGCCGAAGCGGATGATTTTGTGGGCAACGACAGCGGACTGATGAACCTGAGGGCTGCTTGCGGCCGGCGGGCCTTCGGCCTGTTCGGCGCCTCCGGTCCGTTGCGACACAGCAGGCTTATCGTGCCAATCGTCCCGCCCGCCGGCCCGCGGGCCGGCATGGACGCCATCACCGTGCACAGCGTGTACGATACGCTCCGGTCAGGCGGTCAGGGCTAGGCCCAACGGCCAGCCACCCAGACGTTACCTGGGTTCCAATGGCCAGGAACCCAGCGGTGATACGCCGCGAGGTGTTTCACGTAACGCCCGGGAATCCAGACGTAGCTGCCATCTTTCCAGTGCCAGCCGCCAGGTTGCCATACTACGCGAGACTTGGGGGGAGGCGGCACGGCTTCCACTTGCGGCGCTGGCACAGGTGACGGCGGAGCCGGTTCCGGCGCCGCAACGCAGCCAGCCAGACCCATGCAAAAGGCAAATGCTGTCAGGTTCAAACGCATGCTGGTTTCCGGAGAAAGATTTCCAGCCGGAATACCGCGCGCGACGTATTGCCCGCAATGACCGAAATAATAACGACAAAAGAAGATGCCGCGTTCGGCGAACGCAGGATCTTTCGGCCGTCTAGATTCCGCCATGGCTGACGGTCAGCCGTTCAGGCAGGCGGCAGCGTCCGCGCCTGATGCCGGCGGACGCTTCGGGTGGCCCCGAAAGCGTCGCGCAGAACTCTTTTACGCTAGCTTCAGGGCCGACGCCGCCAGCTTGCCGCGCTCGCTGACCACTTCGAAGCTAACCTTCTGCCCGTCCTTCACCGTTGTCAGCCCGGCTGCCTGCACCGCCGTGATGTGCAGAAAAACATCCTTGCCGCCGTCTTGCGGGGAGATGAATCCGAACCCCTTGTCCGGGTTGAACCATTTTACCGTCCCGATAGCCATAGATACGCACTCCTGTTGAAGCATTGAGCCTATAGACCTCCCGAACCCGCGCTACCAGCCCCCCCTTACCGGAGCTTGTAAAAACTATCGTCAAGTAAACGAGACAACTGGCGCCTCGATGTCAGACTTGGAAGGCGCGGATTCCCAAGCGCGCGAAACTCAGATTTGCCCGCATCTGACGCAGAGCCGAATCAACCGCATCGGTTGAAACGAAGCGGCCGAGATCGTGCGTGCGAATACACTGGTGTTCGAGCTTAGCCCGCGCGATGCCGATTTTCTTCTGGTAACAAGCGGCGCCATCGAGATCTTCGAGACCGGCGAGCACAGCGCCGAGCACCTGGTCACCCGTCACAAGGGGCAGTTCTCCGAGTTTCAGCACCAGTTTGGCTGTCTGGAACGCCTCGCCAGCGCATGCTGCCGCAAGCTCGACGTAGAGAACTACGAAAATACCGAGGGTCAGGAAATCAGTATGCCACGACGGGCGTGGAAGCCGCGTTCCTTTCCGGCTTGACGTTGTGGTCGTTGGCGATGGTAAGGCCGCCGGCAGGCTGCGATGTTCCTGTCCGGAGCGTAGCCCAAGTGCACAGGCTGGTGCGTAGCGACGTTTTGCCGAAACGAGGAGCTACTACTTGCTGCAGCGCACCAACCACTCCGAGAAGGCAAGGCTGTAGACGAACACCGGACTGACAGCTGGGGAGGTTACCTGGACGGACCGCAAATCCGACGAGGGAGAGCCGCGCGGTTATGCCGAGCGGCAAGAGACAGTGAAGCGCGTGGCAGGAGGGTATGCGAGAGATCGGTCTGGGTGCGAGATGTGCGTAGTTACTGGATGACGGATGCTCCGCAGAAAGCTGCAAGCAGGCCTTTTTTGTTTGAGGGACTAAAACTTTACTCCCTGTCCGATGCCAGCTGGATCAGCCACCGACAGGGAGCCGAAGTTTTGCTTCTTTTCTTCAAAAAAGAAGGCTTCGCTTTCTAAGCTGCCTGCTTCCGCGCCGCGCGACGCTTGAACACCATCGTCCCGTCATCAAGCTTGCCAAACTTCAGCGCCATCAGATCGAGCGCGTAGTTCTGGTTCAGCTTCCAAGGCTTGGTGGTACCCTGGCGTGGCAAATCGGCCAGCGCACGCTGCACGTAGCCGGACGAGAAATCCAGGAACGGCGCCTCCTGCACAGCTGCATCGCGTGTCGGCCGTGCTTCAACAAAACCACGTTGATCCATGTAGCCCAGCAGGCGGCAGACATACGAGCAGGTAAGGTCCGCCTTCAACGTCCAGGACGCGTTCGTGTAGCCGAACGCGGTGGCCAGGTTCGGCACGTCCGAATACATCATGCCCTTGTAGCTCATCATCTTGCCGAAATCGACGCGTACGCCGTCGACGTTGATCGCCATGCCGCTCAGGATCTGCATCTTCAACCCGGTGGCCGTCACCACGATGTCGGCTGGCAGTTCCTGGCCGGAAGTGAGCTTGATGCCTGTCTCGGTGAAACGCTCGATGGTGTCGGTCACCACGGTTGCCTTGCCGGTCTTGATCGACTGGAACAGGTCCGAGTCAGGCACCAGACACAGGCGCTGGTCCCAGGGATTGTATTTCGGCGTGAAGTGCGTAGCCACGTCGTAGTCAGGGCCCAATTCCTTTGATACCAGGCCGATGAGCTGCTGCTTGAACTTGGCCGGCTTGCTGCGGGCCATGTTGAACAGGAAAAGCTGCAGACTGACGTTGCGCCAGCGGATCAGGCTGTAGGCAAGCTTAGCCGGCAGGTATTTGCGGAGCCTGTTTGCAAATGCGTCCTCCGCGGGACGGGACGCCACGTAGCTGGGCGAGCGCTGCAGCATCGTCACGTGTGACGCGGTCTTGGCGAGCGCCGGCACCAGCGTCACGGCCGTGGCGCCACTGCCGATCACGACGACACTCTTGCCGGCCGTGTCCAGGTTCTCCGGCCAGAACTGCGGATGGATCACCTGGCCCTTGTAGCTGTCCCGCCCGGCAAATTCCGGCGTGTAGCCGCCGGCGTAGTCGTAATAGCCGCTGCAGGTGAACAGGAAACCGCAGGTGAAGGTGACTGGCTGGCCGTTCGTCTCGGCTTGCACCGTCCATAGCGCGTCTTCGGAAGACCAGTCGGCCTGCATCACCTTGTGCTTGAAGCGTATGTTCTGATCGACGCCGTACATCGTCGCCGTCTCACGCACGTATTTCAGGATGGACGGGCCGTCCGCAATCGCCTTGGCTTCCGTCCAGGGGCGGAACACGTAGCCGAGCGTGTACATGTCCGAATCCGAGCGGATGCCGGGGTAGCGGAAGAGATCCCACGTGCCGCCGATCGTCTCGCGGCCCTCGAGCACCACGTAGGTCTTCTTGGGGCACTGCATCTTCATGTGGCAGCCGGCACCGATGCCGGACAGGCCGGCGCCGATGATCACGACGTCAAAATGCTCGGTGGCCATTGTGGACGCTCTCCCTAAGAATTAGGGCGTAAGCCCTAAACGGTGTTAAGCTACCATTCCGCGGCAAGTTCCACCAGCCCTCGCAGAGTCACGGTCGGCTTCCAGGCAACATGGTCCGGGTCGGTCAGCCGCATCTCAGGCAGGCGCTGCAGCAGGCGGCGGAACGCGATCTCGCCCTCTATGCGGGCAAGCTGGGCGCCCAGGCAGAAATGCAGACCGCCACCGAAGCTGATGGCGCGCACGCCTGGCCGGCCGACATCGAGCTCGTCCGGATCGCCTGCATAGGCAGCCGGATCGTGGTTTGCCGCGCCCAGCAGCGCTATCACGTGCTCACCCTTCGCGATGCGCTCCCCCATAATTTCGTGATCCTGCGTGGCGATCCGCCCGGTGAGCTGGACCGGGCTGTCGTAACGCAGCAGCTCCTCCACTGCGTTCGGGAGCAGGCCCGGATCCTCACGCAGCCGCGCCAGCTGCGCCGGGTTGCGATGCAGCGCCAGCACGCCGTTGCCTATCAGGTTCGTCGTCGTTTCGTGGCCGGCGCCGAACAGCAGGCTGACATTTGAGACGATCTCGTCATCGCTCAGCGAATCGTCTGCCTCGCGCGCCTGCACCAGCGCGGTGGCCAGGTCATCGCCCGGGTTCTGCCGGCGATAGGCGAGCAGGCCGCGGAAATAGTCCGAGGATGCGCGCGAGCCGCGGTTGGCGTCGTCCAGCTCCTCGCGGCTCAGCGCCACCGGGTCCAGGATGCGGCCGCGCACCGTGCTCTCTTCGAGAAACGGGCCGCGATCGGCCTCCGGCATGCCCAGCATGTCGCAGATGACCGTCACCGGCAGACGATGCGCGAAATCGCGCATGACGCACATGCCGCCCTGGCCTTCCACCCGGTCGATCAGTTCGTCCACGATCGCCTCAATCCGCGGCCGTAGCGCCTCCATGCGCCGTGCGGTGAATGCCTTGCTGACCAAACCGCGCAGGCGGGTGTGCACCGGCGGGTCCACGAACAGCATCATGCGCGACAGCGAAGCCACGGCAAACTCACCCATCAGCTCTGGGCCGCGCATGTTCTCGTCCTCGCGCCCCATCACCGGGTCCCGTAGCAGCGACGTGCAGCCGGCATGGGTGGAGACGATCCAGTGGCCGGTCGGCGCGCGCCAGATCGGGGCGGCTTCGCGCAAGAAACGGTAGGCGGGATAGGGGTTGGAGCGCAGGGCGGGGTTGGCGAAGTCGAAGCTGTCCATGGCGGGGTCCTCTGCGTATTACGCAAAGGTTAACGGTGTTCAGGCAAGGAAGGAAGGCCTTCTTTTTTGAAAAAAAAGAAGCAAAAAACTTTTGTTCTCCCGACGCTGAAGCGCCTCGCCTTTTGCAGGCGGCACCCGGCTGATGCAGATTCGGAGTAGTGGAAGTTTTTTGCTTCATTTTTTCAAAAAAGAAGGCCTTCCTCACTCACTGCTGCGCCGCCTCAACATCCGCGCCGTGCGCCTTGGACCAAGCAACCGGATTTTCGAGGAACCGCCGCACCTCTGCCAGATGGTGCTCGGGGAAATACGGCCGGTCCCGGCACGCCTCCAGCACATCCCACCAAGTGCAGAGATGGTGCAAAGTGATGTCCATTTGCGCCAGCTTCTCCAGACTGCCGGGGAACACGCCGTAGTAGAACACCACGAAGGCGTGGTTCACGAGCGCGCCGGCGTCGCGCAGCGACTGGGTAAACTTGATCTTGGAGCGGCCGTCTGTCGTCAGATCCTCGACAAGCAGGGTGCGCCGGCCGTCCGGAACGTCGCCTTCGATCAGCGCGTTCTTGCCGAAGCCCTTGGGCTGCTTGCGTACATAAGCCATCGGCGTGTGCATCAGGTCCGCCATCCAGGCGGCGAACGGGATGCCGGCCGTCTCGCCGCCCGCAACCACCTCGATCTGCTCGTAGCCGATGTGGCGGTTTAGCTTCTCCACGCCCAGCTCGCAGATTTTCTTACGCGCGTGCGGGAAATAGATGATCTTCCGGCAGTCGATATAGACGGGCGACTTCCAGCCGGAGGTAAGGGTGTAGGGTTCGTCCGGGCGGAAATTAAGCGCACCGATCTCCAGAAGTATGCGCGCCGTGGTCAGCGCCGCATCCCTGTCCCAATCCGTCGCAACATCTGCCGCCATCGACCTGACCCCATGACTGAGTGTCCGTTCTGCCTCGCCGCCGGAAGCCGGGCAACCCGAGGCTCAGCCAGCGGTTGCGAGAGAGTGCGGGACAGGCGTATTGTTCCTGCAAGATAAGAGTGATTCTCAACTGGAGGCGCGTTTTGGCGGAAATCGGACGGAGATGCGAACGCGCGGTGGTGACCGCCTATCGCGAGCTGCGCCGCGCCGGGACGGATGACATGGCGGCGTTCCAGAGCTGCACGACATTATATCGCATTCACCACCCTGAAGCGGGGCTGAGCGAAGCACGAGCGCTGGTGAGTGAATGGATCGACCACCACATCACGCGGTCCTCGACGGGTGCCACACGCGGATGCGAGTGCTAGAAAGACAGTCTCACTCGCCCCGTTCACTAGCTCGGAGCATCCGCCCAAGGCGAGATCGCCGGACTGTCGCAGGACAAGAGTTCTCTCTGCTTCTCCTCAAGAAAGAAGTCTGCGCTTTCCGTGGCTCAGTTACTCCGGCCAATCCGGTGCCGGGGTCATCGGCTTAGCTACGCCTATGTCGACCAGACCCACCAGCCGAGCTACCCGCATGATGCCGCCTACGGAAACCTCCGCGTTGTCCGTCTTGAAACCTGCCGACGCGCATGGCTCCTTTATCTCTTGCTTGCCGGACTCCATGATCAGCACCGGGGCTACAAGATCGTCGGGGATGAAATCCACGTAGAGGGCGACCGAGCCGTCTTCCGTGTTGCCGCGCAGGGCGATGATGTCGCCATGGGCGTTGCCGCCGATCGCCGCCTCCCGCAAACCCCGCATCGGGGACGACGCTTGCGACGCGTCCGCGCGGACCACGAGCCGCATCTTCAGTTGAGCCTTGCTTAGACAGAAGCCGACCTGCTGCCGGCTTTTCAGCACGCAAGCAAACATCGTCAGTTCGTCGGGCGTGCACACACCAGCCAGTGTATCTTCCGCGCGGGCGTTCGCAGCCAATATGGACGCCAAGACCAGGGCAGGCAGGCCCGTCCGCCAGGCGCGTGCGGCGGCCAAGCTAGCGCGCCTGCACCCCGACGTAATCCCGCTGCGCATGTCCGGTATAGACCTGGCGCGGCCGGCCAATCCGCTGCAGCGGATCTTCCATCATCTCCTTCCACTGGCTGATCCACCCGACAGTGCGCGCCACAGCGAACAGCACGGTGAACATGCTGGTGGGAATGCCCATCGCTTTGAGGATGATGCCGGAATAGAAATCGACGTTCGGATAGAGCTTCTTGCTGATGAAATACTCGTCGTGCAGCGCGATGCGCTCCAGTTCGAGCGCCAGGTCCAACAGCGGATCGTCCTTTATGCCCAACTCGTCGAGTACTTCGTGGCAGGTGCGTTCCATGATCTTGGCGCGCGGGTCATAGTTCTTGTAGACGCGGTGGCCGAAGCCCATCAGCCGCACGCCGCTGTTCTTGTCCTTCACGCGGGCGATGAAGTCCGGAATGTGGTCCTTGTGGCCGATCTCGGCCAGCATCTTCAGCACCGCCTCGTTGGCGCCACCATGGGCCGGGCCCCAAAGGCTTGCGATGCCTGCGGCAATGCAGGCGAACGGGTTGGCGCCGGTGGAGCCGGCCAGGCGGACGGTGCTGGTGGAGGCGTTCTGCTCGTGGTCCGCGTGCAGGATCAGGATGCGGTCCATGGCACGCGCGAGGACCGGGTTCACGTGATACGGCTCGGCCGGCACGGCGTTCATCATGTAGAGGAAGTTCTCGGCGTAGCCGAGGTCGTTGCGCGGATACATGAACGGCTGGCCGATGGAATACTTGTATGCCCATGCAGCAATGGTCGGCAGCTTGGCGATCAGGCGGAACGCGCTGATGCGGCGGTGGTCCGCGTTCGTGACGTCCAGGCTGTCATGGTAGAAGGCCGACAGCGCGCCGACCACGCCGCAGATCACGGCCATGGGGTGCGCATCGCGCCGGAAGCCGTTGTAGAACTGGCGCAACTGCTCGTGCACCATGGTGTGCAGCATGACACCGCGCTCGAATTCGGCGAGCTCCAGCTTGGTTGGCAGCTCGCCGTTCAGCAGGAGGTGGGCCACTTCCAGGAAAGTGGAGTTCTCCGCCAGCTGGTCGATCGGGTAGCCGCGATGCAGCAGGATGCCCTCATCGCCATCGATATAGGTGATCTTGCTCTCGCAAGCCGCGGTGCCGCCGTAGCCTGCATCATAGGTGAACAGCTCCAGGTCACCGTAAAGCTTGCGTATGTCGAAAACAGACGGGCCAATCGTGCCGGCAAGCAGCGGCAGGGTGGCCGACTTGTTGCTGCCGTCCAGGCTTACGGTGACTGATCCGATCGGGGCGCCGGTCATTATGGTGTGATCCTGTGTGGCGAGGCGGCGGCGGGTGGCCGGCCGGGCGGCGAGGCTGCCGCGCGCGGAACATAAGGGCGGAATTCGGGCAAAGGCAACCTTCGCACATGCAGCAAGGAAGAAAGCAGTCCTTTTTGGAAAAAAGACCAAAAAATTTTACTCCCTGACGGCGGCTAGCCGGACAGTCCGCGACAGCGGAGCAAAAGTTTTTTGCTTCTTTTTTTCAAAAAAGAAGGCCTTCCTTGCCTTATCTCCAAAACGGTGAAGCGCGCGTAAACCTGCCCCAAGCCTGCTGCACCTTCGCTGCCGCCCGTCGCCGCCGTGCCGCCCCGTACCCCTGCACCACGCCGGCGGCAAACGCCCGGTCGGCCCCGCCTGCGAGCTGGTCCATCAGGCTGGCGGCGACAGCCGTGTCGTTCACCGCGCCGAGCACGGCCTGCAGGTCTTCCAGTTTGGGCAGATACTTGCGTGCCGCCTTTTCGGAAAACAGCGGCGCAAAGAATTCGGTGGCGTAGCGCAGGCGCTTGGCCTGTTTGCGCTGCTCATGCAGTTCGCCGATGGGCAGTTCGGACAGATCGGCGCCAAATGCAAGCAGGCGCCGCAGGCTGCGGTCCAGCGCGTGGGCGGCGTATAGGCGGGCAGGGGCGGCCAGCGTTTCCGACTCGCCAGTCTGGTCCCAGGGCCGGGTGATCGGGAGCAAAGCGAGCTTCAGCGAGAGCCTGGCCCACTCCTGGCTTGCCAGGTAGGCGGCGAGATCACTGTACGCGGCCGTGCGTTTCCTGGCGGCGGCGGCAAGCAGGAGGGCGATGCGCCTGTCTTGCGGGAACACCGCCAGGATTTCCGCGCCTGTCTCGCCGATGAACACGTCCCAGTCACGCGCGATCCCAAGGCGGGCGGCGAGGTCGCGCAGCGCGGCGGAGACAGCGTGAAGCCAGTCCGCGCCGCCCTCGCTGCCGGTAGCGGCGCGGCGGAACACCGAAAGTGCGGAGCGCAGGCGCCTGACGGCGACGCGCATCTGATGGACTGGCTCGGATTGGGTCGCCTGCGGGACCAAATCGGACCAATGCAGGATCGCCTCGGCCAAATGCGCGGTTATGTAGGCGAGTGCGTCCGAGGTGCTGAGTCCGGGGGGCAAAGCTGGAGCGCCGGTCCTATGCGGCGCGGGAGTTCCGCCGCGGACGAGTGCGAGGGCGGACGCGGCCAGGCTTTTCCGCGGCACGCGCAAAGCTACGGCGGCGACCAGCTCCGATGCCAGGGCGGCAGCTTCGGCAGGCGCGCCGGTCAGCAGCATGCGGCACGCAGGCTGGTCCTGCGCCACGCCGCGTATCGTGCCTTCAAGCACGTCCAGGCGGCCCGGGCCGGTGTCGAAATGCAGGCCCATGCTGCGGCACTTGCCGGTGAAAGCAGCCGCGGCCGCCAGGCCGCTCGGCATCGCTTTCCCCAGCGCGTCCAGGCTGTTCGCCTCGGCCAAGACGGGCGGGCAGGTAGCGGGCAGCCATGCCAGGGCAGCAGCAGGGATCAGGCGTTCCAGGCGCCAGCCGCCCGCCTTGCCGGTGGTCTGGCAGAGTGCAAGGCCCTGGTGGGCCAAGGCGGCATCGGCGGTATCGTGCCAGACCTGGTTGATGGAGGCGGTTCGCACGGAACCCATGCGCCTGGCTTGCAGCATGGGCAGCCGCAGCAGGCGGAGCGCGTCCTGCGAGTCCAATTCAAACATCAGCGTGATTTCTGGTGCGCGCGGCGGGTCCTGGAAGCCGGACGCGGATTGCGCCGGGTTCTGGCGGGAAGTGTCGGTCTCTGGCGGCAGCGCGTTCAGTTCAACTCACCTCCGGCAGGTCCCGCGGCTTCACGAACCGGACCAGCCGGCCGGCGCCCTCTGCCGAACCGGCCTGGGGGCCCAGCGCCTGCCAGCTGTTTGCCACCGTGAATTCAGCCAGCGCGCCGGCGGGAAAGCCCTCGGCGAGCTGGTTGGCCATGTGACCGTTCGATGACAAAGCATGCGCGCCGGTCAGCGTCATGGCAAGTTCGTGCAGCCCGGGGTTGTGGCCGACGATCATCAGGCTGCGCACCGTCTCCGCAACGCCAGAGATGATGGCGCGTATCTGGGCGGGCGTCGCGAGGTAGAGCCCGTCCATCGGCTCGACGATCGGCGTCTCGTCCCAGGGCGCCAACGCGTCCAGCGTCTGCCGGGTGCGCCTGGCGGACGAGACCAGGACCACGTCGGGTGTCAGGCTCAGGTTACGGAACAGGTCGCGCATGGCTGCTGCGGCCAGCCGGCCGCGCGGGTTCAGCGGGCGGGCGTGGTCGGACTGGGCGGAGTCGTCCCACGAGGATTTCGCGTGGCGAAGGAGGAGAAGCTGACGCATTGCGGGCGTTCCTGGGGAAGCAAGAGTCTCTTACACCAAGCGGCTCAAAGTTTGACTCCTCGACGCTTTCGTCATCGCGAGCCGCATCTTGGCGACGTCGCGTAGCAGGAGAGGCACTTGCTTGGCCTGGAGTTGCTCGGCCAAGCTGCCTTCGAAAGATGAGCTTAGCGGACGCGCAATCCGCAAGCCGGTTCTTTGTTGTGCCGTTCAGCCTTAAGTCTTCAACAGGCGAGAGTCAGTCCTTCGGAACCGTACCAGTCGGGCGGTTCCAGGACGCAGCGACGCAATTAAACCAGCCACAGAAGCAAAGCTTTCTACCTCCTTTTAAAAGGAGAGGCTCTGTTGCCCTCTTGAGCGCTTAACGCCGTGCGGCGCGATTATCCGTTACGGCTTTTGAAAATATACGCCCATGCCGTCGATTGGGATGATCTCCGGCGAGATTTGTCGCGCCTCAAGGAAGTCGGTCACGGCCTGGCGGCAGGCCGCCACGAGGATGTAGTCGTCTATGATCACCCAGCCGCCCTGCGGTATCCTGTCGTAAAGGTGGACCAGCGGGTCCGTCGTGGACTCATACATGTCGCCGTCCAGCCGCAAGACCGCAATCTGAGCGGTGGGAAATGTCGGCATGGTATCCCGGAACCAGCCCTTAACGAAAACGACCTGGTCATCCAGAAGCCCGAATTTTCGAAAGTTCTCCTGTACCTCTTCCAGCGTAACGGCAAGTTCGGACTGCAGATGGAAGGTCGATCCGCTATCGGCCGGGAACAAGGCAGGATTGGGGGGCGGCAAGCCGGCAAACGAGTCCGCCACGAAAATCCGCCTGTCCGTCACATCCCAGGCGGCCAGCACGCCGCGCGCGAAGATGGAGGCGCCGCCGCGCCAGACGCCGGTCTCCACGATGTCGCCTGGAATACCCCGCGCTATTGCGTCCTCGACAAGCAAACGGAAATTCCGCAGGCGTGCGCGGCCGACCATCGTCCAGGCGCGCGACGGCCAGTCCCACCCAACCTCGCGCGCGCCGGCCTGGTAGCCAATTGCTGACTCTGACAAGGCTGCGGATTGACCGAACAGGGACTTGCCCATGCCGGCCACGAATTCCAGGTGGTTCGCCGTGACCAGCGGCGGATCTTCCATGAGCGTGCCGGTCAGCGTAGTTTCCATCAGGGCAAGGTATCGCTCCCGCAGCGCCGCCTGTTTTTCATCTGTCAATCCCAGGTACCTCCGTCTGCGCCACGCGATGCCCCGCAATTTGCGCCGTTGGTTAACCGTATCGCCGGGCGTGGGCAACCCGGGCGCCCGCGCGCTTCGCTGCAAGCCCGGCAGGTAACGGCCTACCCCTAGCCGATCCGGCCAACGGGCTTACGTTGGGTTGGGTAGGCGGGGTATGGCAGGCGTGATGACCAAGACACCGGCGACATTGCGCATGGTCCTGGGCGACCAGCTCAGCGCGGGCATCTCGTCTCTGCGTGACCTCGACCCGGCACGCGACGTGGTGCTGATGGCCGAAGTGCAGGCGGAGTGCACGTATGTGCGGCATCATGCCAAGAAGATCGTGCTCGTGCTCTCCGGCATGCGGCATTTCGCGCAAGAACTGCGCACGCGCGGCGTGCGGGTGGATTACGTGACGCTCGACGATGCAGCGAACACGCAGAGTCTGCGCGGGGAGATGCTGCGCGCGTTGGCACGGCATGGCTGCGCGAAAGTGGTGGTCACCGAACCCGGTGAGTGGCGCCTGGCGGAAGATTTCCGGCACTGGCAAGAACTAGCAGGCGTGGAAGTGGACGTGCGCGACGACACGCGGTTCTTCGCGCGCATACAGGAGTTCATCGCCTGGGCACGCGGGCGGCGCGGCTTGCGCATGGAGTTTTTCTACCGCGACATGCGCCGGCGCCACAGCTTCCTGATGGACGGCGACAAGCCCGAAGGCGGCGCGTGGAACTACGACACGGAGAACCGCGCCAGCCTGCCCAAGACAGTGGCAAACCCGCCGGTGCCGCGCTTTCCGCCGGACGCCATCACGCGCGACGTGATCGCGCTGGTGGAAGCGATGTTCCCAAACCATTCTGGCAGGGCTGCCGATTTTGCATTGCCCGTCACGGGAGAACAGGCGCGCGAGGCGCTGGCCGATTTCATTGCCAACCGGCTGCCCAGTTTCGGGACGTTCCAGGACGCGATGAAGGCCGGCGAGCCTGTGTTGTTTCACGCGTTGGTTTCCACTTCGCTCAACCTCGGCCTGCTGGAACCAAAGGAGATCTGCGAAGCGGCGGAGGCGGCCTACCGCGCGGGCCACGCCAAGCTGAACGCCGTGGAAGGGTTCGTCCGTCAGATACTCGGGTGGCGGGAGTTCGTGCGCGGCATCTACTGGGCGAACATGCCTGAATACGCCAGCAAGAACATGCTTCAGGCGACGCGCCGGATGCCGTGGTTCTACTGGACTGGCAAGACGCGGATGAACTGCCTGCACCATGCGATCACGGACACGCTGACGCACGCCTATGCGCACCACATACAACGCCTGATGATCACCGGCAATTTCGCATTGCTGGCCGGGCTGCATCCTGACGACGTCGATGAATGGTACCTCATCGTCTATGCGGATGCGTATGAGTGGGTGGAGATGCCGAACGTGCGCGGCATGGCGTTATTCGCCGATGGCGGTATCATCGGGTCCAAGCCGTATGCGGCGTCAGGCGCCTACATTAACCGCATGAGCGATTACTGCAAAGGTTGTTCTTACGACGTGAAGGATGCGGTGGGTGCGAATGCCTGCCCCTTCAATTACCTGTATTGGGACTTCTTCGCACGCCACGAAAAGCTGCTTGCCGGCAACATGCGCGTGGCGATGCCCTTGCGTACGCTGGCTAAGATGGATGCGGGTAAGGTTGCGGCGATGCGGCGGAATGCGGCGGCATTCCTGGAGGGGTCTGAGATGCGGGTGACGGAGTGATGACTGCTTCGATTGTGCGATGCACTTGCGCTCTGCAGACATATGAAATTCAACACCAAGAAAGGCGAAGCCACCAAAATCACGAGGAAGGAGGCAAGCCAGCGTGCTCCTCCTTCCTGTTACTCTTGATGGCTTCACACTTCCTCAGTGTTCTTGGTGATGTCCTCTGCTTGCGTGCGTTGTAATCGTGCTTTGCGTCCGATTTCCGCGAGCGAAGAAAACAAGTAGTCCTTTTTGGAAAAAGGACCAAAAACTTTCACTTTCCCGCACTTGTATCAGCCGGATACGCCTAAAAATACCGTGACGTTGAAGCGGCGGGGGAAGCAAAAGTTTTTTGCTTCTTTTTTTCAAAAAAGAAGGCCTTGCTAGCTTTCTTTCCGCATCAGAAGGCGCCGTCGAGGATAGTGCCGATGCCAGTTGCCTGGTCGAAACCGGTCTTCGCAGACCAGCCCGCGCCAATGCTGCCGGTTTTCACGTCGTAGAAATCTTTGCCGTACACGCCCGCGGGTGTTGTGCCGCTTGCGGTATAGGTGGCGTAGAGCGCCATGTTCAGGAAGCCAGCCGCTGAACCGGTCTTCTGGTTCTGCTGCGCCACGAGTGCGGCGAAGATCGGGTTGGCGACCGAGGTGCCGCCATACCCCGTCCAGCCACCGTCAGGCGTGTCATAGACGGCGATGTAGGAACCGGTGGCGTTGCTGGCGTCCATCGAAATGTCAGGAACGTTGCGGCCCTTGAAGCCGCTTTTCGGCTGGCTGTCGGGTGATTTGGCGGTGATGGTGGGCACGACGGCGACGCCGGTGACGCCCGTCTGGTAGCTGGGCAGGGCCCAGAAGCTGGAGACGCCGCCGCCTCCGCCGCCATTCGCCCCGCCAGGGCTCCAGGCGGTCTCCGAACTGCGTGCGCCGGTGGTGGCGTTGATCTTGAGCGTGGTGCCGCCGACAGCCACGAAATGCGGGTCCGCCGCAGGTGTGCTGATGATGTCAGGCTCGTAATAGGTCTTTCCTGCCGCCGTCGCGTCCTCGCAGTAGCCGCCGGCGTCGCCGGACGAGGCGGTGAAGGTGATGCCTTTGGCCGCACCCTGTTCGGCGATCATGTCGGTGGCGGTGGCGAACGGCGTATCGTCCGGCTCGCAGCCGCCAAAGCTGGAGCTGACCACGTCCACCACATGGGCGGACACGGCCATGTTGTAGGCGTCCTCGATCGGCGTGTCGCTCAATGAGGTGACGAGATAGACGGTGATGTCGGAGCCCGGGTTCAGGCCGGATGTGGTCTCCGTATCGATGGCGGTCTCGCCCACATCGTCGTTGACGCCGGGGTTCGTGCCATCGACAAGCACGCGGCCGAAGGTGCCGATACGGGTGACGCCAGCCGCGGACCAGAAGGTGGACAGGTCTGAATTCGCAATGTCGGAATCGATGACGATGCCAATACCATGTCCTGTTCCCGTATTGCCGGAGAGCGACGGGAACTTGTAGGCGGCGGCAAGACCGCCCGGATATATGCCGGCGAAGGCGCCGCCTGTTGTGCGCTCGATCGGCTGGGCGGCTTTGGTGGTGTCCGCATGGCCCTGCGGCACCTTGGCGACGTGTTTGTTGAGGGCGTGCAGCCTGACCACATTGTCCAGGCCGAGAATCGTACGCACGGTGCCGGCGAGTTCGGCCGGCATGGTGGCAGGGGTGAGGTTGGCATAGCGCGTGCCGTGGCCGGTCTGCGCGACGCTATGGATTTCGGTTGCAAAATACGCATCGACCGCCTGCACGCTGCCGATAGCGTCGATCACGGTGCGGTTTTCATACGTATGCTCGACTTGCAAGCCGGCACGCTGAAGTGCAGCGACGACGCGGGCGTAGTCCTCCGGTGCCGGTGCGAAACGCGCGTTGAATTGTTCCGCGGTGAGGTATTGGTGAAATTGCGGCGAGCCTGGTGTGCCCTGGGCCTGCACGAGGGCGTCGAGCCCAGCCTGGTCGCGATAGGCTAGCGTGATCGCCAAGCGTATCTGGGTGTTCGCCGGCGCGCGGCCGAGGTCGGTAATGCCGCTTCTGGCGGTGGCCGCGATGTCCGCGGCCTGCGCGCCGGTCGCACACAGGAAAACGCTTGCGAGTAGGGCTAGACGCTTCATGCTTATAGTGTCTCCGCTGAAGAGGGGAGATTACGACACCAGGGGAAAACGCGGCAAGTTTGGCTGCAAAGAAGAAAGCAAAGCAGTCCTTTTTTGAAAAAAGGACCAAAAAACTTTTGTTCTCGGTCGGGTGCTGGCAGAACCGTAGGGCCGCGTTCTGCGACAGACGATCCCACCGGCGAGGCGGCTACGAAACCAGCGGCGACAGGCTGGGAGAAGGCGTTGTGGGACGGCAGATCGACATGCCAGTCAGCCGTAACGGCAAGCAAAGAAACGAGCGCGCGACAGCGGAGTCAAAAGTTTTTTGCTTCTTTTTTTCAAAAAAGAAGGCCTTGCTTACTTTCTTACGGTTCCAAATCGATCCAACTCAAATGCCCGCCCTTGCCCGCCCCCGTATCCATGAACATCGCCGTGCCGCCATTTTCCCCATGCGTAACCCAGGGCCGACCGTCCCTGCTGCGCTGGTCATGCCCGCAATAGACCGTCATGCCCGCAGGGATGTGGTTTACCCAGCGCAGCAGCCGCTCCGGAAAGCCGTCCGGCTGGGTCCGTCCGGTGGTTTCGCCGAACAGGGCGCGGGAGAGCAGTGGGTTGACGGGACCCAGCGGGTCCGGCGGCGGGTTGGCGAGCATGCCGGTGTGGAAGGCAGCGTGCACGAAGAAGCGCTGCGCGTGGACAATCCAGGCGGGCGCACGCTCCAGTTCCGCCAGCGCGCGCGCGCGTAGCTCCGGGTCCAGCGCGGCCATGGTGGCCTCGAGCTGCGGGCCGCCGCGCACGCGCTCGCCGCGCAGCGCGCGGCCCAGCTTGCGGTCGTGATTGCCGACGAGGAACAGGCCGCGGCCCTCGTCGATGAGGCGAAACATCAGGCGCAGCGCACCGGCGCTGTCCGGCCCGGAGTCGATCAGATCGCCGAGCTGGACGACGAAGCGGTCCGTGTCTGCGGCGAAGGCGAAGGCGCGCTGGTCACCGTGCACGTCGCCCACGATGCGCAGGGGACGGTCCAACGGTATCTGGGTGATCAGTCCTGGATCAGTGACGGCGTTCACGTAGCCTGGTCTTTGACGGTGCGGCGATAGGCGTCCAGCGCGCGGTTACGGCCCGCTGTCAGGTCTATGAGGGGTTCCGGATACGTCTTGCCCAAGGTTACGCCGGCGCGGGCGAGTTCCTGCTTCGGGGCAGTCCACGGCGCGTGCAAGTAGCGATCCGGCAAGCCGGCAAGCTCGGGCACGAAACGCCGCACATAGGCGCCGTCGCCGTCGAACTTCTGACCTTGGGTGACCGGATTGAACACGCGGAAGAACGGTTGGCTGTCTATTCCGGTTCCCGCGATCCATTGCCAGCTCGCAGCATTACTGGCGAGATCGGCATCCACCAGCGTGTCCCAGAACCACGCCTCGCCCGCCTCCCAGGAGATCAGCAGGTGTTTGACCAGGAAGCTGGCGGCGATCATGCGTACGCGGTTGTGCATCCAGCCGATCTGCCAGAGCTGGCGCATGCCGGCGTCCACGATGGGCACGCCGGTCCGGCCGTGGTGCCAGCGGGCGAGGTCCTTGGGGTGTTTGCGGAAGGGCAGCTTGGCAAAGGACGGCCGCAACGGCGTCTCGGGCAGGCTGGGGTGGTGCCAGAGAAGATAGGCGGAGAAATCCCGCCAGATCAGCTCGCGGCGGTAGGTGTGGTGGTCCGGCGTGTCCGTCTCGGTGCGGCTGGCGTGCCACACGGTGCGAGGCGAGATCTCGCCCCAGTGCAGATGCGGCGACAGCATCGACGTGCCGTCCTCGCCCGGCAGGTTGCGTCCGGTGCTGTAGCGGGTGACGGCCTGCGTTACGAAAAGCTTGAGGCGTTCCAACGCCGCCTGTTCGCCGGGGGTCCATAGATCGCGCAGGCCGCCGGCCCAGTCGGGATGGGTGGGTAGCAGGTTCCAGTCTTCCAGCCTGTCGGAGGCTGCCTTCGCGCTGGCGATCTTGGCAGGCGCGGGCAGCGGGTCTGGCGGTTCGCCAAGCGCCTCCACGGCGCGGGCGAAGGGGGTGTACATGCCATAGACCGTGTTCGTCTGGCTGCGTATCCGGTCCGGGTCGATCAGGGTGGCGGTGCGGTGCAAACGCAGGGTGGTGGCCGAGGGCAGGGCGGCGGCCACCGCCGCGTCGGCTTTGCGCCAGCCGGGCTCGTGGGCGATGCCGGCGTGTATGGCGGCGGCACCCAGCTCGACGGCGAGCGCCGGGAGGATCTGCGCGGGATCGCCGCGGCGCAGGGTGAGGGGCGCGTGCAGTTTGGCGAGGCTGGCGGCGAGTGCCACCAGGCTGTGATGCAGCCACCAGCGTCCCGCGCCTCCGACCGGCCAGGCCTGGTTGTCGTCCAGGATGTAGACCGGCAGGATTCGCGCCTTGTTGGCCAGGGCGGCGACCAGCGCGGGGTTGTCGGAGAGGCGGAGGTCCTGGCGGAACCAGACGATGTTTGTCTCGGGCATCAAGCGGATTTGTGTGGTCGGGGCGCGCTGGCAAGTTTCGGCGCCGGCACGTCGAAGGTGAACACGCGGGTCTGGCC
>CAXTJZ010000012.1:0-33233 GCA_964244695.1 uncultured Acetobacteraceae bacterium
GAGACACTCTAGTTATACAGTCACGCTCCTCCCTTGCTTACAAGTCAGCAGGAGGTTGACTTGCCTGACTTCTTTTTTGCTTGCTGCTTTGCTGTGAGTCTATCGCCGCCTCCGGTCCCGATCCCTGCAATCTCGTCATCAACAGCAGCGATGGCAGCGGTCAGATGTGGCACCGCCATGCCGCTTGCTTCAAAGACAAGCTTGCAGGTTGGCCGCCTATCTTCGAACCGGAATACTTTTGAGGCTTTGATGCCTAACGGTCCCCGAGGCGAGTCCCGCCCCGCCGACGTGATCGGCAACGCCGTCAGTGTGGCACGCATCGCGACAGGCGAAGTGATGTGGTGCCTCCTGGCAGAATGGATGAAGTGCTTGGTCGGCTGAGATGGGCGCATACGGCAGTCGCCCCCGAAAACCCTTGCCCACCTGCCAACCCTTGTTCTACTCCTGTTCTCCCACGCGCAAGGCACCCAACCTGAACGCCATCTCCCCTCAGACGCACACCGAAGAGGCAGAGCGCCGCCAGCGCCACCTCTCCGTCTGCCAGGAGATCATCGACCTCGGCATGAAGCTCACGCGCGCCGCGGCCCAGCGCGCGCTAGACGCCGCCGAGGAAGAAGCCCAACCACACGCCAGACCAGCCAGCACCACTGCGGAAGCGCCAAACCCCAACCACCGGCCACGCGACCCCAACCTGACCTTCAGCCGCCTCTCCCGCGGCGTCCTCCAGGCCGTGACCCTGGAAGCCCAGATCGCCGCCGGCGCCTTCAACCGCGCCGCCGTGCCCCGCCTTGCTGCCTCGACCGGCACAGCCGAACAGGATGCCCGCGTCCAACAACTCTGCGCCGTCGTCAACCGCGGCCTGGTGACCCAAGGCCTCCACCGCCTGACCGAAACCCACCCCGACCGCTGGTCCCTCGGCGAAGCCATCGAGGACGCCGTCGACGACTCCCTGGCCGGCTACCCAGACGACCCCCTCTCCGCCCACTTCACCCGCGCCTGCCAAGCCCTGGACCTCACCGCAACCCTGGAAGGCTTCCCCGACTACCTGGTCGAAGCCCTCCGCTCCGAAACACCTGCATCAAACTGGCCCACCCCGGACGGCTGATCCCACACCAAACCCGCAACCGCACGCCCCAGGAAGAACCAAGGCGCCCGAACAGCGGACAGGACAAAAGTTTTTTGCTTCTTTTTTGCAAAAAAGAAGGCCTTGCTTGCCTTCCCCCCCCACTACACCGCGCAAACCAGCTCGCGGACAAGGCAGACACGTATGCCGTCTCCCGCACGGCGCCGCCCGGGAAGGACAGCCGGCCCACCGCCTGCTATCTCACCCCAATGCCCACCACCCCGCCGCACACCCGCGCCGTACACATCATCGCCGCGGGCTTCGGCGCCGGTGCGGCCCCGCGCGCGCCAGGCACCGCCGGCTCTCTCGTGGGCCTCGCCCTCGGCGCCCTGCTCCTGCGAACGTCGCCCGCCCTCCTCTTCACCGGCATCGTGCTCGCCACTTATGGCGGCCTCTGGGCCATCACGGCGGCCACCGGCCTGCCGCTCCGCGCCACCCAGGACGAAGCCTCGCACGCGGACCCCGGCTGGATCGTCATCGACGAGATCGCCGGCCAGATGCTCGCCCTCGTGGCCCTTCACCGCGCATCCGCGCTCGGCCTGCTCGCCGCCTTCGCCCTGTTCCGCCTGTTCGACATCGCCAAGCCAGGTCCCATCGGCTGGGCGGACCGGCAAGGCGGGGCCGCCGGCATCATGGCCGACGACCTGCTTGCCGGCTTCGCCAGCGCACTCTGTCTCTTTCTCCTGCAAGCCGTGCTGGGCCACACACTGTAAACACACACTATGAAACATCCGCTTTGCAGCACCGGGTTTGGAGGCATCCGACATGAGGCACCCGATATGGAGCACCTGATATGAGGCACCGGCCCTCCCCCGGCTGGACGCCGCAAGCCGGCCGCGCCATGCCTGTCAGCCTCATCGCCAGCCAGGCCGCAACCCGCCTCCCGGAGCTCCTGGCTCTGCGCTATGAGCGGATGCGCGCGACCGCCTTCACCTTCTTCCGCGGGTCGGCCGCCCTCATGGCCGCGGACCTGGCCGAGCTGGCCAGCGAAGCCCCGGTGGTGCAGCTCTGCGGCGACGCGCACCTCGCCAATTTCGGCGCCTACGCCTCGCCCGAGGGCAATCCGGTGTTCGACGTCAACGATTTCGACGAGACGTTCCCCGGCCCGTTCGACTGGGACGTCAAGCGCCTGGCCACCAGCCTGGTCCTCGCCGGCCGCGACCATGCCCTGCCACGGAAGGGATGCCGCGCGCTCGCCGCCCGTGCCGCGCGGCATTACCACCGCCACCTGCGCCAGCTCGCAGGGCTGCCGCCGCTGCAAGCCTGGCACAGCACGATAGACCTGCACGCCGCCATCGGTGCCGTGCCCGGCCACAAGCTCCGCCGCCGGCTGGAGCGCCGCCTGCGCGCCGCCACCGAAGCCAGCCTGGACCATTACGACCTGGTCGGCAGCGACGGCGCCCAGGCCCACATACGCGACCAAGGCAACACGAAGCACCTGCCCGCCTACGCCGCCACCATCGACGCCGCCTTCGCCGCCTGGCCCGCCACGCTGCAGCCGCAATTCGCCGACCTTGCCGCCCGCTACAAGCTGGTGGACCGCGCCTTCAAGGTGGTCGGCATCGGCTCGGTCGGCACGTTCTGCGCCATCGGCTTGTTCACCTCCGCCGAGGGCGCTCCGCTGCTGCTGCAGCTCAAGGAAGCCCAGCCCTCGGCGCTCGCAGGGCCGCTGGGGGCGCCGCCGCGGGACTGCGAGGGCGAGCGCGTCGTCACCGGACAGCGCCGCCTGCAGGCGCAAAGCGACATCTTTCTTGGCTGGACCCCACAACCCGTGGACGGGCGGGACTTCTACGTCCGCCGCCTGAAGGACAGCCGCCTCGCCCAGATCGGCACCACGCTGGAAGCCGACCAGCTGCCCTTCGCAGCCGCCCTGTGCGGCCGCACCCTGGCCCGCGCCCACGGCCGCGCCGGCGACGCCGCGCGCCTGGCAGCCGCCATTGGGCCGGACGGTGCGGACGACGCTTTCGCCTACGCCACCGCCGAGTTCGCCACCGCCTATGCCGACCAGACCGAACTGGATCACGCGGCGTTCTGCCAGGCGCTCGACACCGGCGCCCTGGCCGCAACGCCGGCGCCCTGATGCTTCCCGCCAGCACGCTCGATCGCGCCGCGCACATACTGCAAGCCTTGCGGGCTCGCGGATGGATGCTCGCCACGGCGGAGAGCTGCACCGGCGGCCTGATCGCCGCCGCCCTCACCCATGTCGCGGGTTCCTCGGACGTGGTCGATTGCGGCTTCGTCACCTACTCGAACGAAGCCAAGACCCGCCTGCTTGGCGTGGCCCCGTCACTGATCGTGCAGCACGGCGCCGTCAGCGAGGCAGTGGCGGCCGCCATGGCCGAAGGCGCGCTCGCCCGCTCGGGTGCCGCGATTGCCATAAGCGTCACTGGCATCGCCGGTCCTGGCGGCGGCAGCGAGGAGAAGCCGGTGGGCCTCGTGTGGCTCGGCTGCGCGCTTCGTGGCGCGCCTACCCGGACGGTGCACGCGGTGTTCCCGGGCAAGCGGGCGGACGTGCGTGCGTCCACGGTCGAGCGCGGGTTCGATCTGCTGCTCGAGAGGGCAATGGAGAAGTAAGAAAGCAGTTCTTTTTCGAAAAAAAAGAAAAAAAACTTTTGCGACTTGTCGCAGGCGTCAACAGCTCGTGGCGCAGGACAGATCGAGGTGGCGGAGACCGCGAGGGAAGCAAAAGTTTTTTTGCTTCTTTTTTCAAAAAAGAAGGCCTTTCTTTTCGCAACACGAAAACATCACGAAACCCCCCGTGATACGTAATCTTTCCGCTTGCTCCCACCAGGGATTCCATCCGAGGATGCGGTTGCGTGTGGAGACGGCTCAATGTTCAGCTTGCCGCTTTCAAGTCCTGCAGAAGCCCAGCCGAAGCCTCACGGCCGCCAGGCCGAATCCAAACTCGCAAGCCCAGGTCAGCCACCAGCCACAGCACGTGTCGTGGCGCCATCTGGCCAGCGCCGCTGGACCGTCGTGGTGCCGCGGCGCCTCACCGCCCGGGCGGCGCAGGCGCTGGCCGATGCGGAAGCCGCGCAATCCGCCAAACCGGCAGCACCGGGCCCGATCCGTTTCCGCCCGCAACTGACCATGTTCGGCGGGATCGCCATGATCGCTTCCGGCCTCTACGTGTACTCGGAGAAACACGCGGCGGCTTCGCTCGACAGGGAGATCGCGCACGCCTACCAGGCGACCGCCACGGCGCATCAGCAAAGCAGCCTGCTGCGTGCGGAATGGGCGCTGCTCAACAACCCGGACCGCTTGCACCCTCTGGCGGACCGCTACCTTTCCCTGCAACCGCTCAACGCCGCGCAGTTCGTCAAGGTGACTGACCTGCACGGCCGTCTGCCGAAAATCCTCTACGGCCCGCCGGCGCCGGCCACCGATGACGATGCGGCCGCCCCGCCGATCGTGACGAAGCGCCTGCTCGCCATGGCGGAGATGCCCGCGCCCGCGCAAATGCAGCCGGAACCGGCATTCGAGGCGCCGGCGCCAAGCCCCCAGGCCGAAGCTGTGACGGAGCAGCCGGCCGAGACGCCAGAGCAGCCGCCTCGTACGCCTGTTGTTGCTGCCCCGGCGCACGCCTACCGCGTGCTCGCCCATGCCGGCACCATGCCAGCGATAGTGGACGCCGATGCAGCGCAAGCTGCTCCTGCCGAGGATCGGGGCGAAGCGGGCGTAGTGGAGTACGAAGCGCCGAAAGAGGCAGTCGAGCCGCGGCCCGTCCACCTGGCCGCTGTGCCGGCATGGCACCAGACGGCTCGGCCTGTGGTGCCCGCTCTGGTGCAGGCGCCGAAGCTGCTCGCCCGTGCAGAACCGCCGAAACCCCGCCCGTTGCACCTGCCAACGCTGCTGCGGCCGGAGCTGGTGCACATGCTGCTGATGCCGCGCCCGCTCTACACCTCAACGTGGACGCCGAGGCCGCCCCAGCCCGCCGCCAAGCCGGTGCTTCCGCAGCATCACTTTGAATACGGCCGTTCAGATCCGCCGCACTTCCTCTCCGTGCCGCAAGCAGCACCGGCAAAACCGGCCGAGCCGCAGCAATATGCCGAGGCGCAGTCCAGGGAGATGGAAGAACCGCGCCAGAACACCTGGACGCCGCCTGCCACGTATCGTTCTCCGCCGCCTTACATGTACCGGCCGTATTGGAACGGGTATAACGGCAATCCGTATGGCGGCTACTACTACCAGCCGCGACCGGTTTACCCAGGATACCAATAAGCAAGCAGTCCTTTTTAAAAGCAAAGACTAACTTCCACCGCCCGGCGTTTGCACCAGCCGGGTATTCCAAGACATGACGAAGCGGCAAAGCGTCGAGAGAGCAAAAGTTTTTTGCTTCTTTTTTTCAAAAAAGAAGGCCTTGCTTGCTTTCACGTCGAGATATAAGCGCCGATCACCCGATCCAGCACGTCCAGCGGCACCGCCCCGGACAGCAGCCCCGCATCATGGAACGTCTTAATGTCGAACCTGGCGCCCATCGCCGTCTTCGCCTGCTCCCGCAGACGCAGCCAGGCGAGTTTGCCAATCATGTAGCTGCAGGCCTGGCCCGGCCACACGCAATACCGCTCCACTTCGGTCACCGCGGCGCTCCTCTTGTCGCCCAGCGCCGCCACGTAATAGTCAACAGCCTTGTCGCGGCTCCAATCCATCGCATGCAGGCCTGAATCCACCACCAGGCGCACCGCGCGGAACAAGGCCGCCTGCAACTGGCCGATCAGCCCGAGCGGGTCCTTGTCGTACATGCCCATTTCCACGGCCAGTTGCTCGGCGTACAGCGCCCAGCCTTCAGAGTAGCCGGAGAACCCGCCCATCTTGCGTATCAGCGGCAGCTTCGCGGTCTCCTGCGCCAGCGATATCTGCAGGTGATGTCCGGGTATCGCTTCGTGGTAGGTGAGTGTCGGCAACGTCCAGCGCGGCCACTCGGCGGTGTCGCGCAGGTTGATGTAGTAGGCGCCTGGGCGGGAGCCATCCAGCGCGCCGCGCTGGTAATATCCGCCGGGCGCCCCGGCCTCTATCGCTTTCGGAACGCGCCTGATCTGGACGGTCACTTTCGGCAGGTGATCGAACCGCTCCGGCAGCTTGGTCTGCATCACCGCCACCAGCCCGTTCAGATCCGCGATCAGCTTTTCCTTGCCCTCATCGGTGTCGTCATAGACATACTTCTTGTCCGCGGCCATCGCCGCCAGACGCTGCCCCACGGTGCCGTCGCTCATGCCCTGGCGGCGCAGCAAGGTGTCGATCTGTGCGGACAGGCTGGCCACCAAATCCAGCCCGGTCTTATGTATGTCGGCCGGCGAAATTGTGGCCGTGGTGTAGGTCTTCAGACCCAGCCGGTAGAAATCGGCTCCTTTCGGCAGGCGCTCCACGCCGGCACTGCTGACCGCATGGGTCCGCGCGGCGCGCAACGCCTCCGCCTGACGCTGCAAGGCCGGCAGCACCAGCATCTTGTAGTTCGAAACGATTCGCGCTTCCCACTGGCCCGGCAGGTTCGCCGCTGCCGCACGGCGCACCAGCGAGGTCACGATCGTGGCCTTGTCCGGCGGCGTCGCCAGCAGCACGCCCATCTGCTCGAGCGTCTTGTCGATGATGAAATCCGGCGGCAACACGCCGAGCGCCGCGTCATGGTTGAAGACCGACAGCTCCTGGTTCATCAGCGTGGCGAATTCGGCCACGCGTGCAAGGTAGTCTTCCGCATCTGTCAGCGTCTTTATCGGATGCTGCGTGTCGAGGAAGTCCGGAACCGACTGGTAGGCGCCGGTGAGCTGGCTCAGCACGTAGGGCGACCGCGCCCCGCCTGTTCCATAATCGAACGCGCGGTTCGCCTCGTCCTCCGTGCTCAGGCTGAACAGCACAGTGTCGTAATTGACCGCGTCCAGCCCTTTCAGGCCGGCGCGGTCGATCGCGCGCAGTTCCGCCAACCGGCGAGCGGTGTCCTTCTTGTCCTGCGCAATCGCCTCAAGCGACGCCTCGTGCAACTTACCCCGCAAGTCGGCCAGCGGTCCCACATCCAACCCCAGGCTTGTCGCACGCTCCGGCACCCGCTTCAGCATCTCGTCGGCAAACTGGGCGAACAGCGTGTTCAGCGGCGTATCGGCTTCCGCCTTGCGGGCACGAAGCAGGACGGCGGTCGCAGCCGTAAGCGAAAAAAGCCGGCGCGTGAGCATGAAAGATTCTCCGGTCACCAATGTGACGGACAGGGTGAAAAGGGTTCGGCTAAAGGGAAGTCTTGGAGATCAGATCCTGCTTACGACATACCTGTCCGCCAGGGCCGCCTCAATCTCGGCCGCATGCGCGGGATCGCGCGCTTCCACCATCACCTCCAATTGCGCCGACTGCACGCTGGGCGAAGCAAACAGCCGCTGATGCGACACCTCGATGATGTTTCCGCCGGACGCACCGATTTTGGCGGAGATGTCTGCCAGCACCCCAGGCCTGTCCGGTATCTCCATGCGCAGCCGCAGCAGGCGCCCGTCGCGCAGCAGCCCGCGCAGCAACACATTGGCCATGATACGCACGTCTATGTTGCCGCCGCACACCGGCATGCCCACCCGCCTGCCGGCAAACCGCGGCTGGTGCGCCAGCAGGCCGGCCAGCGCCGCGGCGCCCGCCCCCTCGGCCACCACCTTCGCACCCTCGGCCAGCAGCGAGATCGCATCCTCCACAAACCGCTCCGGCGCCACGATCACGTCGCTCACGTGGCGCGCGATGACCTTGCGCGTCTCCTGCCCCACGTCACGCACCGCGATGCCCTCGGCGATCGTGGCCCCGCCTATCGCGTGCGCCGGTGCGCCCATGCGTTGCGCCAGCGCGGAATACGGCGCTACCTGGACGCCTATCACCTCCGTCTGCGGACTGAGTGCCGCCATCACCACCGCGCAGCCGCTGATCAGCCCGCCACCACCCACCGGCACCAGCAGCACGTCCAGCGCCGGCCCGTCTTCGATCATCTCCAGCGCCAGCGTGCCCTGCCCGGCCATGATCGCGTAGTCGTCATACGGGCTGATGAACAGCAGGCCCTCGTCGCGGGCCAGATGCGCCGCGTGTGCGGCCGCCTCGGCCAGCGTGTCGCCATGCATCACCACGCGAGCGCCCCAGGCCGCCGTGCCGCTCACCTTGGCCAGCGGCGTGAACAGCGGCATCACGATGGTGCTCGCCACGCCGTGCAGGGTGGCATGCCTGGCCACGCCCTGCGCGTGGTTGCCGGCCGACATCGCCACCACGCCGCGCGCCCGCTCTTCCGGTGTCAGCAGCGCCAGACGATTGGCGGCACCGCGCTCCTTGAAAGATCCTACGGCTTGTAGGTTGTCGAGCTTCAGGGTGATCTCGGCGCCGGTAACCCGGGACAGGATCGCGGACGGCACTGTGGGGGTGCGCAGGACGCGGCCTTCTATCCGCCTGGCGGCCGCTTGCACGTCGGACAGCAAGAGTTGAGGCTCTGCCCCAAACCCCGCCGGGGGAATGGAGGCATTCCCCCGGACCCCCACCTTCATTAAACGAACTGGAAGTTTAGGATTTCGTAGCTGCGGTCGCCGCCTGGGGCGGGCACGCTTATGGTGTCACCCTTCTTTTTGCCTATCAGGGATTTGGCCAGCGGCGAGGAGATCGACAGGCGCTTGGCCTTGATGTCGGCCTCGTACACGCCGACGATCTGGTAGGTCGCCTCCTTCTCCGTCTCCTCGTCCAGCAGGCTGACATGGGCGCCGAACTTGATGCTGTCGCCCTTGAGTGCGGACGGGTCGATCACCTCGGCGGCGCCGACCACCTCTTCCAGCTCCTGTATGCGGCCCTCGATGAAGCTCTGCCGCTCGCGCGCTGCGTGATATTCCGCGTTCTCCGACAGGTCGCCATGGCTGCGCGCCTCGGCAATGGCCAGTATTATGGACGGCCGCTCCACGCTCTTCAGGTTCCGCAGCTCGTCTTCCAGGTTCTGGAGGCCTTGGGCGGTCATCGGAAATTTCTGCAAAGGGCCGTATCCTCGAGGCTTACAGGGCCGGCGCGTGGCGCCGGGTCTGGGGTGGATGGAACGCTGGCGCCACGGTTGGGCCTTGGCCTGGACCCGCCTTGGTTGGAAGCGGCGGACAGCTTACGTGGAACCGGGCGGGTTGCAAGAGCAAGTAAAGCAAGGCCTTCTTTTTTGAAAAAAAGAAGCAAAAAACTTTTGCTCCCTGTCGGCGACTAGCCCGATAGGTCCGCGACAGCGGAGTCAAAAGTTTTTTGCTTCTTTTTTTCAAAAAAGAAGGCCTTTCTTTACTTAAAGTAACTCTGCAACGGCGCCACACCCAGATCCCCCGCGCGCAACGCCCCGATCGCATGCACCGCCGCCCGCGCGCCCGCCAGCGTCGTATAATGCGGCACCCCATGCGTCAGCGCGTTGCGTCGTATGTCGAAACTGTCCGCCGTGGACTGTGCGCCCTGGGACGTGTTGACCACCATCTGTATCTCGCCGGAGCGTATCGCATCCACGCAATGCGGCCGGCCTTCCAGCACCTTGTTTATCACCCTGACCGCCACGCCGGCCTCGCGCAGGCGCGCCGCCGTGCCGCGGGTGGCCATGATGGTGAAGCCCATGTCCACCAGGCGCCTCGCCAGGCCCGGCAGTCCTGACTTGTCGCCGTCCCGCACGGAGAGGAATACGGCACCGCGCTCCGGCAGCACCACGCCGGCGCCGAGCTGCGCCTTGGCAAAGGCACGTTCGAAACTGTGGTCCAGGCCCATCACCTCGCCGGTGGATTTCATCTCCGGCCCCAGGATGGTGTCCACGCCGGGGAAGCGGGCAAACGGGAAGACCGCCTCCTTGACCGCCACGTGAGGACGGATCGCCGAACCATCGAGCTTGAAGCTGGCGAGTTCCGCGCCGGCCATCACCAGCGCACCGATCTTAGCGATCGGCACGCCTGTCGCCTTCGCCACGAACGGCACCGTCCGGCTCGCCCGCGGATTCACCTCCAGCACGAAGATGGCACCTTCCTTTATAGCGAACTGCACGTTCATCAGTCCGACCACGCCAAGCGCGCGCGCTATCGCCTCCGTCTGGTCCGAGAGCTCGCGTATGATGGCAGGTGACAGGCTGTACGGCGGCAGCGAGCAGGCGCTGTCGCCGGAATGTATGCCCGCCTCCTCGATGTGTTCCATCACGCCGGCCACATACACGGTGCGTCCGTCGGCAATACAATCGACATCGACCTCGATCGCGTCGTTCAGGTACCTGTCGATGAGCACAGGGGTGTCGCCCGACACGCGCACCGCCTCGCGCATGTAGCGGTGCAGTTGCGTCCGGTCGAACACGATCTCCATCGCACGGCCGCCCAGCACGTAGCTCGGGCGGATCACCACGGGATAGCCGATGCGGTCCGCAATGGCTTCGGCCTGTTCGGGCGCGCGTGCGATGCCGTTTTCCGGCTGGTGAAGACCAAGCTTCTGCAGCAAGTGCTGGAAGCGTTCGCGATCCTCGGCGACGTCGATGGCGTCGGCCGTGGTGCCCAGCACGGGTATGCCGGCGTCCGGCAAAGCCTGGCTGAGCTTCAGCGGCGTCTGCCCGCCATATTGCACGATACAGCCGAGAACGCGGCCTTTCTGTTGCTCGCGGCGCACCAGCGCGATCACGTCTTCCGCCGTCAGCGGCTCGAAATACAGCCGATCGGAGGTGTCGTAATCCGTGCTCACCGTTTCCGGATTGCAGTTCACCATGATCGTCTCGTAGCCGGCATCGCGCAGCGCGTAGGCGGCGTGCACGCAGCAGTAGTCGAACTCTATACCCTGCCCGATCCTGTTCGGGCCGCCGCCCAGGATGATGACCTTGTCGCGGTCCGTGGGATCGGCCTCGCAGACCGGCTCGCCCCACCCGCCCTCGTATGTCGAGTACATGTAGGGCGTGGCGGATGCGAACTCGCCCGCGCAGGTATCGATCCGTTTGTAGACGGGATGCACGCCAAGCCTGCCGCGAGAAGCTGCCACTTCGGTCTCCGCCAGGCCGGTCAGTTGCGCGAGGCGCTTGTCCGAGAAACCGAGCGCCTTTAGCCGGCGCAGCGCCACAGCCTCCTGCGGCAGACCGGCAGCGTGCACCGCACGCTCTGCGGCCACGATCTTCTCGAGCTCGCGCAGGAACCAGGGGTCGTATTTGCAGGCGTCGTGGATGTCCTCCACAGAAAGGCCGGCACGCAATGCCTGCGCGGCCATCAATATCCTGTCCGGCTTGGGCGCGGACAGCGCGGCCCTGAACGCGTCACGGCCGCCGTCGCCAGGTGCTGCCACCTCGTCCAGTCCGGAGAAGCCGGTTTCCATGCTGCGCAGGCCTTTCTGCAATGCCTCGGCGAAGCTGCGGCCGATGGACATCGCCTCGCCCACCGATTTCATGCTGGTGGAAAGCAGCGCGGGTGTTCCTGGAAACTTCTCGAACGTGAAGCGGGGGATCTTCACCACCACGTAGTCGATCGTCGGCTCGAAACTGGCGGGTGTCGTCTTGGTGATGTCGTTCGCCAGCTCGTCCAGCGTGTAGCCGACAGCGAGTTTCGCCGCGATTTTGGCGATCGGAAATCCCGTGGCTTTCGACGCCAGCGCGGAACTGCGCGAGACGCGAGGGTTCATCTCGATCACCAGCATGCGCCCGTCCGCCGGGTTTAGCGCGAACTGCACGTTCGAGCCGCCGGTATCGACGCCGATGCGGCGGAGGCAGGCGATCGAGGCGTCGCGCATCCGCTGGTACTCGCGGTCGGTCAGCGTCAGCGCCGGCGCCACCGTCACGCTGTCGCCAGTGTGTATGCCCATCGGATCGACGTTCTCGATGGCGCAGATGATGATGCAGTTGTCCGCGCTGTCGCGGACGACCTCCATCTCGTATTCCTTCCAGCCGAGCACGCTCTCCTCTATCAGCACCTCGGTCGTCGGCGACGCGGCCAGACCGCTCGCCGAGATTGCCTCGAACTCCTCGCGGTTATAGGCGATGCCACCGCCAGTGCCGCCTAGCGTGAAGCTCGGCCGTATCACAGCCGGCAAACCGATCTTCGCCAGCGCGTCCCGCGCCTCCTGCAAGGAGTGCGCAATGAAACTCCTGGGGCTCTCGATGCCGATCTCGCTCATCGCGTCGCGGAATTTCAGCCGGTCCTCCGCACGGTCGATCACGTCCGCTTTCGCGCCGATGAGCTCCACGCCGTATCTTGCCAGCACGCCGTTCGCATCGAGCTGCATCGCCGTGTTCAACGCGGTCTGGCCGCCCATCGTCGGCAGCAACGCATCCGGCCGCTCGCGCGCGATGATCTTCTCCACCATCTCCGGCGTGATCGGCTCTATGTAGGTGGCGTCCGCCAGGCCCGGATCGGTCATGATGGTGGCCGGGTTGGAGTTGACCAGCACCACGCGGTAGCCTTCCGCGCGCAATGCCTTGCAGGCCTGCGCACCAGAATAATCAAATTCGCAAGCCTGGCCGATTACGATCGGGCCGGCGCCGATGATCATGATGGAGGAGATGTCCGTGCGCTTGGGCATCTACGAAACCATCCTGCCGAAGAACGCATCTTCCTGTGTCGCCAACGGGCTTGCGTGCCAGCCTATAAGTCTCCGTTTGGAGGCTTTCAGCGCTGATTCGAGAATGATCGCCATGGCGACAGGCGGCGGCAAGAGTTCCTTGCCCATCAGGATGTATTGTTGCGCCACGATCGCCGCGGCCACCGGCCAATGCTGCACGGCCACCGGCTTGCTCACTGCCGGCGGCGTTACCTTGTGTTCCAGCACTATGCGGGCTTTTGGCCAGATGCAGCGCAGGATCTCGCTCACGTTCCAAAGCGGCGCGTGCGGCGCGGGCGTCCGGATCGCGTCATAGGCCGGGGTGCAGGCCACTTCGCTGATGTGGCGCAACATCTCGCCTGCGTCAGGCAGATCGGCACGCTGGTAGCCCGCCTGTATCACCGCACCCGCCAGGAAGCCTGACAGCGCATGCGTGCTGCGTGGACCGATCATCAGATGCCGGTTGATCTCATCGCCGTAGTACAGCACCGAGCCGTCCTCGCACCCGATCCTGACGAGGTCGTCGGCCTCGCGCCTCTTGGCGCCCGCGAGTATCGCATCCGCGGCCGCGCATTGCGCCGCGTAGCCCGCGATGACGCCGACAGCGGACATCAGGGTCGGCGCATGCATCTCGCCATCCGGCAATGCGCGCAGCCCTGGCTGCGGCTTTCGCAACTCCACCTGCAGCATGGCGCCGAGCAGATGCATCGTCGTCGATGCGTCCTTGTTGCCGTCAGGCGACCACGGAAGTGTTTTCGGGGCGGGCGATTCGGAAGTCGTCATGGTTCGCCTCTGCGCGCGTTTGGGATCAAAGCAAGAAAGCAGTTCTTTTTTGAAAAAAAGAACCAAAAAACTTTTGAACACCGCTGCTGAGGCGCCTCGCCAATTTCGGCGGTACGCGGACTGCTGCAAATGCGGGGGAGCAAAAGTCTTTTGGTTCTTTTTTTCAAAAAAGAACTGCTTGCTTTCTTCTCCCGTGCCCAGCACGCAGCTTGTCGCTCAAGCCTCGCCCGCCATCATTGCCGTGAAGCGGCCGAACAGATGCGCACTGTCGCTAGGCCCGGGGCTGGCTTCCGGATGATACTGCACGGAGAACGCCCGCTTGCCCTCGCAGGCGATCCCCTCGTTGCTGCCGTCGAACAGGCTCACATGCGTCACGCGCACGCCCTCCGGCAGGCTGGCATCTTCCACAGCGAAGCCGTGATTTTGCGAGGTGATTTCCACCCGTCCTGTCGCCAGATCCCGCACCGGCTGGTTGGCGCCCCTATGGCCGCGGTCCAGCTTGTAGGTGCGCGCACCCAGCGCCAGCGCCAGCAACTGGTGGCCGAGGCAGATGCCGAACACCGGCACCTCGGCTGCCAGCACGCCTTGTATCGCCGGCACGGCGTAGGCGCCGGTGGCTGCCGGATCGCCTGGCCCGTTGGACAGAAACACGCCGTCCGGCCGATGACGCAGTATGTCGGAGGCGGTGCTGTCCGCAGGCACCACCGTGATCCGGCATCCGGCGGCGCTCAGCGAGCGAAAGATGTTCCGCTTGGCGCCGTAATCCACCGCCACCACGTGGAACCGCGCGCCAGCTTTCCCGGCGAATCCCTCGCCCCAGCGCCAGGTGCCCTGATCCCAGGCATAGCTCTGCGTGCAGCTCACCGCGCGCGCCAGGTCCATCCCGTCCAGCCCTGGCCAGGCGGAGGCGGCCGCCCGCATCGCGGTCAGGTCGAACCGCCCGTCCGGGGGATAGGCCAGCACGCCATGCGGCGGCCCGCCATCGCGTATCCGCACCGTGAGCGCGCGCGTGTCCACCCCCGCGATGCCCGGCACACCCTGGCTGCGCAGCCAGGCATCCAACCCTTGGACGGACCGCCAGTTGGACGGGGCGGTCACATCCTCGCGCACCACCAGCCCGCGCGCCGCAACGCCGGCCGCCTCCAGGTCCTCCGCGTTGGCGCCCGTGTTGCCGATGTGCGGGAACGTGAAGGTGATGATCTGCCCGGCGTAGGACGGATCGGTCAGCGTCTCCTGGTAGCCGGTCATGCCGGTGTTGAAGCATATCTCGCCTACGGGCAGCGCGCCGGCAGGCGTAGGCGCGCCGAACCCGCGGCCCCAGAATACCGCGCCATCGGCCAGCACCAGCACCGCGGTGGCGCCCGGCGGCACCGCCCCGGCGGGCGGCTCGCCTTGGAGATCAGCCACGGACAATCCTGTTGCCGCCATAACTGCGCTCCAATGCTTGGAAGGCACGCTGCGCGCCTGCCGCCACTTACGTATCGCCTCCAGGCCTACGCCCGTCAGGTTTGCCGCAGCCTCGGGCCCGCCCAGGCGCGCGATGATTTGGTCCACGTTCATGTAGGACGCAGCCTATGGGAAAAAACTTCCCGGAGCAAACGAAGGCGAGGAAGGCCTTCTTTTTTGAAAAAAAGAAGCAAAAAATTTTTCTCCCTGTCGGGGGCTCATCGGCAGATCCCGCGACAGCGGAGTCAAAAGTTTTTTGCTTCTTTTTTTCAAAAAAGAAGGCCTTCCTTGCCTAAACTCGCCGCCCCCGCCACTTCTCCCTCAGCATGTCCACCCGCATAGAAATCCGACACCCAGAGAAAGCCCACCGCCCGGACAACCCGGTCCAGCGCAAGCCGGACTGGATACGCGTGCGCGCCCCCAACCACCCCACCTACACCGAGACGCGCAACCTGATGCGCGGCGCCGGCCTAGTCACCGTCTGCGAGGAAGCCGCCTGCCCCAACATCGGCGAGTGCTGGTCCCAGCGCCACGCCACCATGATGATCATGGGCGATACCTGCACGCGCGCCTGCAGCTTCTGCAACGTGCGCACCGGCCTGCCCGGCCCGCTGGACGCCACCGAACCGGCCCGCGTCGCCCAGGCGGTCGCCACGCTCGGTCTGCGCCACGTCGTCATCACCTCGGTGGACCGTGATGACCTGGCCGATGGCGGCGCCGCCCATTTCGCGGGCGTCATCACCGCCATACGCGCCGCGGCCCCACAAACCACCATCGAGGTCCTGACCCCCGACTTCCTGCGCAAGCCCGGCGCGCTGGAGGTCGTCACCGCGGCCCGGCCAGACGTGTTCAACCACAACCTTGAAACCGTGCCGCGCCTGTATCCCACCATCCGGCCAGGCGCGCGCTACTACCAGTCACTCCGCCTGCTGGACCGGGTGAAGCAGCTCGATCCCGGCATCTTCACCAAGTCCGGCGTGATGGTGGGGCTGGGCGAGGAGCGCGCCGAGCTCGGCCAGGTGATGGATGATTTGCGCATTGCGGAGGTGGACTTCCTCACGCTTGGTCAATACCTGCAGCCGAGCGTGAAACACGCGGCGGTCGCGCGCTTTGTGCCCCCTGCCGAGTTCGCGGATTACGCCACGACCGCGCGCGCCAAAGGGTTCCTCATGGTTGCCAGCACACCGCTCACCCGCAGTTCCTATCATGCGGACGCCGATTTCGCCGCTCTCCGCCAGGCCCGCATCGCCCGGCAGGCCGCCTGATGCCCACCTACGCTGACCGCAAGCTAGTGGGCTACCGGCCGGAGCAGCTTTTCGACCTGGTCGCCGACGTGGACAAATACCCGCAATTCCTGCCCTGGTGCGTCGGCGCGCGCGTTACGTCCCGCACGGAGCACGAACTCCACGCGGACCTCACCATTGGCTTCGGCCCGTTCCGCGAGAGCTTCACCAGCAAGGTCATGCTGGAGCGTCCGGGACGCATACGCGTGAGTTACGAAAACGGGCCGTTCCGGTATCTGAACAACCAGTGGGTTTTCATCCCTGATCCGCACGGCGTGCAGGTCGATTTCTGGGTCGATTTCGAGTTCCGCAGCAAGCTGCTGCAGAAGGCCATCGGCGTGGTGTTCAACGAGGCGGTGCGGCGCATGGTGGGCGCGTTTCTGAAGCGGGCGGGTGATGTGTACGGGCCACCTCATGCCGAGGTGCCTGTTCCTCGGTAGGAAGGAAGGCCTTCCTTTCTGAAGAAAAGAAGCAAAAGACTTTTGACTCCGCTGTCGCGCGCCTGGGGCCAACGCCGGGTGTTTCCGCCGCACGACACTTCGGGGACAAAAGTTTTTTGCTTCTTTTTTTCAAAAAAGAAGGCCTTTCTTGCTTTCCTTCCAACGATAAATCCGCCATCCCGCGCCAGCCTGCACCAACCCAAACCCCACCCGCCCCACAAACGGATCGGCCTTCCAGGCGCCATCGCCAGGCAGAACCACGAACACGCGGCAGCCGAACTGCCCGACCAGCGCCGGCAGGTCTTCGGCGCGGGGCGCGCCGGCAAACACGCGTTTGGCCATCGCATCCAACGCGTCCAGCCCTGCCCGCGGCAGCGCGCCGTAGGCGACCACGCTCTGCCAGCCGGAGAAGCAGGAGGGCCGGTTGGAAAACAAGGCCCAGGAGATGTTGTCTTCCCAGGGCGTAACCCCGGCGAGGAAAGCCGGGTTGTCCAGCACGCGCTCCTGCGGACCGGTCACGCGGCGGACCGCAGCCCACATCTCCGGCGAGGCTGCCAACGCCGCCGCTTCGCTCGAGGGCTCGCCTGACGCAAACGCCCGGACCACGCCTATGCCGTCCGGGAGCGCCAGCAGGAAACAGGCTGTTGCGGCTGCCATGGCCGCCCAGCGCCGGCCGGAGAGCAGCCGCGCCGCCGCGCCGCCGCTAAGGCCCATGAGCACCAGCACCGCAGGCAGTTCCGCCCGCCATCCCAGGTCATTGTTGTCGATCACGCTGCGCAATAGGGCGGCCACGCCCAGGCTGCCGAGGACCACCGCCACCCAGACACCAGCGCCGGCCCAGCGCCGGCGCGCTGCCGCAACCAGCCACGCGAGGCCGGGCAACAGTGCCGGCAGCCCGACCGGCAGGGCTAGCAGCCAGAACGCCGGCACGTCGAGCGCGCCGCGCCACTCTGCCGGAACCACCCAGCCGACGACCCGGTACGGCATCACCGCCACCGGCGCGCCGCCGTGCCGCGCCGCGACCGCCGCCACCTGCGCCGTCAGGAACGGCAGGATGAGCGCCGCTGCCAGCAACGCTGCCGCTCCGGCATGCAAGGCAAAGCTCACCTGTCGGCGGCGGTTCATCCCTGTCAGCAGCACCAGGCCCGCCAGCGGCGCCACCACGGCGAAGGTGACACCGCCCACCCAGGCCGAACTCTCGAAACCCGCCGCCACGACCAGGCCGAGCACGCCGGCCGCCAGCCATCCGCCGCCCTGCGCCAGGCGCACGAGCAGCAGCACCGCCAGCACGACGCAACATGCCGACGCCAGATGCTGCGGCACCCAGGCAGCCTGGAACAGCCAGCCTTCCAGGTCGGCATCCCTGACGATGATCCCTGCCGCGAGCCGCCAGCCGAGCAATGCATTGAGCATCGGCCGCAACGTGCCCGACACTGCAAGGCAGGCGACGATGCCACACGCCAGATCCCGCCGGCCCACTGCCTTGGCCACGCCCATCATCAGCATCAGCGAGGCCCACGCCGTCACCCCCGCCATTGCCGCGTCCGCCGTCCAGCCGCGCACGTGGAAGACGCGCGCCAGCACCGCAGCGCTGAAGTGCCAAAGGTAGTAGTAGGCCAGATGGTCCGTTCCGGGCAGGGAGACGAACGGGTTGCGCACCGGCAGTCCGCTGCGCACGATCCCGTCAATTATGGCGACCTTCACGTGGTCGAACATCGGCGCTGCCAGCACCAGGCCGCCGGCCGCGTGCTTCGGCATCAACGCGAGCACGGGCAGGATCGCGGCCAGGGCGGCGGCCGCAGCGGCCCAGCCCGGTAGCCGAACCAATACGGGCGCGCGGGGCAGCAGGCGCCAGACCGCCGCCAGCCAGCCCAGGCACAGCAGGCAGACCTGCGGCCGTCCGAAGCCGGTGGCGGTCAGCACGGGCAGCGCCATCACGCTGAACACCGCCCATCCGAGGGCCGGCGCCAGCGCGAGCGCGGAGAAGCCGGCCGGCGCCAACAGGCGCGCGAGCGGCAGACCGGCTGCGGTGCAGAATGCTGCCGCCACAGCGGCTAGCGCCAGCATCTCGGGCCAGTTGGGAATCAGCGGCCGGACCTTTTCTGGAAGAAAGCAGTTCTTTTTTGAAAAGAACCAAAAAACTTTTGCTCCTGCGCAGGTTCAGCTGCTTCGGCGCATCCTGACACGCGCAGCCGATGCAAATGCGGGGAGCAAAAGTTTTTTGCTTCTTTTTTTCAAAAAAGAAGGCCTTCCTTCCTTCCTAAAAACATCCCCAAAGCCCCCAGTCCTGCCGCCACGCCGAGCCGCCCGAAGCCGACACGAAACCTGTCCCCAGGTATCTCTACCAGCTCGGACCGGAACAGCGAGGCAGGCGCCAGCAACACGCCCGCTTCCTCCAGCAGGCGCGCGGCAAAACCGTCTATGCCGTCGGCTCCCTTGTAGCGCGGAAAGCAGACGACGCCGGCCTCCGGCGCTTCGAAATCGAAAAGGTCGCGATGCTGCGCGAAGAAGGCCGTAAGCAGCTTCAGATTCGCGCGGAAGATCGCGTGGTTGCGCGCCAGTATCGCCGGCGCTGCCTTTAGTGCCACGCAGGCCAGGATTTCGCTCGGGCCGGGTGTGCAGCCGGACAGGTATTGCCGTGCCTGGCGCAGCCTGGCGACGAGTGCGCGGTCCCGGCAGCCCACCCAGCCCACGCGCAATCCTGGCAGGCCCAGCGCCTTGGACGTGCTGGAGATGGTAATCCCGCGTTCGTAGCAGTCGCCCGCGGCAGGCAGCGTGTCGCCGGCGCCGTGCTCGGTCAGGCGATAGGCCTCGTCGCTGACCAGCCATAGGCCGTGCTGGCGGCACAGCGCGACGAGCGCTGCGAAGCAGGTGGCATCCAGCAGCTTGCCCGTGGGGTTGTTGGGGAAGCTGATCATCACCGCGCGCGTCTCGGGGCGGATTGCGGCCGCCAATTCGTCCAGGTCCAGCGCCCAGCCGCGTGCCTCGTCCAGCACGACGGCGCTTGCGGAACAGCGCTCGAGCGTCAGCGTCTCCGCCGATTGGTAGCCGGGAACCACGACAATCGCGTGGTCGCCGGCGGAGAGCAGTGCGTTCACCGTGGCAAAGATTGCCTCCTGCGCACCGCCGAACAGCACCAGATCCCTTGTCGACAGAGCCGTGTAGCGCGCCGCCACCGCTTCGCGCAGCGCCGGCGATCCTTCCGGATCGGTATAGCCGAGCGCCTGGTCCGCCCAGTCTCGCGTGTCGCCTTCGTCGGCCAAGGCGAGCAGTTCCGACAGGAGCATGGGCTCGCACTCGGACGCGCAGAGGTTGTGCGAGGCGCCGTGCCGCTTGGCCAGGTAGGTCGCCAATTCCAGGTCCCGCTTTGTGGTGCGCGGTAGCGGTGTCACTGGCATGTCATACGTCATTGGAGCAGGAATCCCCTGTATGCGTGCGGCACTCTGCGCCCAGACTGTTCGGTTCGCTCGCCTGCATGCGTGGTTACCTACTGCACTTGATGAACGGCATTACGCGCCGATTCCGCCAATAAAAAGGCGGATAGCACCGCGGCCGTGGGCGCCGGCTTTGCTACGAACGGTAAACCGCCCCTGCCTCGTTTTTGCGGGCTGCCCTATGTGGCCAGCCCACACTTGATGATGCCGCTCATGCGCTTTTTTCCGGCGCTTGCCGCCACGTTGCTGATCAGCACCGCCGCTCTTGCCCAACCGGAGCCGGGGCCCGATGCGCCGCCACCGCCGCCAGAGGCGGGTGCTCCAGGCGCGCCAGGTGGGCCGCACATGAACATGCGCCAGCGTTTCGAAGCGGCGAACGTGACGCATGACGGCAGGCTGACCCGGGAACAGGCTGACGCCAGCGGCATGCGCGGCATCGCGCGCAATTTCGACCAGATCGATGTTGACAGGAAAGGCTACGTCACGCTGCAGGATCTGCGGGCATTCGCCCAGGCGCGCCGTGCGGCGAGGGCTGGGCAGCCGCCGCCGCCGCCGCAGTAAGGAAGGAAGCAGTTCTTTTTTGAAAAAAAACCAAAAACTTTTGCGCGCGCTGTCGCGGATCGTTGAAGCGTAACTCTCACGCAACGCGCACGCGAACGGGACAAAAGTCTTTTGGTTATTTTTTTCAAAAAAGAACTGCTTTCTTTGCTGCTACCGTCCCGCCCGCAACTTCGAATGCTTGTATCCGTAAAGCCCGTAGACCAATCCCCCCAACATCAGCCAGAACACCAGCCTCACCCACGTATCGCCCGACAGCGAATACATCAGCGCCAAGCAGGCCAGGACCGCGGCAATCGGCGTATACGGCATGAAGGGTGTCTTGAAGGCGCGTGGAGCGTCCGGCATCGTTCGGCGCAGGATCAGCACGCCTGCGGAGACCACGGCGAACGCGAGCAACGTTCCGATAGAGACAAGATCACCGAGCAGGTCCAGCGGGAACAGGCCCGCGAACAATGCCGCGCCCACACCGGTGACGATGCTGCCGACATAGGGTGTGCAGTATCTGGGATGGATGCGGGCGAAGGCCGGCGGCAACAGGCCGTCACGGCCCATCGCGTAGAAGATCCTGACCTGTCCTAACAGGGTTACCAGCAGCACGGAGACCAGGCCGAAGATGGCGACCACGCTGACGCACCAGCGCGCCCAGTCCAGGCTGTGGCCCTGCTGGCGCATCGCCTCGGCGATCGGGTCGGCGACGTTCAGCGTGCGGTAGTCGGCGATGCCCGTCATCACCAGCGCCACGCCCACATAGAGCAGCACGCAGACGGCCAGCGAGATCATCAGGGCCAGCGGGATCGTGCGCTGCGGGTTTCGGGTCTCCTGGCCGAGGGTGGAGATGGAGTCGAATCCCACATAGGCGAAGAACAGGATGCCCGCCGCGCGCATCACGCCGGACACGCCGAAGCTGCCGCTGACGCCGGTATTGGGCGGGATGAACGGCTCCCAGTTGTGAAAGTGGATGAACGGCGCGGCGCCTATGATGACCGCGAGTATGGCGATGACCTTGAGGGAGACCACGACATCGTTCACCCGGGCGGACAGGCGGGTGCCGCGCATGATCAAATACGCGGTGAACAGCGTGATCAGAACGGCGGGAAGGTCGAACCACTTGCCGCTGCGCACGACGTGGCCGCCAACCACGGCCAGCGGTGCGCCGGTGATCACGTCCGGCAAGTCCACGCCGAAGGAATGCAGCGTCTGGGTGGCGTAGCCGGACCAGCCTATGGCGACCAGGCTGCCGGACATTAGATACTCCAGCAGCAGGCACCAGCCGATCAGCCAAGCCACGCCCTCGCCCATGGTGGCGTAGGCGTAGGAATAGGCGCTGCCGGCGACCGGGACGAGGCTTGCGAACTCCGCGTAGCACAGGGCGGCAAGCAGGCAGGCGAAGCTGGCGAGCACGAAGGACAGGGCGACCGCAGGGCCTGCATGCAGGGCGGCCTCCGGGCCGGTCTGCACGAAGAGGGACACGCCGACTGCGCTGCCTACGCCGAAGCCTACCAGGTTGCGCAGGCCCAGGGTGCGCTGGAGGTGGCTGCCGTGGCCGTCGCCTACATCGCTGTCCTCGAGCATCAGGGAGACTGGTTTCAGCGCGAAAAGACCAGGGGCTTTGCCCCTGGACCCCATTGGGGCCTGAGGCCCCAAACTTCCGGTTTTGGCCAAACTCATGTCAACCGTACGCTCCCACCCTGTGCGTTACCGCGGTGCCGATTTCGCGCAGCAGCTCGAACATTCCGGCCAGGGGACCAAAGATCTGCTCGTTCTCCCGCTCGTAAGACACCGCGGCCCGATCCCCCATTGGCTCGGCGAAGTAGCACCCCGGCGGCCGGATCGCCGGCGCGCGGAAACACTTAGGCGAGAATGACGGGGGCAGCGGACACGTCAAGCTGCACGATCCGTGCCGCCAGCGCCTCTCGCGTGACGCGGTGTCTGGGCGAGAGCTCCGGGATGGCGGTGGCCAGCAGCCAGACGCGGCTGGTCAGGGCGATGCGCAGCGTGGGCGGGAGCATCTCCTCGCTCTCCGTTATCCGCGCTTTAGGCCATGCCTCATCAAGCCTTACATGATCGACATGTATGCAATTGAGCATCGCCTGTGCCGGCGCCCCAAGTCGAGCTGTTCCAGCACGCGGGCAACTTCCGACAAGGCGCGTGCCCGGCCTGGCCTGGCCTGGGCGCGTGGGCTGCGATCTAGCCAGCTCCCCGGGCAAGACAGGCCTTCTTTTTTGAAAAAAAGAAGCAAAAAACTTTGACTCCGCTGCCGCGGACTTATCCGGTCAGCCGCCGACTAGGAGGAGAAGTTTTCCCTTCAAAAAAGGACTGCCTGCCTACTTTGCCCAGGCCAACACAGGAACAGGTCGCATGCCGGCAACACGGTTACGACCGGCGGCCTTCGCCTCATAGAGCGCGTGGTCGGCCTTTCTGAGCAGGGCTGAGAGATCCGCAGGCTCTAAAGGCGAGGCGGTCGCCAGGCCTACGCTGATGGTGAGGTTGATGCGCTTGCCGCAGTGCTGGATGTCCAGGCGTTCCACGCTGGTGCGCAGGCGCTGGGCGAAGGCGATGGCGGCAGGTTCGGGCGTGGCGGGAAGCACTATGGCGAACTCCTCGCCGCCGAGACGGCCGGCTATGTCGCCCGTGCGGCTTGCGGCGGCAATGGCTTGGCCCAGGGCGCGCAGGGCGGCGTCACCGCCGTCATGGCCGTGCGTGTCGTTGACGGCCTTGAAGTGATCGGCATCAAGCATGAGCACGGCGGCGGGCTGGGCGCGGCGCTGGGACTGGGCGAGGGCGGCAGCGGCGTGTTCGAGGAAGCTGGTGCGGTTCAGGGTGCCGGTCAGGCCGTCCATGGTGGCCAGGTGAAGGAGTTCGCTGGCGTAGCGGGCGACGCGGCGGACCATGGGGCGGAAGATGGTCAGCGCCTCGATCGCCAGGGTGAACAGGACGACGGTGAGTGTTATGGCTTGCAGGAGTTCCAGGCGGTTGAGCTGCTGCTCGCTGTCCTGCTGGTGACGGCGGACGACGTCGTCCAGCCGCTTGAGCAAAGGCAGGCGGGCCTCGCGAAAAAGCTGGTCCAGTGCCTGGCTGGTGTCGGTGGCTTCGGGTTTCTGCGCTGCGACCTGGCGGGCCAGGGAAATGTAGCTGGCGACTTCACCGTCTAGCGGGGTGTCGCCGGCAAAATACATGTCCCGGAAGACGGCGGCGCTGCGGCCTGGCTGGGCGGCGGTGGTGGTTTCGGCGAGCAGTTTGTGGTGAGCGGATTCGAACTGGCTGACGGTGGCTAGCAGGTCCGCCTTCGCGGTGGGCGAACCCAGCCTATACTGCGCGGCAAGACTGGCGATGCGCTGCGAAAGCATCCGCTGGCGGCCGCTGATGTTGACGATCTCGGCAGAGCCTTCGTGTTCCACCAGCACACGGTTGAGTGTGAAGTAGGACGCGACTGTCAGCAGCGCAATCAGGCCGAGAGCGGCCATGTAGCCAAGGGTTAGGCGGCGTTCGGAGAGCATTCTCTGGCGCATCTGGCTGGGTGGTCTTCTCGCGGCGTGACTTGCCACGGTCTATACTACATCGCAACGGATTGCCAGGAGTGATTGCGTGCTTGTTACGACTGTGGTGCCGGCGGAAAACCGCCGGCACCCTGCTGTCTGCGCGGGCTAGAAGGCACCTGCCGCAATGGTGGACATGACCAGGCTGACACCGGAGAGCGTGGCGACGAGTATCGTGGTTTCGAGGGCTTCCGAAACGCGGGTGTTTGCCTGGTTGAGGGAGAAGGCGGGAATGACTGGCGCGTGGGCGCCGGCAGGAGCGGTCGGTAGCTGCGCAGGGTTTGCTGCGGAGCGCAGGTCGGACATGTAAGACATCAATAGTAACTTTCTTCACTTCAGCTGAAACATCGGCGCTAAATTAACTATTTGGCACCGTTTGTCTCGCGTCTGGCGCACACATGGAGGAGTGCTGGCTAATTGTCACCACCGTAAGATCAGGTGAATAGCTGACCTTCTTTTTGCGCATGATCTTTCACGCGGGCGTGTAGTAGTGCAGTTCTGTGACGCAGGCATTTTTTCGGTTTAGTATTCTCTCCCTATGCCTGTGCTGAAGGCCGGGTGCCGACATCGCCTGCGTTAAGATGCCGGTAACTGGCTAACCGGATACTGGCCAAAGTCTTGCGCCGGTGGGCTGAGGCGCTATGTTGGCGCATTCGGTTTGCTTTCGAACCGTTTTTCGCGGGCGTTTTAGAGAGGTTGCCCAATGAGCGTGATCTATCCGGACCGGTTGTTCCATCGCCGGCTATCCGACAAGCTGCTGATTGCGTTCGACCAGGCCTGTGCCATTGGGGAGCTGACGGTGGCTCATGAGCTGCTGTGCAGCCTGGAGGGCTTGTTCAGCCGGCCGAGCCAGTATGCGGAGCAGGACAGGCGGAAGAATTTCGAAAGCCTGGTTGAGGCGCATGAGCGGCTTTGGACGCTGCGCAACAAGGCTGCAGGGAAGCGTCTGTTTGGCGTGTCGGTTTCAGGGTTCGAGGAGCACAGTTCGTAGCGGAAAACATGCTTCTTTAATCGAAAGACGCAGAACCTTCGTCTGCCCGTTGCTGCACCGATTAAGTTTTGCCTGTGGCAAGCGGCCGGTGCAGAAACGGGATCTTTCTTCAAAGAAGGACCGCTTGCTTTTTTACGGCGAGCCGGTGTCCGCGCCGGTTGGAATGCCGTTCCAAACAATGGGTGGCTGGGGCGGCGTGTTGCTGAGCGGGCCGGCGCAGGCGGCAGTGGCCAGAAGCAGCAATAGTATGGCTGGGCGCATAAACGTAGAATCCTCATCTCGTGTACATGAGGAGGTTTGGGCTGGCTGAGTGCGACGCAAGATGGGTGATGGTTGTGTGATGCGGGAAACTGCCGGCGTGGATGCGGGTAGCCAACCCTGTAACCGTTTCGGTCCGACCCGATCGGCCGGGCGGCTGGCCGGGGTTGGGCCATTCGGCTCGAACGGTTGGTTCAGGGCTGGCTAGCCGATTGATGACACCGGACGTGGGCGGGAGGGACGTGGCGAGGCCGTACCGAGTGTCCGACGTTTCCGATTGCCATGGTGTAATGTGGGCAACCTCGATTGTGAGGTGGCGTTGCCGCACGTTAGTAAAGGAAATCGGCCATGACCACTGAGCTTAGATACCTGACTTGGTCGATCGTACTAGGGCTGGTGCATGCGATCGCCACCGGGCAGTTCACCACGGCGCAGAAAGGGTTGCGCTACGCCATGAGTGCGCGCGACGAACAGCAGAAGCTCGAGGGGGTGGGCGCGCGGGTGGAGCGGGCGTTTGCAAATTTCATGCAGACATTTCCGCTTTTCGCAGCGGCGGTGCTGGCGGCCCATGCCGCGGGGCGGCATAGCGGGCTGACCGTTGGCGGGGCGGCGTTGTATTTCTGGTGCCGGGTCGCTTACGTGCCGCTTTATGCGGCGGGTGTTCCTGTAGTGCGGACCTTGGCGTTCTTGGGCAGCGTTGTGGGGATCGCGATGCTGCTTTGGGCGCTGGCCTAAGTGGAGGCGCAGAGATGTTTCTGCTGCTTCAGTCAACCTCAAGGTCAGCTTCAAGGTCCATTGAGTATGTAACAACGCGGGTAGCAACGCGCCTGGACTAGTTATGAAAGCATAGAAGCCAGAACTCGTCGCAGTTTCCTGCGGTTTGTTCTCTGGCCACATAGTCCAGCCTACACGCCTTGCTTGCATGACCTTTCAGACTCGCAACTTTCAGTGGCGAACATCTCCAAGACACTTGCGCATACCTCCATTGCCCCAGCAGCATGCTCCTGGTAACTTTCCGTAAGGTTTGGTCGGGAGAACAAAGATGCGCATGAAACTGGCGGCGGGCCTGTCCGTCGGCACGTCATTGATAGCCGTTGCAGCCTACGCGCAGCATGCCTTGCCCGCCAATGTGACAGGCCCGATGACACCGGAACTGGCGAGCCAGCTTTCCCGGGATGTGAACCATCCGGTGATCGTCCTTATGCACAACGCCGCGCAGGGCGCGCGCGCCGAGAGCGACCAGGCCGGGATCATGAGCGAGCTGCACCAGGTACACGCGCAGAAGATCAAGCCGTTCCGGCTGGTCAATGCGTTCGCCGCCACGGTGTCCGATGGCGAACTGGCACGGCTGCGCGCCAATCCGAGCATTGCCGCCGTAGCGCCTGACGTCGTGATCCACCACGCGAGCCTCGCCCGCCGCGACTTCGCCAAGGCCAACACCAGCGGCGGCTTGAACACGCTGCCGGGAAGCTGTCATACCGGCAGCCCCCAGCTCAATCCGGAAGCGCTGCTGACCACGGGCACCGCCTCGCCCAACCCCACGCTGAAGACGGCCCGCTCGCTGGGCATCACCGGCGCCGGCGTACGCGTCGCCTATATTGCCGACGGGATCGACCCGAAAAGCCCCAACCTGGTGCGGACCGACGGCAAGTCCGTGTTCGTCGACTACCAGGATTTCTCCGGCGACGGCCCGGTACAGCAGCCCGGCTACGACGAGGCGATACTGGACGCCAACTCGGTCGCCGGCCAGGGCACCGTGGTGTACGACATCAGCCAATACGGCCCGCTCAGCGTGTCCGGCCCGTGCAACATAAAAGTCGAGGGCGTGGCGCCGGGTGCCCAGCTTGTCGGCCTCGACGTGTTCGGCATGAACGAGGACACGACCACATCCAACTTTCTCGAGGCGATCGACTACGCGGTGAACGTCGACCACGTGGACGTGCTCAACGAATCCTACGGCAGCAATCCGTTTCCGGATGTCACCTCGCTCGACGTCAACAAGATGTTCAACGACGCGGCGGTGGCGGCCGGCGTCACGGTCACCGTCTCCAGCGGTGACTCTGGCACGACCAACACCATCGGCTCGCCTGCCAGCGACCCGCTGGTGATTGCCGCCGGCGCCACCACCACGCTGCGCGAATATGCCCAGACCGGCTATGCGGGGTCGCGCGTGTTCGCCACCACCGGCTGGCTGGACGACAACATCAGCGCGCTCAGCTCTTCCGGTTTCGAGCAATCCGGCCGCACCGTGGATCTGGTTGCACCCGGCGACCTCAACTGGATCTCCTGCACCGCCATACCCGGCTCGGCGCTGGGCTGCACCAACCTGTTCGGCCAGCCTTCCGGCTTCACCGATAGCGGTGGCACCAGCGAGGCAGCACCACTGACCGCGGGCGCCGCGGCCCTGGTGATCGAGGCCTACCGCAACACGCATAACGGCAACTCGCCTACGCCGGCCTTGGTGAAGGAGATCATCACCAGTGCCGCGAACGATCTGGGCATCCCGGCAGACGAGCAGGGCTCCGGCATACTGAACACCTACAAGGCCGTGGTGCTTGCCCAATCGGTACATACGAAAGACGGCGCGCCGCCGTCCACCGCGCCTGGGATCCTGCTGTCGAGGAACCAGTTGAACGCGGTGGGCGAACCGGGCAGCACGCATGACTGGAGCGTCGCCGTCACCAATACGGGCGCGGCTTCGCAGACCGTCTCGGTGGCCGGGCGCAGTTTCGGGTCAGCGCAGAACGTGCAGCACGGGGCCGTGGTCCTCGCTCCTGGCGCCAACCAGCAGTTCCTGAGCTTGACGGGCGCGCCGGAAAACTACGCGACCATCGCGATCAACGTGCCGGCGGGCGCTGACCGCCTCTACGCTTCCATCGCCTACCAGTCGGTGAACGGGCGGGCGGGCCAGCTGAGCCTGATCGATCCGAAAGGCCGTTTCGCCGCCTACACGCTGCCCCAGGGGGTCGGGAATTTTGGCGCCGTGGACGTGCGTGCGCCGGCGCCCGGTAAGTGGACAGGCGTGATCTTTGCCCGCGGCGACACGAGCGGTCCGTTCGAGGGCAGCGTGCAATGGAAGGCCTACACGCAAAGCTTCGTGCCCTTCGCAACCGTCTCGCCGGCGTCCCTGACGCTGGCGCCAGGCCAGACGCAGACGGTGAAGGTTACCGCCAGCACGCCAGCCGCCGCCGGCGATGCCGCCGGGTCCATCGTCTTCACGCCGGCGGGCGCGGGCACCGATCCTTACGCAGGGGCCGAGCACAGCTCGGTTGGCGTAACCTTGCGCAGCCTGGTGTCGCTGGCGAAGGGTGGCACGTTCAGCGGCGTGCTCACGGGCGGCAACGGGCGGCCCGGCAACGTGGGCCAGGTGGCCTATTACGCGTTCAACCTGGCCGCCGGCTACAGCGCGATCACCGCGAACGTGTCGTTGACCAAGGATTTCGGCCAGAACGTCGGCGCCTACCTGATCGGGCCGGACGGCGCTGCGCGCGGCTTCGGACAGAACAACGTCAACGGGATCAACGGGCCGTCGCTGACGGTCAACACGCTGAACCCGCCTGCCGGGGCCTGGACGCTTGTGCTGGATTTCGAAGGCCCCATCGTGGGTGACGCGGTCTCCCTGCCGTTCACCGGCAGGATCCTGCTGAACCAGGTCTCCGCCAGCGCGCCTTCCCTGCCCGACAACGCCAGCGTGACCCTGGCCGCCGGGGTGCCGGTGACCTATCCGGTGACGATCACCAACAGGGGTGCCGCGCCAGACCAGTTCTTCTTCGACGCGCGGCTGGACTCGGTGGTGACCATGCCGCTCGCCTTGCAGGAGGCGCCGCAGAGCCCGAGCGGGTTCACGCTCCCGCTGACGTCCGCGGAACCTGTCTGGCTGGTGCCCAGCGAGACCTCCGCCATCGCCACGACTGCCAGCGCCACCCTGCCGATCGAGTATGATTTCGGCGCGTTCCAGGGCGACCCGGACCTGTTCGGCGCGCCGACCACGGCCGACAACGCGGCGGGTTCCTACACGCCCAGCCTGGGCGTTGTGCAATCCGGATATTGGTTTGCGGCGCCGAGCGAGCTGGGGCCGTATCCGAATGGTGCGGCTTCCGGCTTCGTGAACATGACGATGACGGCGACGATGAAGGATTTCGACCAGGCGGTGAGCAGTCCACTGGGCGATTTCTGGCTTTTTGCGACGGGTTCCGGGGCGGCCTTCACGCCGGTGGTGCTGAACCCGGGCCAATCCATGACCGTGAACGTGACGTTTACGCCGACCGGGGCTCCTGGGACGGTGGTGGCCGGCACGCTCTATCTCGACGATGTGCTGACGGGGGTGCCGCCTGACGCAACGGTCGCGGGCAACGAGGTGGCCGGGCTACCTTACAGCTACACTGTGGGTGGGCCTGCGCCGTCGGTGGCCCAGAAGTAGGGTCGAAAGGCCGGGGGAACTCGGGCTTCTGGGTGTTGCAGACACGGGCCGCCCGGCCCGTGTTCTGTAAAGCGTTGGCCGCTGCTATTTGCTGCGGCTTGGGTCGTCCGCCGGGTTGACGTATTGCAGGCCGAAAGGTCCGTTGCCGGAGACTTGGATCACGGCCTGCTGGTCTGTTGTCCAGAGCGAGTGCGGCATGCCCTGGGGCAGGTAGACGAAGCCACCTGCCGTCAACTTCGTGCCCTTGTCGCGGACCAGGGTCGGGCCGTGCTCGTGGTAGATGGTGCCCGACAGGATGGTGACGGTTTCCGGCTTGGAGTGGGTGTGCGGCTTGATGTCCGTATGCGCCGGGAAGATCAGGCGGATGACGAAGGGGCCGGGCTGGGCGGGGTCACCCAGGAGGTTGCTGATTTGCGTGCCCTTGGGGAGCGATGCGGGGGCCTGGGCATATTGGAGACCGGCGTTATCGCCTTGGACAATCAGGGAAGTGGCGGCCGAGGCAGGGCGGGGGTGCAGGAGGGCTAGGGCGGTCAGGAGGGTGGCTGCGGCTAAGGTTTTCATCGGCTCGCCTTTGTTGGGCAGGGTGGATGCTTTGCTTCCACGATGGGGAGGAACGCGGGAAGACGCCCGGTGTTCGATCAGGGTGCATCCGACTTAGGCATACGGGTCAGCGTTGGCGACCCGGCAAGGCGCTGGCGCGTGTCCGCGTTGCAAGGCCGCGGCAATTTCGGCTGCTTTTAGAACGGCGAAAGGGCGGGAGTGCGAGGACCGCTTAGAGTTTTGGTTGCGAGGCTGGCTGCTTCCACGCTTCGGACTCCTGCGTCGGCCAACCCGCCTTCCCGCCGATGCGCTGCGACCAGGCGCTCTCTGTTGCCAGCAGGTCGGCCTCGCTCATCCGGACGCGGTAGCCTGCTTGCCTCAGGATTAGGTGGATCGCGTCGCGCTCGGCTTCCGGCAACGCCCAGTGTTCGAGCTGTATGACGCGCGGCGTGTAGCCCTCGCTGATGACCTGGCGGAGTATGTTCAGTTCGCATCCTTCGGCGTCCACCTGAAGGAGGTCTATGCGCTGCAGCCCGCATTGCTTCGCCACCGAGCGGAGGGTGAGGCAGGACACCGTTTCACGCACTGTGTGCTGCAGCAGGGCTGCGTGGAGGTCTGCGTCTACGCCCACGCCGCCTAGCGCGTTGCGGTTTGGGTGGAAGGAGCCGAGGCCTTCGGCCCAGTCGGGGACGGCGCCTGATTGGGCGGCGGCGCGGGTTACGCGGGTGATCTGCTGGGTGCCGTCGGTGTCCATCAGAGCGGCGTTTACGAGGGTTACCTGGGGGGCGTTGGCGTAGTTGGCGGTGAGGGCGGCGAAGAGGTCGGGGAGCGGTTCGAGGATTATGCCGGACCAGCGGTAGTGTTTTGTAAAGGCGTAGATGGGGTCGAAGCGTTTGCCGTCCATGCCGCCGATTTGCAGGAAGCGTAGGTTGGGGGTGGTCTGGGCTAGGGCGTGCAGGGTTTTCTGCATTTGGTGGATGTAGGATTGGGCGTAGGCGGGGTCGGCTGCGGCTAGGTGGTTGTCGGCGGCGAAGCAGGCGGGGAAGTCTTCTTGGTTGTAGGCGTTGGCTTGGGTTTGGCGGAGGGTGGCGATTGCTTCTGTTAAGTTGGCGCTGTCAGCATGCGTAGTGATGGCTATGGCCAATGGCGTTCTCCGGTTCCTTCGCGAGTATCTGGGAAGAGCTACTGCGGATTATTCCAGGCAGGTTACGTTTGGTGCAATCGAAATTACGCAACCGATGTTTAGGGACAGCTGACATAGGTGCGCAGACTATCTCAAGTTTTGGGCAGACGAACTGAGTTAACACTCGTTTTCCACTGCGGTTCTGAATGGAGACGTCAAGGACCCGTCTGGACATTCTCACAACTCTCGGGTCGTTCATGTTGTCTCGCTCTGCCAAACTAGCAGCAAAGGCAAGGCAGGATTGGGGCTACTTTTTCTCGTGCCACCCGATGTTGAAAGCTGTTAGACAATCGTCCCTGGCGCACGATTTAAACAGAGCATCGAAGCTGAGCTGAAGCTCAGACGATGACTTTCGTCAGCCATAATACTGTTTGTGGTGCCGGCGCGCGGAATTGAACCGCGGACCTACTGATTACGAATCAGTTGCTCTACCCCTGAGCTACGCCGGCGTGCCGATGGGTTCTACAGGAGGGGATTGGGCGGGGCAACGGGGGTGTTGAAAGCGCCCTGCCCTTCCGCAGTGCAGGGGCGAAGCCCGGGGGTCTGGGGCCAAGGCCCCAGCGGGGTCCAGGGGCAGAGCCCTTGGCCTTGCCTTGCCTGTCTTGCCTTTAAGCGGCGGGGCTCACTTGCGCCTGGGCCGCGCGCGGGGCGGGTTTTTTAATGGCGGACAGCAAGGCGCGGACCTCGGCGCGGGCGGCGATGTGGCTCATGCCGAGCTGGATTTGCAGGCCGGCTTCGCGGACGTCCATCAGAGTGAGGCCCTGGAGGTAGAGTTCGCGGTAGATGACGCGTTCGCCGAAGCCTTTCACGGTGCGGAAGCCTATGCGCTTGGCCAGGGTCTCGAGCGTGGTGCCGACGTCCCGCTTATTGCGCATTTCCGTGCTGCCCATGCGGTTTCGCATGACGATCCAGTCGATGCGGGTGCGGTCCCGGGCGAAGCGGCGCTTGCGGGCTTCCCAGACCATCTCGCTGTAGGTGCTGGGGCTGATGACGGCGTGGTTGTCGGGGTCCACGCGGGCGAGCATGGCGAAATCGACGAAGCTGTCGTTGATGGGGGTGATCAGGGTGTCCGCGCTGGCGTGGGCCAGGCGGGCGAGGTTGGTGTCCGCACCGGGGCAGTCGATGACGATGACCTCGCAGCCGGCCGAGAGGGTGGCGATGGCGGCTTCGAGCTGGGCGCGCTCCTCGGCTTCGGCGTCCGCGCGGCTGTCCAGCTCGCTGCGGAACACGCTGGCGGCTTCGGGGACGGGGAGCTCCACGCCGTGGCGCTGGGCGTAAGCGAGGCGGGAGGTGAGATAGCCGGACAGGGTGCCCTGGCGGGCGTCCAGATCGATGGTGCCGACCTGGTAGCCGTCGCGCAGGAGGCCGACCACGAGGTGCATGGCGGTGGTGGACTTGCCGGAGCCGCCTTTCTCGTTGCCCAGGACGATGAGGTGGGCGCGGTGAGCGATGCTGATGGTGGACAACGGGGACCTCGGGCGGGGCGCTGGGGCGAGTGATGCCGCGTTTGGGGCGAGTCCGTCAAAGGGGAAGGCCAAGGGCTCTGCCCCTGGACCCCGCTAAGGACAGTCGTCCTTAGAACCTGTTTTGCTTCGCAGTTTGTGGAGGGGGGCCGCACGCGTTGTTGCCAACACACGGATGGCCCCCCTCCACAAACTGCGAGGGGCGAAGCCCGGGGTCTGGGGCCGACTGGCCCCAGCGGGGTCCAGGGGCAGAGCCCCTGGCCTTGCCTTGCC
>CAXTJZ010000013.1:0-942 GCA_964244695.1 uncultured Acetobacteraceae bacterium
ATACAGGACCGGCCGATAGCGGTGTCAGGCAAGGTCGAGATACGGCCGATGATGTATCTCGCGTTGTCGTATGACCACCGTATCATTGACGGCAAGGAGGCGGTAAGTTTCCTGGTGCGGGTAAAGGAAGGAATCGAGGATCCACGCCGGCTGTTGCTTGGGCTGTAGGCGGAGACTGCACGCACACGCTCGACGGATCGCCGCTTGAAACACTCTGCTTCCGTCTCCGGGGCTATCCTGCTGACCTGCCTGCAATCGCACGCGCAGACGCCGGCGGCAGTTCCGCGGGAACTGACAGCAGTAAACGACAAGGCCGATAAGATCGTTGCAGCGGCAAAGCAACGATGCAGGCCACCGGATGGGGCAGTACCCGAGACACTATTGTCAACGCCGCCTGGCCGTCCATCCCCCATTTACCCACCCGAGATGTTGGATACGCACCAGGAAGCGGTGGCCGCTGTTCAGTGTACAATCGGCGTTGACGGCCTTGTTTCAGGTTGCAGGCTTCTGGCGAGTTTCGGGTCACGCCTTGCCGCTGACTCACTCAAGGAGTGGCTTGAGTTGCCAGGAATGAAATACTCTCCCTCCCGCGTCGCCAACATGCCCATCGCTGTTTGCCACGTCTGGAAACTCGTGTTCGCGTTAGCATCTACAAAACCAAATAGCTGAAAACGCTCAAGCCTTACCGCACATTTTGGGACTAGCATGCCACAAAACATAACTGTCCCCACCTTGGGCGAAAGCGTGACCACGGCCACTGTCGCGCGCTGGCTCAAGCAGCCTGGCGACACCGTCAAGGCCGACGAACCCGTCGTCGAACTCGAAACCGACAAGGTCACCGTCGAAGTGAACGCACCTGCCGCCGGCACGCTCGGCGCGCACCAGGATGCCGAAGGCGCGGAAGTCGCCGTCGGCGATCGACTGGGCACAATCGAGGCAAGC
>CAXTJZ010000013.1:952-32742 GCA_964244695.1 uncultured Acetobacteraceae bacterium
CGCGTCAAAAACACCTGCACAAGCCGCACAAAACACACCCGAAGCAACTCCCGCCCCTATGCAAGCATCCCCCACCCCCGCCGCCGCCGAAACACAAGCCGCCAAAACCGCTGCCCCAGCCAGCGAAACCTACGACGTCATAATCATAGGTGCCGGCCCAGGCGGCTACGTCGCCGCAATACGCGCCGCCCAGCTCGGCCTGCGCACCGCCTGCGTCGAGAAACGCGCAACCCTGGGCGGCACCTGCCTAAACATCGGCTGCATCCCCAGCAAAGCCCTCCTGCAATCCTCGGAAAACTTCCACGAGGTGCAAGGCTCCTTCAAGGATCACGGCATAAACGTCAGCGGCGTCACGCTGGACCTCGCGCGCATGCAGGCGCGCAAGGGCGAAGTCGTCACAGCAAACGTCAAAGGCGTCGAGTTCCTCTTCAAGAAAAACAAAGTCACCTGGCTGAAAGGCGAGGCCCGCCTCACCGCCCCCGGCCAACTCACCGTGGACGGCAAAACCTACGCCGCGAAACACATCGTCATCGCCACAGGCAGCGAAAGCATCCCGCTCCCCGGCGTCACCGTCGACGAAAAACGCATCGTCACCTCCACCGGCGCACTCGAGCTGGACACAGTGCCAAAACACCTCGTCGTCATCGGCGGCGGCTACATAGGCCTGGAACTCGGCTCCGTCTGGCACCGCCTTGGCGCCGAAGTCACCGTCGTCGAATACCTCGACAAACTCGTCCCAGGCATGGACGGCGAAATAGGCAAGACCTTCGAACGCGTGCTCTCCAAGCAAGGCCTGAAATTCAAGCTCAGCACGAAAGTGACCGCCGCCAAAACATCCGATTCCGGCGTAGAACTCACCGTCGAACCCGCAAAAGGCGGCGCCCCGGAATCGCTGCAAGCCGACGTGGTCCTCGTCTCGATCGGCCGCCGCCCCTACACCGCAAATCTCGGCCTGCAGGAAGCCGGCGTAGCGCTGGACGAACGCGGCTTCGTCAAGATCGACCCGCACTACCGCACGAACGTCGACGGCATCTACGCCATAGGCGACGTGATCACCGGCCCCATGCTCGCCCACAAGGCGGAAGAAGAAGGCGTGGCCGTCGCCGAACTGATCGCCGGCCAGGCCGGCCACGTGAATTATGGCGTCATCCCCGGCGTGGTGTACACCTGGCCGGAAGTCGCCAGCATAGGCGCCACCGAAGAGATGCTCAAGAAAGACGGCATATCCTACAAAGCCGGCCGCTTCCCTTTCACCGCAAACGGCCGCGCCCGCGCCATGGGCGCCACAGACGGCTTCGTGAAAATCCTCGCCGATAAAACCACCGACCGCATACTCGGCGCTCACATCATCGGCCCAGACGCCGGCACGCTCGTGGCCGAAATCGCCACCGCTATGGAGTTCGGCGCGTCGTCGGAAGACGTGGGGCGTATCTGCCACGCCCATCCGTCGCTCAGCGAGGCGGTGAAGGAAGCGGCGCTCGCCGTTGAGGGGCGCGCTATTCACATCTAAGGCAAGGAAGGCCTTCTTTTTTGAAAAAAAGAAGCAAAAAACTTTTGTCCCCACGACGCTGCAAATGCTTCAGCGCGTCAGGACAAAAACGACTGGTGCAAATGCGACAGGAGCAAAAGTTTTTTGCTTCTTTTTTTCAAAAAAGAAGGCCTGTCTTCCCTTGCTAGCCCTAACCATGGGCGACCCCGCCAGCATAAGCGCCGAAATCACCGCCGCCGCCTGGCGCCACCTACGCGAGACCGGCCCCGCCTTCATCATACTGGCCGACCCCGCCTGGCTCTCCCCGCACGCCCCCACGCAAACAATAACCACCCCAACCGAAGCCCGCTTCGCGCAAGCCATACCCGTCCTGCCGATCCCCCTCGCCCGCCCTGCGATCCCCGGCAAACCGGACGGCGCAAACGCCTCCGCCACAATCGCCAGCATCGAACGCGCCGTCCGCCTCGTCCAGACCGGCGCAGCCAGCGCCGTCGTCACCAACCCGATCGCAAAATCCGTGCTCATGGCAGCCGGCTTTCCGCATCCCGGACACACGGAGTTTCTCGCCGCCCTGACCGGCGCCCCCGGCCGCGAGATCATGATGCTCGCCTGCCCGCAACTGCGCGTGGTCCCCGTCACCATCCACGTCTCCCTGCGCGCGGCACTGGACAACCTGAGCACGGCCGCCATCGTGCACGCCGCGCGCACAACCCACGCCGCCCTCCGCCGCGATTTCGCCATCCCGCAGCCGCGCCTCGCCATCGCCGGCCTCAACCCGCACGCCGGTGAGCAAGGCCGCATGGGCGCCGAGGAATCCGCCATCATCCAGCCCGCCATCGACCAGCTCCGCGCTGACGGCATGATCGTGACAGGCCCACATCCGCCGGACACCATGTTCACCGAACCCGCGCGCGCCCGTTACGACGCGGCGATCTGCATGTACCACGACCAGGCCCTTATCCCGCTGAAGACCATCGACGTGAACGGCGGCGTAAACGTAACGCTCGGCCTGCCGATCATCCGCACGTCCCCCGACCACGGCACCGCGTTCGACATCGCCGGCAAGGGCGTGGCCGATCCGTCCAGCCTGATTGCTGCCCTTCGCTTGGCCAGTGATATAGCAAGGAAGCAAGCAGTCCTTTTTTGAAAAGAAGGACCAAAAAACTTTTACTTTCGGGGGCGGATGTTTCAGCAGCCGCCGACAGGGAACAAAAGTTTTTTGCTTCTTTTTTTCAAAAAAGAAGGCCTTTCCTAGCCTTCTCCCGGAGCCCACAAAATGCCCCGCCTAGGCGTAAACATAGACCACGTAGCCACCCTGAGAAACGCCCGCGGCGGCAGCTTCCCCGACCCCCTGAAAGCCGCGCAGATCGCGCTGGACGCAGGTGCTGACGGCATCACCCTCCATTTGCGCGAGGACCGCCGCCACATACACGACCACGACCTCGCCCGTTTCTGCGCCACCCTGACCGCGCCGATAAACCTGGAGATGGCCGCCACCGCCGAGATGGTCGGCATTGCCACCAAGTATAAACCCCACGCCGCCTGCATCGTGCCCGAGCACCGCCGCGAGGTGACGACCGAAGGTGGCCTGGACGCGGCCGGACAATTCGCCACGCTGCAGCCGATCGTGGCCACCCTCCGCGGGGCCGGCATACGCGTGTCTCTCTTCATCGATCCCGATCCGGCGCAACTCCGTGCCGCGGCCGAGCTGGGCGCCCCGGTGGTGGAGCTGCACACCGGCGCCTACGCGCTGGCCCGCCCCGGCGAGCTGCAGCGCCTGACCGAGGCCGCGTCGCTGACCAGGGAGCTCGGCCTGGAATGCCACGCCGGCCACGGCCTCACCTTCGAGAACGTGGCCGCGATCGCCGCCTTGCCAGAAGTGGCCGAACTGAATATCGGCCATTTTCTGATCGGTGCCGCGATATCGATGGGCCTGGCCGGTGCCGTGCGCGAAATGCGCGCTATCATGCAAGCCGCCCGTGCGCGCTGACCCAGCCGCCGACAGGGAGTAAAGGTCTTTCGTTTTTCAAAAAAGCAGGCGTTGCTTCCCTAGCCTTGGCAGCACATCCCTCGCCTGCTTAGCTGGCGTCATGCGAAAAATCCCCCGCCCGCTCCTGCCCCTCGCGGCAGCCCTGCTCTGCGCCGCAGCACCGGTGCACGATTTCCTCTCCGTCGCCGTCTCCCCTGACGGCAAACACATCGCCTCGATCGAGGGCGACGAGGATGTGTCAGGCACGGCCGACGTCCAGACAATCGTTATACGCGCCACAGACGGTTCCGCCGCAGCCGATGTAGCCCTGCCCTGCGGCCGCGTGCACGAGTGCACGCCTTCCTCTCTCGCCTGGGCGCCGGACGGCGCCAGCCTGGCTTTCGTGTTGCGAAGCCCCGGCAGCCACGCCCGCGCGCTCTATACGGTGAAGCCGGACGGCACCGGCTTGGCCAAAACCATGGCGTTCGATGGCACGATGGGCGCGTTGCGTTACGGCCCGCACGGCCAGCTTGCCGTGCTGGCGACTGCGGGCGCGGCCAAGGAGACGGGCGCCGTGGAAGCCGGCGCCGCACTGACAGGCGAGTTGGGCGGCGACGTGCATGAGCAGCGCCTGGCCATCTTGCAGCCCGACGGCAAGCTGCGCTGGGCCTCGCCGCCGGACCTCTACGTCTATGAGTATGACTGGCGGCCGGACGGCGCCGGGTTCGTCGGCACCGCGGCACCTGGCGACGGCGACAACAACTGGTGGGTGGCCAAGCTCTACGCGTTCGACGCGGCAACTGCCGCGGCCCGCGTGCTGCACGCACCCTCCAGCCCGCAGCAGCAGATGAACCGGCCCGCCGTCTCGCCGGACGGTAAGACCGTCTCCTTCATCGCCGGGCTGATGAGCGATTTCGGCTCGGTGGGCGGCGACGCCTTCGTGCTGAGACTGGACCAGTCTGACGCCAAGCCCGTCGATCTCACAACCAATTGGCACGCCACCGTCACCTCGCTGGAATGGAGCTGCGACGGCGCCCACCTGGTCGCCTCCCTGCTCGCCGGCGACCAGACGCAGATCACGCAGATCGAGCCGGCCGCGTCCGCCGCCGAGCCTTTGCCCATGGTGAGCAAGCCGGAATACCTGGGCGTCGGCGATGCGCAGTTCGCCGGCGATTGCCACACCAAGACCACCGCTACCGTGCACCAAACTTTCACCCGCGCGCCGGAGATCGAGGTGGGCCCGCTTGGCGACTGGCACGATTTGACCCACGCGAACACCGGCCAAAGCCTGGCCGCCACCGCGCAATCCCTCACCTGGTCCAGCGATGCCTTCCACGTGCAAGGCTGGCTGCTTGTGCCGCAGGCCGGGGCACAAGCCGCCCCGAAGGGCGGCAAAATGGCGATGATCACGTCCGTGCATGGCGGCCCTGCCGCGGCGAACGAGCCGAGATTTGTGGGCCAGGGCTACCACCGTCGCCTGCTCGATGCCGGATATGCGCTGTTCCTGCCGAACCCGCGCGGCAGCTACGGCCAGGGCGAAGCCTTCACCCGCGCCAATGTGCGCGATTTCGGCCATGGTGACCTGCGCGACATCCTGGCCGGCGTGACGGCCGCGGAACACGCGGCTCCTATCGATGACAAACGCCTGGGCATCACCGGCTGGAGCTACGGCGGCTACATGACGATGTGGGCGGTGACACAGACCCAACGCTTCCACGCCGCCGTGGCAGGCGCGGGCCTGTCCAACTGGCAATCCTATTACGGCGAAAACGGCATCGACGCATGGATGATCCCGTATTTTGGCGCCTCTGTTTACGCAAACCCCGCAGTATATGCGAAATCCTCGCCGATGACGTTCATCACCCAGGTGCACACGCCCACACTCGAGGTGGTAGGCGAGGACGACATCGAATGTCCCGCGCCGCAGACAGAAGAATTCTGGCACGCGCTGCATGATCTGGGTGTTCCTACCACGTCCGTGATCTACGCCGGTGAGGGGCACCGCATGCGCGATCCGAAGCACATCGAGGATTACGAGCAGCGTGCTGTGGCGTGGTTCGATAAGTATTTGAAGTGAGAGCAAGGAACACCTTCTCTTTTGAAGAAAAGAAGCAAAAGACTTTTGCTACTTCGCTCTCCCAGCCGTCCGTGTCTGTCTAAGATGGTGCGGCTGTTGCAGATGTGGGAAGTAAAAGTTTTTTGGTCCTTTTTTTCAAAAAAGGACTGCTTGCTTTCTTCTGCCCACGCGTTCGGATGAGCCGCACACCGGTCATAATCGGCGTAGGCCAGGCAAGCGAAATACCAGGGCGGCGCGGCTATCTTGCCAGCCCGCCGGCGGACCTGGCGGCGCAAGCCGTGCGCGCCGCCTTGACCGATTGCCGAGCTACCGGCGACGTGGCGGCTGCTGTGGATACCATTGCGGGCATCAGGCAGTTCGAGATTTCCACCCCGTTCGCCACAGCGCCGTTCGGGCGAGCCGACAACCTGCCGCGTGCAGTGGCCGCGCGTGTCGGAGCACAGCCTGAGCGGGCAATCCTGAGCGTCACCGGCGGGCAGGCAAACCAGGCTTTGGTCGGCGAACTTGCCGAAGAGATCGCGCAGGGCCGTTCGGAACTGGCGATCCTGTTCGGCGCCGAGGCGATTTCCACCGTAAGGCATCTGCAATCCCAGGGCGAAAGCCGGGATTGGTCCGAGACGGCGCCTAGCGGGCTGGAAGACCGCGGCTACGGCATTGAGGGCCTGTTCGACACCGAGATGGTCCGCCACGGCGTGGCCGCACCTATTCCCTGCTACGCCTTGCTGGAGAACGCCCGGCGCGCAAGGCTGGGTATGACGGCCGACGCTTACCGCCAGCAGATTGGCGCGCTGTTCGCTCCATTCACCGAGGTGGCGGCCCGCAACCCGCACGCGGCGGCGCCGGTGCGCCGGAATGCGGAGGAGCTGGCGGCCGTCACCGCGCAGAACCGGATTCTGGCCGAGCCCTACACACGCCTGACGGTGGCGCGTGACCAGGTGAATCAGGCCGCCTGCCTCATACTCTGTTCGGCCGAGCGGGCACGTGCCTTGGGTGTGGCGGAGGACGGCTGGGTGTACATACACGCCAGCGTGGAGGCCGCCGAACCATCACCGCTACGCCGGGCGGATCTGGGCCGCAGCCCGGCCGCGATCGCGGCGACGCAAAAGGCGCTGGAGCTTGCCGGCAAGCAGATGGCGGACATGGACGCCATCGACTTCTACAGCTGCTTCGCCTTACCGGTGTTCAACCTGCTGGACGCGTTCGGACTGGCGCCAAACGATCCCCGCGGCTTCACGCTGACCGGCGGGCTCCCGTTTTTCGGAGGCGCCGGCAACAACTATTCCATGCACGCGATCGCTGAAGCAGTGACACGCCTGCGCGGCGGCTACGCGCGGTGGGCGATAATCGGGGCAAATGGCGGCTTCATGTCCAAATACGCCACCGGCATCTACGCACGCGAGCCGGCGGACTGGTCCGATCCGGCCAGCAGGCGCGTGCGGTTGGCGGACCAGCCTGCAATGCGTGCCGTGGCCAAGAATTCGACTGGCAATGCGATTTTGGAAACCTGCACAATACTGCCGGACCAGACCGGCGTGATCATCGCCATGCAGCAGGAGAGCGGCGCCCGTACGGTGGCGGTGACAGCGCCGGGCGATGCCGCCACCCTGACCGTGCTGCGCCACGGCGTGCCGTTCGGCCGCAACGTTCGCGTGGGTCCGGACGGCGTGTTCCGGTTCAGCTAGCGGCTGGCGCGGCCGGTGCCACCGGCATTGGCGGCGCATGCTCGGCAGCCCAGACACGGGCAGGTTCTGTCGGCTTGATGGTGAGCAGGATGTATTCGCCAGGCAACTCGCAGACGTGCAGGCCGACGCGCTCGTTGCCATCACGCGCCTCTTCCCAACTGTCCAGCAGCGCACGCCAGGTGCCGGCGGCGCGGCTGCCCTTTCCCAGCAGACGCCAAAGTTTGGCAAGGTGGATGACGAGGAAGCCTTTGTCGCTGACGTCGTTCAACAAAGAGGAGAGTTCGTAAGCGTCGTACTTGCTTGCCATGTCGCCTGCGGGCCTCCGTCGGGAGAAATATGCGTCGCAACTGAAAAGTGCCGCAGGTTTTTGTCGAAAACAACCCTAAATTATGTGGGAAGCTAGTAAGCAGTCCTTTTTTGAAAAAAGGGACTAAAACCTTTGTTCCTGTTTGCTGTTTTAACTGGGAGGTTCATGTTGAGAAAGCAGGACGCCTGCAAAGCTGCGACATCTCAGCCGTCTGCGAAGAAAGCGAACGGCACGAGCACCGTCGCGAGAAACGCCAGCCCTGCTATTGCCAGACCGCCGCCGCAGCGTAGGTGAACGTCCCTTCCACCGTGCCGCTGAAATTGCCGATGTCGCCACACACTGAACGAATTGCGTGCCGTTGTAGATCGTTCCTCCATGAAGATAGGATGTGGAGGTCAACGCCCTTGAGATATGCGCCTGCAAGTTCGAAGTTGAAGAAAACGAAAAGTTAGCGATGAAATTGTCTGCTGCCACCTGCTGCGACACTGGGCTGCCGATGGTCGCAAGCGTAACAAGAATGTTGAACCCGCACAGGTAACATCCACATTGTTGTAGAAACTTGCTACAAACGCTGTGCTGCTCCTTTCGCCGTGGCTCACGTTGCTACGAGCTCCTGCCACTCGACAGGGTGAATCCCTGACAATCTTGTTGGCGATATGGAATGATGTGTCTAGTTAAGCAGTCCTCGTGGATCAGATTGCCTAGATCCTGAACAGTTCCGTCAAACCCGATCCAAGTGCAGGTCATTGCTCCAGCTAGCGTGGCGTGCAGAAGCACAGCGCCATGCGCCTCGCCAAGCTACCCATGTAAGGACCTACGGCGAGGGACAAACAGCGCCGGTGCTTTGCCGCACTGGAGACGGCCGGTGATCCCTCGCATTTCACATTGAGCCACGCGACAGCGAAGTAAAAGTTCTTTGCTGCTTTTTTTCAAAGAAGAAGGCCTGTCGTCTCTACCCTCGCCGCTAAAACCTCGATGTCGCTGACCGTAAGATCCCATTCCCCCGTCTGCGGGCCGTTCTCCAGCGGCCGCGGCACATAGCACGTGCGCAATCCGCACTCGCGCGCCGCTGCCAGATCACTCTCATGCGCCGCGACGAGACACAGCTGCTCAGGCAGCAGCGCCAGCACATCCGCGGTACGCAGATAGGCCTCGGGCGTGGGTTTGTAGGCCTGGACCACTTCGGCGCCGAGAATGGCATCCCAAGGCAGGCCGGCCCGCTTTGCCATGTTGAGCATCAGCAGTATGTTGCCGTTGGACAAAGGCGCGATGATGGCGTGCCGCTTCAGGCGGAGCAGGCCAGGCACGGAGTCCGGCCAGGGGTCCAGCCGGTGCCAGGCGTAATTCAACTCATGCAGTTCGCCAGTCGGGACCCCGCTCTCAGCGATACCGAATTCCGGCAGGATGGCAGAAAGGTTCTCGCGGTGCAGCACGTCCAGCCTGGTGAAGGGGCGGCGGCCGGCGCGGACTTCCTCCATCGCGGGTGCGTAACGTCGGCGCCAGGCTTCCGCGAAAGCGGTGGGATCGGCACCGGGCGGCGCGTAGCGGGCGAGGAACGGCGCTGCCTCACGCGCAACACCGCCGCGCCAGTCCACCACGGTTCCGAACACGTCGAAGACGAAGGCGGCGACGGGGACACGGGCTGGCATCAGGGACCGACCTTGCTGTTTGCCTGGATCAGGGCCGCATCCGAGTCCGCCAGGCGTATGACGACCGCAGCCTGGTGCTCGCCGGGTTTAAGATCGATGGGAAAGTGGAAGCCGCAATAGCCGTCACCCAGTCCGGCTTCGGCGAGGTCCTTGCGGAAGATCTCCACTAGCCCGGAACCTATGATGCGCGGACCCGCGAAGGCATGCACCAGGTGGTCTCGCACCTTGTAAGGGCCGGCGTAAATCCAGCCGGACACAAGCTTCGGCTGAACGTCCTCGATTGCGCCACGTATCACGCTTGTCTCCCGGCCGCTGTTTTGGCGAAACATGTTCCTTTCGGCCGAAAAGAAAAGCCTTTTCGGCCGGCCGGCGCACGCGCAGGCGTGACGCGCCCGCCGCTTGCGCGGCGGTTGCATCCGGTGGAGACAGGCGGCCGGTTTATGGCTGGAGGATCGCACCTTGCTTACACGGGATTTGGCCTACGAGGCAGACGGGTTGCACATGAAGGGGCACCTCTGCCTGCCGGACGGCACACCGCGCGGCGCGGTGCTGGTGTTCCCGGAGGCGTTCGGGCTCGCAGCGCACGCGAAAGGCCGCGCGGAGCGGCTGGCGGGGCTGGGCTACGCTGCATTGGCGGGGGATCTGCACGGCGAGCAATACGTGGCACCCGGGCTGGAAGAAGCTTTGGGCCTGCTAGCGCCCCTGCGTGCCGATGTGAGCAAGACGCGCGCGCGCGCCGGTGGTGCCTTGGCAGCGCTGCTGGGCGTGGAAGGCGTGGATGCCGCCCGCGTAGCGGCTATCGGATATTGTTTTGGCGGCACGATGGCGCTGGAACTGGCACGCGGCGGCGCGGCGCTTGCAGGCGTGGTCGGTTTCCACAGCGGGTTGGGAACGCCGAAGGCGGAGGATGCGCGCAACATCAAAGGCAAGGTGCTGGTCTGCATCGGCGCGGATGACCCTAGCATCGATGCGGATGTGCGACGTGCTTTCGAGGAAGAGATGCGCGCCGGCCACGTGAATTGGCAGATGAGCGTGTATGGCAATACGGTACACGCCTTTACCAACAAGGATGCTGATAAGTTGGGACGGCCGGCATTTGCAGCTTACAACAAGCAGACCGACGAGCGGAGCTGGTCGGAGATGATTTCGTTGTTCGATGAGGTTTTCTGACCAGCCTGCATTGGAATTGAGCGCTTTAAAAGCAAGCACGACGTCCCATTCTGAGAAAGGCAAAAACTCTTGTCCCCGACGCTGCTTCAGCCGCTGCGGACTATCGAGACATGTCCGAGGCTGTTCATAGAGAGAGGGTAGCAAAAGCTTTTGCCTTTTCTCGAAACGACTTCTCTGTTTTACAAAGTCCGGCGACGCTAGACTGGGTCTGGCCGCCGCCTTCGGCGGTCAGACTTTGCCGCTCGCTCTCCGCATGTAGAACAGCAGGCCGAGTGAGCCGGCGAGCAGCGCGATTGTGGCGGGTTCAGGTACTGCAGACGCATTGGCCGTGATCGAAGCAAGACTGTTGCCAAGGTCTATCGTGCCATTCAGCAGGCCTGTGGACCCGCCCACCGTGGCCAAGACATTATCGAACGAAACGTCGATGGCGTCGACGGCGAGCGTCTCCCCGGAGGCGGCTGTACCGGTGAGGACTTCCTTATTCAGCGTGACGGTCACGCCAAGCGCGCTCAGGATTACATCGTTTACGCCGGGTATGAACGAAGCACCGCCGTCAAGAGCGATGCCGTTGAGCGTCAGGCCGGCGATGGTTGTGGTGCCGCTATTGGCAAGGGCGCCGAATGGGCCCTGAACGCTGGCGGTTGACTGGGCAGTGGTGGCCGTAAGGCCGAGGACGTTTGCCAAGCCGTTTAGGATACTGATGTTCACACCGTCTACCGTTGCATCGGCAGATGCCAGCGTCGCGGCGCCAGCCGCGTCGACCGAAAGTACGCCCGTAGACAGCACGCCGGATACGGCTGCGCTGACTGCCGTGTTGGAGTTGCTGTAACTGGCGGGGCCGCTACCGGAAGTGTAGGCAAGCGGACCGCTCGTGATGTTGACGGCCGAACCTGCGGTCGGGGTGAGCGTGAGTGACACGATCTCGCCCGAGGCGTTGCTGGTGAAAGGGATGATCGCTGCGTGCGCCGCAGAAGTGGCGAGAGGAAGCGCTCCGAACATCGCAAGAAGCGAGGCCGATAGTAGAGCTACACCCTTTGATTGTAAGAACATGTTGTCGTCTCCGAAGGAAAATGCCAAAAGTCACGCAAACGACATGGCGCACGAGCGCACCACACCCTGGAGTAGAGTGTTTCCCGCCTCCACCACTGCATACAAACATCGTTCTGAGAACATTTCAATCGGATTCTTTAACGTACGGTTGATCTCTTACTTTTCTCTGCCAGTCTGGCGCGAGCGGTTTGAGGAAGGAAGTTCTGGTGGGCAGTAGCACGACCTCACCCTACCCGAGCTGGTAGCGTCCTGGCAGGCGCTCGCCCTGCGGATTAGACTGGAGCGCCGGTATTCGGCTTCGTGCGTCCAGTCGCGAACCTACGCTTCCGGCATGTCCTGGGCTGCTCTCACACCAGCATCCCTGGTAGGTTTGGGAGGGTTTTTGCCCCCGGCTACACCAGCCGGCTCTGCAGCACGCTCGCCGCAATAAAGCCCGCGAACAAGGGATGCGGCGCGAACGGCTTGCTTTTCAGCTCCGGGTGGTATTGCACGCCGATGAACCAGGGGTGATCCGGATATTCCACGATCTCCGGCAGCACGCCGTCCGGCGACATGCCCGAGAAGCGCAGGCCGGTCTCTTCCAGACGGTCCCGGTAGTGCACGTTGACTTCGTAACGGTGACGATGACGCTCGTAGATGCTGGCGGCCCCGGCATACATGTCGCGCACCAGCGATCCGGCCGATAGCGTGGCGGGGTAGGCGCCGAGACGCATCGTGCCGCCCAGATTGCCGCCTTCCGCGCGGCGCTCAATTTCGTTGCCACGCGCCCATTCGGTCAGCAGGCCAACCACAGGATCGTCACAGGGACCAAACTCGGTGGTGCTGGCGTCCGGCAGGCCCGCCAGGTTGCGCGCGCATTCGATGACGGCCATCTGCATGCCAAAGCATATGCCGAAGAAAGGGATGCGGCGTTCGCGGGCAAAGCGCACGGCGGCAATCTTTCCCTCGGTGCCGCGCTCGCCGAATCCGCCTGGCACCAGGATGCCGTGTACATCTTCCAGCCGGGCCACTGCATCCGGCGTCTCGAAGATCTGGCTGTCCACCCAATCGAGTTTCACGCGCACACGATTGGCGATGCCGCCATGTGCCAGAGCTTCTGCCAGGCTCTTGTAGCTATCGAGCAGGTTTATGTATTTACCGACTATCGCGATCCGCACCTCGCCTTCCGGCGCGCGCACGATGTTGACGATGCGTTGCCAGCGCTCGATGTTCGGCGACTCTTCGGACGGCAGCGCGAAATGGCGCAGCACCTCGCGGTCCATGCCCTGCTCATGGTAGCTGATGGGCACCGCGTAGATCGTATCCGCGTCAAGCGCCGGCACCACGGCGGACACACGCACGTTGCAGAAGCTGGCGATCTTGCGGCGTTCGTTCTCCGGGATGGGACGGTCACACCGGCACAGCAGCATCTGCGGCTGGATGCCGACGTTGAGAAGTTCCTTCACGCTGTGCTGCGTGGGCTTCGTCTTCAGCTCGCCCGCGCTGGGTATGTAGGGCACCAGCGTGAGGTGGACGAACATCGTCTCGTCCGGGCCCAGCTCGTTGCCGAGCTGGCGTATGGCCTCCAGGAACGGCAGGCTCTCGATGTCGCCCACGGTGCCGCCGATCTCGATGAGGCAGAAATCGAGGTCGCCGGTCTCGCGTGTAATCGCCTCCTTTATGGCGTCGGTGATGTGCGGAATCACCTGCACCGTGGCGCCAAGATAATCGCCACGCCGTTCGCGCGCGATCACCTCGGAATAGATGCGGCCGGTGGTGGCATTGTCGGCCTTGGTGGCGGCAACTCCGGTGAATCGCTCGTAATGCCCGAGATCCAGGTCGGTCTCTGCGCCGTCGTCGGTCACGAACACCTCGCCGTGCTGATACGGACTCATCGTGCCTGGATCGACGTTCAGGTAAGGATCCAGCTTGCGCAGGCGCACGCCATAGCCGCGAGCCTGCAGGAGAGCGGCCAGCGCCGCGCTCGCGATGCCTTTGCCGAGTGAGGACACCACGCCGCCGGTGATGAATACGAACCGCGTCATGGGAGGGTGTTCTACACTCAAGGAGGAGTTGGCGTGAACCCTAGGCTAGGAAGAAAGACAGCAGTCCTTTTTTGAAAAAAGGGACCAAAAAACTTTTGTCTCCCCCGCTGTCCAACTGCGTGCGCAGGTTCCGCAGTCACGCGCATCGGCAAAAGAGGCATGCGCCGCCGGGCAGGCGGGAGATAAAAGTTTTTTGCTTCTTTTTTTCAAAAAAGAAGGCCTTCCTTCAACCGCTCAGCCGCAGCAACCCCCGCCCGATACGCACCGGCAACCGTGCCGCACAGCCCGTCCGGCGCACTGGCCTCGCCGGCATACTGCAACCGTTCCCACAAAGGCTGCGCCAACGCAGCACGCGCGCCAACATGGCCAGGCCGCGCATAGGCGTAAGCGCCTTGGTGCAGCGGATCGGCGCCCCAGTTCGTCATGAGGGTGTCCGCCGTGAAGACGCCGTTCACAGCGCGGTTGAGCGTGGCCGCCAACACCTCGCGCATGAAGGCGCCGGCACGCGCTGCACTGTGCGCGAAGGACCAGGCGGCACCGCCGCCGACATACCCCACGGCAAAAGGCGCTCCGTCTGGCCAGAACGAGGTGGAGAGGAACGGCGCGCCGCGGGTGACAAGGCGGCGGAACACACCGGTGTCCGGCGCCAGGCCAAGACGGTCGGGCATGGCGGCTTGCAGCACTATCTTGGTCAGCAGCCCCATCGGCAGGCCCTCGAGCGCCGCGATCGTCTCCGGCGGCAGCGCAGGCGTGAAGGTGATGTGCCCGGCCCGGAGCACGCCGGTGCTGACGGTGAGGATGGCGGCTGCCGCCGTCAGCGTGCCCGCGCTTGTCTGCAGGCGGACGCGCCGAGGCTCAGCGGTGAGTGCGTATACGCGCGTGTTCAGGCGGACGGGCGTGGGGAACAGGCGGGTAATCAGGCCGCCAATACCGAGCGGAGAGACGTAGTTCTCGCCGTCCAGTCCGTTTGCGTGCCAGTCGGCCAGGCTGAGGTCGGCCGCATCGGCGGCCGCGATGGTCGCCCCCTCCCAGGACTCGATGGTGGCGGTCCAGGGATCGTCGGCCACCGGGCCGGCGGCCTCGGCCAGGCTGCAATCGGGGCCGCTTGCAAGGCGCCCGGTGACCGCCCGCTGCCAGGATTGCTCCGCGGCCTCGTAGGCGGCGAGATCGGCCTGCTTGCTCGCGGGATCGACCACATGCATGCGATCATCCCAGGGCTTGTCGGCATAGACGTCCTGACCCGCCGCCCGGGCGAGCGGGACGAGCGGGTTGCGGTGCGCGGCATGAAGCCAGTGTGCGCCGTGGTCAAAATTGAAGCCGGCCAGCTGGGTGGTGTAGGCGCGGCCGCCGCTGTGAGGTGCCGCCTCCAGCAGCTCGACCCGCAGGCCGGCGGCCCGCAGACTCGTCGCGGCGGCCAGGCCCGCCACGCCCGCGCCAATGATTGCGACATCCGTATCCGTGGGCGTGCTGGCCGAAGCCAGCACTGTCACTTCTGCGGAACCTTGGGGGTTGGCGGCGGCGCGGGCTTGGCCGGCGTATGCAGGGCGGGCGCCGCGGCGGACGGCGTCGGCGCCAGGATGTCCCGGCCCGCGCCGTTGGTACCCTTGTTCAGCAGCGCCAGGCTGAGCGAGATGGTAAAGAACAGCGCCGCGAGTATGGCCGTGGTGCGGGTAAGCAGGTTGGCGGTTCCGCGCCCGCTCATGAACGCGCCCATGCCCTGGGTGGAGCCGATACCCAGGCCGCCGCCCTCGCTGCGCTGGATCAGCACGACACCGATCATGGCCAGCGTGACGAAGAGGTGCAGGACTCTGAGGACCGGGGTGAGGGTGGCGAGGGCTGTCATGGGAGGAGGCGTTCTACAGGGGTGGGGAAGTAAGGCAAGGCAAGCAGTCCTTTTTTGAAAAAAAGGACCAAAAAACTTTTACTACCCCGCCTGCATGAAGGCGCGTTTCACGTTTTGCCGAAGCGCGGGATGGCAGAACGGAAGTGGGCCTCGGTGCAGGCGCGGGAGCAGAAGTCTTTTTTTCTAAAAAGAAGGACTTGCTTACGTCCTGGCCGCCCGTGCGATCGCCGCAAAGCTGTCCGCGTTCAGAGAAGCCCCGCCCACGAGCGCACCGCCCACATCCGCCCCGGCAAGCAGCTCCTCTGCGTTCTCCGGCTTGACGGAGCCGCCATAAAGTATCCGCAGCAGGCGGCCCGGCTCGCCGAGCCGCCTGACAAGCGCGTCGCGTATGTGGCTATGCACCGTTTCCACCTCGGCCAGCGTAGGCGTACGCCCGGTGCCAATGGCCCAGATCGGCTCGTAGGCGATGATGCCGTTAAAACCGTCCGGGAGGCTCTCGGCAATCTGGCGCCCCACGATCGCGATCTCCTGGCCGGAATCACGCTCGGCCTCGGTCTCGCCCACGCAGACGATGGGGATCAGCCCGGCACGCACGGCGGCGACGGCCTTGGCGAAAACCTGGGCGCTGGTCTCGTGGTGGTTCTGGCGGCGCTCCGAATGGCCCAGGATGACGGCAAGGCAGCCGGCATCGGCCAGCATCTCGGCGGAGACGTCGCCTGTGTGGGCGCCGCACGGCTCGGCTGCGCAATTCTGGCCGCCAATGGCGACCGGGGTCTCGCCCAGGATGTCGGCCACGAGGCCGATCTGGGTGAAGGGCGGGCAGACGAGAAGGTCGCATGGGATGTCGGTGGCGAGGTCCCGTATGCCGGCGGCCAGGGTCGCGGCCTCCGCCATCAGGCCGTTCATCTTCCAGTTGCCGGCGATCAGTTGGCGCATTCGGTCCGTTTGGCATGTGTGGCGGAGGGAAGGAAGAAAGGCCCTCTTTTTTGGAAAAAAGAAGCAAAAAACTTTCGACTTCGCTGTCGCTGACTTGCCGGTGAGTCGCCGACAGGGAGCAAAAGTTTTTTGGTCCTTTTTTTCAAAAAGGACTGCTTGCTTTGCTTGCTCACGCCTCCGCCCTATGATCCCTCGCAAACAGCCCGGACTTCCCATGCTCTCCGCCTTTCGCAAGTTCGCCGGCACCTGGCCCGCCCGGGTGTTCTTCCTCGTGCTGGTCGCCTCCTTTGCCACCTGGGGCATCGCGGACGTGGTGCGCAACCTGGGTGCCGGCAGCGGCGCAGTAGCCAGCGTGCAGGGCCACGAGATCACGCCGCAGCAATTCATGGCGGAGTTCCAGGCGAGCCTGCGCCATCTGGCCGAACGCCTGCCGGACCCGAGCCAAGTACCGCCGCAGATGCGCACGCAGGTGGCGCGCCAGACGATACAGAAGCTGGTCACCCAGGAAGCGCTGGCCAGCCAGGTGGCCCGCATGGGCGTGGTTGTGCCGGACGAGGCAGTGCGCAACGCCGTGTACGCCATGCCGGACTTCCAGGGTCCGGACGGCAAGTTCAGCGAGCCCGTGCTCATCGCCGCGCTCTCAAGCAACAACATGAACCGGGCGCACTTCCTCGAGCTGGTGCGGGCGGACATCGCACAGAACCAGCTCCTGCAAAGCGTTGCCGCCTCGGCCGGCCCGTCCCAGGTTCTGACCGGCCTGGTGTTCCGCTACCTCAACGAGCGGCGCCGCGCCGATGTGGTGACACTGCCCTTCGCCGGCCGCGCGCTGCCGCCGGCGCCGCCCGACACGGTGCTGCGGCGCTACTATGACAACAACCCGGGCCGCTACACGGCGCCGGAGTACCGCCACATCAAGGCGGTGATACTGTCGCCGGACAGCATCGGCCGTAGCCTCACGGTCAGCGACGCCGACCTGCACGCGTATTTCGACACACACAAGGCGGACTACGTGTCGCCGGAAAAGCGCTCCCTGCAGGTGATCACCACAGGGTCTTCCTCGGTGGCCGCAAGCCTGGCGGCGCAGTGGCGCGCGGGTGCGAGCTGGGATGCGATCCAGGCTTCCGCCAAAGCGGACAAGGCGACCGCCGTGTCGCTGGACGACGCGACGGTGGCCGAAGTGCCCTCGCCGGAGCTGGCCAAAGCGGCGTTTTCGGCTGCCGCCGGCGCGGTGCTCGGGCCGATCACCGAGCCGCTCGGCAGTTACGTGCTGCGCGTCGCCAACATCACCCCGGCGAAGAACCCCAGTTTCGAGTCGCTGAAGGACGCCATACGCGGCAAGGTCGCCAGCGAAAAGGCGCTGGACCTGATCGATGCGCGGGCACAGAAGCTGCAGGATGTGTTCGCCGGCGGCGCCAAGATAGACGAGGTTCCGGCCGATCTGGGCGCCACAGGCGCCGAGGGCACGCTGGACTCGCAGGGCCGCACGCAGGAAGGCGAGCCAGCGCCCATTCCGGCGGCAGGCGAGGCGCGCCAGCAGATCATCGATGCGGCGTTCAAGATGAACAAGGGTGACCCGATCCAGCCGACGGAAGGGCCGAACCATATCTGGTACGCCGTCAGCGTGGACAGCATCACGCCTCCTGCCCGCCAGCCCTTCGAAGCGGTACGTGCCAAGGTGCTGAGCGACTGGCAGGCCGACCAGATGCGCCACGCCCAGGAGACGGAGGCGGCCCGCATCCTGAGCGTTGTAAAAGGCGGTCAAAGCCTGGCCAACGCCGCCTGGGGCACCGGCTTGCAGGTGACGCGCACGCCGGCGCTGCAGCGTGACCAGCCGGCCGGCGCCATCTCGGCCGAATTGGCCCACACGCTGTTCACCCTAAAGCCGGGCGAGGCCACCATGGTAGAAACCAACGCCGGCTTCCTGGTCGCGCAACTGGCCGAAATCATCCCGGCAAACCCGAAAGCCGACACGCTGGCGATGAACCAGGCGCAGGACGGCCTGCGCAGCGCACTGCACGACGACTACCTGCAGCTCTACGCAACGGCCGTGCGCGATGCGGCAAACCCGGTGATACACGGCCAGGTCATCCAGGCGCTGCTGGCGCAGCCGGGGGAGTGACCGACCAGCAATCGCCAAGCCAGGCGCCGCCCGAGACGGCAAACCGGGGACGCGTGGCGTTCTGGCGCGGCGTGGCCGACCTGACCACGCCGGTGGCGGCCTTCCAGAAGCTCGCCGCCAACCAGCCGAACGCCTTCCTGCTGGAGAGTATAGAAGGCGGCTCGGCACGCGGCCGTTACTCGGTGATAGGGATGGCGCCGGACCTGATCTGGCGCTGTCGCAACGGGGTCGCGGAGGTGAACCGGCACGCCCGCGCCGCCCCGCACGCCTTTACCGCCGACGCGCGCCCCACGCTGGAAAGCCTGCGCGCCCTGGTGGCCGAAACACGCCTGGAGCTGCCGCCCGGCATGCCGCCGATGATCGGCGGGCTGGTGGGCTATCTCGGCTACGACATGGTACGCCTAATGGAGCGCCTGCCAGGCAACACGCCGGACGCGCTCGGCCTGCCGGACGCGATCCTGCTGCGCCCGACGCTGTTCGCGGTGTTCGACAACGTGCGCGACGAACTGACCCTCGCAGCACCCGTCTATCCGGCTGACGGAATCGACGACGACTCCGCCTGGGCCGACGCGCAGGCCCGGATCGCGGCTGCCAGAGGCGCGCTGGCAGGTCCCCTGCCCCAGGCAGCCCCGCCGGTGGTGCTGCCGCCGCAGCCGGAACCGCGCTCCAACATCGCCAAACCCGACTTCCTGCGCATCATCGGCCGCATGAAGGACTACATCGCCGCTGGCGACGTGTTCCAGGTGGTGCCCAGCCAGCGCTTCTCGGCACCGTTCGCGCTGCCGCCTTTCGCGCTTTACCGCGCACTCCGCCGGATAAACCCGGCGCCGTTCCTGTTCTTCCTGGATTTCGGCGGCTTCTCCGTGGTGGGCAGCAGCCCGGAGATCCTGGTGCGGCTACGCGACGGCAAGATCACCATCCGTCCGCTGGCCGGCACCCGTGGGCGGGGCGCCACCGCAGCGGAAGACGCAGCCCTGGAAGCCGATTTGCTGGCCGATCCCAAGGAGCGCGCCGAGCACCTGATGCTGCTGGACCTGGGCCGCAACGACGTCGGCCGCGTGTCCGAGCCGGGCAGCGTGCGCGTGGCCGAAAGCTTCGCCATCGAACGCTTCAGCCACGTGATGCACATCAGCTCCACCGTCGAAGGCCAGGCCCGCCCGGGCGTGACCGCACTCGACGCGCTGGTGGCCGGCTTTCCGGCCGGCACGCTGACCGGCGCGCCGAAGATCCGCGCCATGCAGATCATCGACGAGATGGAGCCGCATCGTCGCGGCATCTACGCCGGCTGTATCGGCTATTTTGCGCCGGACGGCACTATGGACACGTGCATCGGGTTGCGCACCGCGGTGGTGAAGGACGGCGAGATGCACGTCCAGGCCGGCTGCGGCGTGGTGGCCGACAGCGTGCCGGAGGCGGAGTGGGAGGAGACGCGGCAGAAAAGCCGGGCGCTCTTTCGGGCGGCTGAGGAGGCTGTACGGTTTGCGGCTGGGGAGTGAAGGCAGCGAAGGGAGCAAGGCCTTCTTTTTTGCAAAAAAGAAGCAAAAAACTTTTGCTCCGTTCGCTGTTTTTAGCTTGCGTGTTCGTACTGGGACCATGCGCTTGGTTTTAGCGGTATCGCTAAAGTGCTGAGCACGCCGACAGTTGCGTTTCTCGCGATCGATGCTGTTCCGGCCGAGGGAAAGCGTTTGTTATAGAGGTTGAGGTCGGGACACCATTGAACGACGGCAGCATGAATGGGCTTGCCCGATGGCTGTTTACGGCGTGATGCCTGTCGGTAATCCGGTCATCGTCGGTGCAGACTCACTGCAATCCCTGTTTCTGGCGCTCCGGTTGATTGCCTCCACGTTGGAGAGCTTTGTTGAGAGAGGAGGCAAGCTGACGGTGGAAGGTTAAGACTTCTGCATCAGAGCTTACTTTAACCGACACCTGTCGTTCCGCTCCGGCTCGCCATAACGACACGGCTGCCAGCCACCACCTCGCCGACAGGGAGCAAAAGTTTTTTGGTCCTTTTTTTCAAAAAAGAACTGCTTGCCTTTCCTGCCTATCCTCGCCCACCAAGGCCCGAAATGATCCTCCTGATCGACAACTACGACAGCTTCACCTTCAACCTCGTCCACTACCTGGGCGAGCTAGGTGCCCAATGTGACGTGCGCCGTAACGACGCGATGACCGTGGACGAGGCGATAGCGCTGGCGCCCGAAGCGATCGTGCTGTCGCCGGGACCGTGCACGCCGAACGAAGCCGGCATCTGCTGCGACCTGATCGAGGCGGCTGCCGGCCAGGTGCCGCTTCTGGGGGTGTGCCTAGGCCACCAGGCGATCGGGCAGGTGTTCGGCGGCGAGGTGGTCCGCGCGCCAAAGCCAATGCATGGCAAGGTGAGTCCCGTGCGGCACCAGGGAACGGATGTGTTCGAAGGCCTGCCGAGCCCGTTCGGCGCCACGCGGTATCACAGCCTGGCCGTGCGGCCGGACACCCTGCCCGCCTGCCTGGTGGCGACGGCGCACACGGAGGACGGCGTGATCATGGGTCTGCGCCACGAAAGCCATCCGGTGTACGGCGTGCAGTTCCACCCGGAAAGCATCGCCAGCGAACACGGCCACGACATCCTGGCCAATTTCCTGAAACTAGCGCGCGCGGCCAATCAACAAAACGCCCGTGTCCCAGCCTGAACGCACCATGCAAATGCGCGGGGACAAAAGTTTTTTGGTTCTTTTTTTCAAAAAAGAACTGCTTGCCTTGTCTTCGCTATGAAGCCGTTTCTGCGCCAGGTAGCCACCGGCGCCGTGCTCTCCGAAGCCGAAGCCGAAGCCGCGTTCAGCGAGATCATGGACGGCCAGGCCACGCCGGCCCAGATCGCCGCATTGCTGGCGGCCCTGCACGTTCGCGGCGAGACAGTGCAGGAGCTGACCGGTGCTGTCCGGGCGATGCGGGCCAGAATGGTGTCGGTTGTGGCGCCGGTGGGCACGGTCGATGTCTGCGGAACAGGCGGGGACGGGCTGGGCACGCTGAACGTGTCCACCGCGGTCGCCTTCGTGGTGGCCGCGTGCGGGGTGCCTGTCGCCAAGCACGGCAACCGGGCGCTGTCTTCCAAGGCGGGTGCGGCCGACGTGCTGGACGCGCTGGGATTGCGGACCGATGTGGGGGTGGCGGGTCTGGAGGCGTGTCTGGCCGGAGTCGGTCTGGCGTTCCTGTTTGCGCCTGCGCATCACCCGGCCTTGCGCCATGCGGCCGCTGTTCGGGCAGAGCTGGGATTCCGGACGATATTCAATCTGCTGGGACCGCTCTGCAGCCCGGCCAGGGTCAGGCGGCAGGTGACCGGCGTGTATGACCCGGCCTGGACTGCGCCGATGGCCGAGGTTCTGGGGGCCCTGGGCAGTGAGCGTGTCTGGGTGGTGCACGGATCGGGGCTGGACGAGCTGACCCTGGCCGGCGAGACGGCAGTGGCGGAGTGGCGGGACGGCACGCTGCGCCGGTTCGTCGTCATGCCGGAAGACGCGGGCCTTGCGCGGGCGCCGGTGTCCGCAATCCAGGGCGGCGACGCGGCGGGCAACGCGGCGGCCCTGCTGGCGTTGCTGCGGAAAGAGGCCGGTGCGTATCGGGACACCGTGCTGTTGAACGCGGCAGCCTGCCTGCTGGTGGCCGGACGGGTTGCGGATTTGCGGGACGGGGTGACGCGGGCGCAAACGGCAATAGATACCGGGGCAGCTCTGGGTGTTCTTGAGACGCTGCTGCGCAATCCCGCGCACGGCCTGGCGAACTGAGGCGAGGCTACCGACACATGCCGGATTCACTTCCACCTGAGCTGCCGGACGCGCTGGCGCAAATTTGCGCGGACACGGCAGCCGAGGTGGATCGTCGGCGCCTGGTCACGCCGCAACGCGTGTTGCAGAAGCGGATCGCGCACAACAAGCACAAGCCGCGCGGTTTCGGCGAGGCGCTGAAGCAGCGGCTGATCGCCGGCCGATGCGGCCTTATCGCGGAGATCAAGCGGGCCTCTCCTTCCGGCGGGCTGATCCGGGGCGAGATCGAGCCGGGCGATTTGGCCAAGGCGTATGAGGCGGGCGGCGCCACCTGCCTGTCCGTGCTGACGGACGGGCCGCATTTCCAGGGATCGCTGGCGGACATGCAGGCGGCACGCGCCGCGGTGGCGCTTCCTGTCCTGCGCAAGGATTTCATCCTCGATCCCTGGCAGGTCTATGAAAGCCGCGCGGCCGGCGCTGATTGCATCCTGTTGATCATGGCCGCGCTTACAGATACGCAGGCGATCGAGCTGGAGGGTCTGGCGCGCGACCTCGATCTGGACGTGTTGGTCGAGGTGCATGACCGCCGCGAACTGGACCGGGCGCTTGGCCTGCAGACTCCGCTCATCGGCATCAACAACCGCAACCTGAAAACGCTGACCACGGACATTTCGACGACGATCGAACTGGCGCCGCACGTCTCGCCCGGGCGTATATTGGTGACGGAAAGCGGCATACGCGACCATGCGGACCTCAAGCGCGTGGCGGCGGTAGGCGCGCATTGCATGCTGGTCGGGGAGAGCTTGTTGCGGCAGCCGGACCTGGCGGCGGCTACGCGGACTTTGCTGGATGGGTAGAAGCAAGCAAGGCCTTCTTTTTTGAAAAAAAGAAGCAGAAAACTCCTACTCCTTCGCTGTTCCAATTGCCGCGGCGCGACCGGCGGCACCGAGCTGGTGCAAATGCGTGAGGAGCAAAAGTTTTTTGCTTCTTCTTTGCAAAAAAGAAGGCCTTTCTTCCTTTGACCACCCTCACCCATTTCGACGCAGAGGGCCGCGCCGTGATGGTGGACGTGTCCGCCAAACCGGTGACCACCCGTGTGGCAACGGCGTGCTGCCGGGTCGTCATGCAAGCCGAAACGCTCGCTGTGATACGCGGCGGAACAGCGAAAAAGGGAGATGTCCTGGGCGTCGCACGGCTGGCAGGCATCATGGCCGCGAAACGCACGTCGGACCTGATACCGCTCTGCCATCCCTTGCCGATCGACGCCGTGCAAGTCGAGCTGGAAACCGGTGGCACGGCGGTGGAGATTTCGGCAACCGTGCGGACGACGGGACGGACGGGTGTGGAAATGGAGGCGCTGACGGCTGCGAGCGTGGCGGCGCTGACGGTCTATGACATGTGCAAGGCGATCGATCGCGGAATGCGGGTCGAGGATCTGCGGGTGGTCTACAAGGAGGGGGGGGCTTCTGGGACGTATGAGAGTAAGTAAGGTTCTTTGAGAAGAACACCCAGAAACCTTCTGTGCCCTGACGCTCACAAGCGTGCTCCCCGCAGGACAGGGTGCAAGTTGGATAGGACGCCGACAGGGAGCAAAAGTCTTTTGCTTCTTTTCTTCAGAAAAGAAGGCCTTTCTTGACTTCCCTGCTCTCCGTCCAGGAAGCCCGGGACCGCGTTCTAGCCAACCTGTCCCCCGTAGGCGCAGAGACGGTGGCGCTGCCCGAAGCTTTCGGCCGCGTGCTGGCCGCCGACGTGCACGCAAGGCTGACACAGCCACCGGCCGACGTCTCGGCAATGGATGGCTACGCCCTGCGCGCGGCGGATGCGGCAGCCGGTGCACGCCTGCGCGTGGTCGGCGCAGCACCGGCGGGGCGGCCATTCGACGGGACGTTGAAATGGGGCGAGGCGGTTCGCCTGTTCACCGGCAGCGTGATCCCGCCAGGCGCGGATTGCGTGCTGCTGCAGGAGGATGCGCAGGCGGAGGCGGAGACCGTGGTGGTGGGCGAGGCGCCGCGGGCCGGGCAGCACATCAGGCGCCAGGGCCAGGATTTTTCGGCAGGCGACCTGCTGCTTCCCGCAGGACGCCGGCTGGGCGCGCGTGACGTAGGGTTGGCGGCGGCGGGCAACCACCCCTGGCTGACGGTCCACCGCCGGCCGCGCGTGGCGGTGCTGGCAACAGGCGACGAGCTCAGCCTGCCGGGCGAGCAGGTGGGCGACGGCGGCATTGTCAGCTCCAACGCGCATTGCCTGGCGGCCCTCGTGCGCGAAGCCGGCGCGGAGGCGACGGTGCTGCCGGTGGCGGGCGACACGGCAGCCGAGATTGCCGTCGCCGCAGCAGGCGCGCGCGGCGCGGACATGCTGGTGACGACGGGCGGCGCCAGCGTGGGTGACCACGACCTGGTGCAGGCCGGGCTGGGCGGCCTGGGGTTCCGGCTGGCTTTCTGGAAGATCGCAATGCGGCCGGGCAAGCCGATGATCTTCGGTGATCTCGGCGGCATGCCTGTGCTTGGGCTGCCCGGCAACCCGGTCAGCGCTTTCGTCTGCGCCGTTCTGTTCCTGCTGCCGGCGCTGGCGCGGCTGGGCGGGCTGGCGGTGTGCGGCCCGGCCGAGGAGACGGCCGTGCTGGGCGCGCCGGTGCGGGAAAACGACCACCGGGCCGACCATTTACGTGCCACGCTCGCCAAGAGCGCCGGCGGCGGCTGGGTGGCAACGCCGTTCGAGCGGCAGGACTCTGCCCTGTTGCGGGCGCTGGCCGGCGCTGACGCGCTGGTGTTGCGTGCGCCCTTTGCGTCAGCTTTGGACATTGGCGCGACGGTGAAGATTATCCGGCTCTAGGCTGCATTCGCGAGCCGGGAACAAGAAAGGAAGCAAGGCTTTCTTTTTTGCAAAAAAGAAGCAAAAAACTCTTACTCCTGTCGCTGTCTCTGCTGCCGCGATTTTATTTGGCAGAAGCATTTGCCTGAATCCGTTGCTTTGCTTGGGTGCTTTCAAGCAAGTCTCACATCTGGCTTACCCAGCCTGAACCTGCATGTGCGCGCCGAGTTGCTTGGCATGCCGCAGGGATGCGGGTTTCAAACACAGGAGAGTCTCATGGACATGACTGTTCAAAGTGCGAGCGCGGACGTGAAAACCATGCTGCAGGATGCGCTTGTGGCAGTACAGGCCGCTGGTGCTTCCGGTGAGCATGCAACGCTGAAAATCCAGGAGCAAGCCAGCGACTCTGCGTTGAAGGAGCTGCTGCTACAGGGATCGAAGCACGCGGAAGCCTGGCAGCAGCGCTTGTCGGAGGCGAGCAAGAAAGTAGGCGGCACGCAGGCAGAGACGCAAGGCAACCCGATCATTGACGCGATCCAGCAGGTTGGCGGCAAGATCATCGGCAAGGCCACCGACGCGACCGCGCGGGACCTCGGCATCGTCGCCAGCGGCCAACTCGCGCTGCACTACTACATCGCGGCGTTCGGAACGATGGCGGCTTATGCCAAGATGTTGGGCATGGAGGACGTGGCGAGGTCGCTGCACACCTGCCTGCAAGAGGCAAAGCAGGGCGACGAACGGTACTCGGAAATCGCTGACAAGATCGGCAAGTAGTCGTTTGCCAAGAGGGCGGCTGCCTGTTCGTCCTTATGCCAAAGCTAGCCGGCTGCCTCCAAAGAAGGCGAGGCGCCGGAGTTGTGCGTTAGGCAGATGTTCTGCTTTGTTTTCACCATTCAAAGCGGCGCGTGGAGCATGAGATGAAGGAGACCGTTCCAATGAAATGGCTTATCGTTGCCCTCGCTTTGACCGGCTGTGCAGATGACAGCAACAGCGCGCCAACAGGGCCGGTGGGCTTATCGCACAACGGTGCGGGCGCCTATATCGGGGCGAGCGCCGGCTCTTCCATCGGTGGCGGTCCGCTGGGCGCCGGTACGGATGACAATCGCGCCGGCGCCAGGTAACTTTCGGCACGCTGGCGGGCCTAGATCAGGCCGGCGGACTCGCCGGCCAGCGAATGGGGCTTTTGGACTATCAGTCTTGCAGACGGAAAGCGCAGATAGACCCGCGTGCCGACACATTCCGCCGACTGGACCCACAGGCCACCGCCATGTGCCTGCATCAAGCTGCGCGCCAATGTGAGGCGCAGGCCGATGCCGCGGCTCTCTTCAGGATGGCCATCATCCTGCGTGACTGGCAGGCCGGTGCCTTCGTCCTGCACCATCACGCAGAACCAGCCCTCCTCCCGTTTGGGCGAGAGTTCGATCCAGTCCCCATCACGGGTAGCCGAGGCCGCTGCCGTCAGCACGCTAACAAGCACCTGGTTCAAGGCGCGCCGGTCTGCCCGCAGCACCATACCTTTGAAGGCCGGATCAACCCGCCACGCCCGCCGGCTCGGCCCGAGATGGGCCACGACCTGCGCCACCGCGAACTCCACGGCGGCCAGCAAAACTAATGCCTCGTCAGCGAGGAAACGCGGCGTCTCCGGCGCCTCGGTGTGCTCCACGAGCGTGTCAGACATTTCCAGCAGCCGGCGTGCCAGGCCGGTCAGCGAAGGGTCGGCCGGCTGAAGCGCCTCAGCATGCCCTATGAGCGTAAGCGCCAGGTTACGCTGGTCACCGGTGCTTAGCCGCAGCAGCCGCAACGTGCTTTCCTGGGATTGGCGCAGTGCGGATGCCGCGCGCTCCGCCCGGCGACGGCGCACGCGTTCCCGCGCCCAGACAAACCAGGCAAGGCCAACGGCGCAGGGCAGCGCCACATGCCACGCAGAAAACTCCATGAGCGGAAGCTACCACTCAGGAGCAAGCATCAGGTTAACGCACCGGCTCCAAACCCAAGCTGCCGTGCGTGTCAGGCGGTGGCGGAACTAGCCTGGCGCTTGGCCGCGGCGCGCGCGATGCGGCGCTTTATGGCCTGTGCCTCTTCCGGCAGGTCCCGGTTCGGGGTGGAGAGCAGGAACGCGTCCAACCCGCCGTTGTGCTCGATCGTGCGCAACGCCCGCGTCGAGACGCGCACGCGCACCTGGGCGCCCAGCGTATCCGACAGCAAGGACGTCTCCTGCAGGTTCGGCAGATAGCGGCGGCGGGTCTTGTTGTTGGCGTGGCTGACGTTGTTACCGCTCAGCACACCCTTGCCGGTCATCTGGCAGCGGCGAGACATTGGTGGTCCTCGAAACAAATAGGTCGGGCGACAGGGCAAGCGGCCCAGCCGGGAGCGCGTGTATGGGCAAAGGCGGGGGGCGCGTCAAGGGAAGGCAAGGAAGGCCTGCTTTTTTGAAAAAAAAGCAAAAAATTTTTGACTCCGCTGTCGCGCCGTTTCGGATACAGCCGCGACAGCCGGATAACAGCCTCCTGCTTATTTTTATCGAAAGGAAGGTCTTTTTGCTGCTGATGATCAGCTTGAAACGCGGTGCTATGCCCTTGCAACTACGGCGCAGCTTGCCCCAGTTTTGCAAGTCCGCACCTTGGCAGAACAAGGCCCGGCCTTGATGCAGACGGGGAAGCAAAAGTTTCTTGGTTCTTTTTTCAAAAAAGAACTGCTTTCTTTCTTGCCGCAGATTCCCGATGACCATAGCCCGAACCAAGCGCCCCTTCATCGAGCGCCTGCTCACCCCAGACAGTGTTACCGTGCTCGGCGCCGCCACGCCGGACGGCGCGCGCGTGCTGGCCAACCTGCACGCTGGCGGTTTCACCGGCCAGATTAGCGACCCCGTGCCGGACCTGGCGATAATCACCAGCACAGGCGCGCAGGCCGCGCGCGACCTTGCCGCCTTCGGCGCCCAAGGCGGGGCGGTGGCCGTGCTGACCGGCCAGCTTGCCGATCCCGGCCGCCTGGCGCGCGAGGCCGGAGTGCGCTTGCTCGGCCCGAGCTCCTTCGGGGTGGCGGTGCCGCGCCTCGGCCTGAACGCCTCGCTGTCCCACATGCCCGTCCCGGGCGGCCACATCGCGTTGGTGACACAATCCGCCTCGCTGGCGCGCGTCGTGGTGGACTGGGCCGGGCCGAACGGCGTGGGCTTCAGCTATGTGGTGGGGATCGGCGGAAATGCGGACGTGGGCTTCGGCGCGGTGCTCGATCTCCTGGCGCGCGACCCGCAGACGCGGCTGATCCTGCTCGACATCCGGCGCGTGCGCGACCGGCGCGCCTTCATCTCCGCCGCACGCGCCGCCTCGCGCCTCCGCCCGGTCGTGGCCCTTCGGCCGGGCGGGCTGCTGCTGGACCCGACCGGCCAGGCAGACGCCGTGTTCGCCGCCGCGCTGAACCGCGCCGGCGTGTTCGTGGTGGAGCAGCTCGAAGCGTTCCTGGCCGCCGCCGAGACATTCAGCCGCGCCCGCCCGCTGCGTGGCGATACCCTTGCGGTGATCACCAACGCCATCGGCCCCGGCCGCCTGGCCGCCGACGCCGCCCTGCGCGCCGGGATACGCCTGGCCGTGCTACCGGCGGACGCCCAGCAGACGTTGACGGCCAGCCTGCCGGCCGACCTCACGCAAGGCCTTGTCTACGCCGGCAGCCCGGCGCCCACCGACGTGGCCAGCATCGCCGCAATGGTGGCCGCCGTGCCGGGCGTGGGCGGCGTGCTGGTGCTGCTGGCACCAACCGGCCCGGCCGATGCCGCCGCGATCGAGGCGGTTGTGGCCGCCGCGCACACCGCGCGATTGCCTGTCCTGACCTGCGTGATGGGCGAGACGACGGGCGCCGCGCATCGGCGCCGCATGGCCGAAGCGGGCTTGCCGGCTTTCGCCACGCCGGAGCAGGCCGTCCAGGCGTTCGGCCACCTGCTGCGGGACCGCGCCGCCCGACAGGCCGCACGCGAGTTGCCGACCGGCCGGGTGCTGGCAGTCGATCCGGACCAAGCGGCGGCTTCGCGGGTCCTGGCGGCAGCGCGTGCGGAAGGCCGCGCGGTGCTTAGCCAGGCCGAGTCGCTGCGGCTTCTCGCCTGCTATGGCCTGCCCTCCGCGGCCGGACCTGGCCCGGCCGCGACGATACGCGTGCACGACGATCCCACGTTTGGACCAGCCATCGCGTTCGCCCTGCTGCCGGACGGCGCCGCCGCCTACGACCTGCCGCCGCTCAACCTGCCTCTGGCCCACGCCCTAGCCAGTCGCGCCGGCTTGCAGGACCCTCCCCTTCTCGCCGCCGCAGCCGATGCCCTGGTGCGCGTCAGCCAGCTGTTGGTGGACGAACCCGCCATCGCGTCGCTCGGCGTGGACCGCCTGCTGCTTGGCCAGGACGGCCGCGCACGAGCTGAGACGGCGACGATCCGGCTATGTCCGCCAGGCGAGCGCGCCGCCCTGGCTATATCCCCCTACCCCGAGGAACTGGCGCATGACTGGTCCAGCCACGGCCAGGCTTTCCGCATACGCCCGATCCGGCCGGAGGACGCCGAAGCGCACGCCGCCATGGTGCGCCGCATCCCGCCGGAAGACCTGCGCTACCGTTTCTTCAGCGCCGTCCGCCAGGTCGCACCCGAGCAGATGGCCCGCCTCACCCAGATCGATTACGACCGGGAGATGGCGTTCCTGGCCGTCCGCACGGCCGACCTGGCCAGCGTGGGCGTCGCACGCCTGGTTTGCGAGACGGTTGGCGGCGCCGGCGAGTTCGCCATCGTGGTCGAGCCGGACTGCAAGGCGCTTGGCCTGGCGCGCCACCTGATGGATTGCCTGATCGCCTGGGCCCGCGCGCGGGGCGTGCCGGAGATCACCGGCCAGGTGCTGGCGGACAACCAGCCGATGCTTGGCTTCGTGCGCCATCTCGGGTTCAGCTTGCGGTATCCGCCGGACGAGAGTGACGTTGTGGAGGCTGTTCTGACACTTGGATAAGTAAGCAAGGCCTTCTTTCTTGAAAGAAGAAGCAAAACTTGTGACTCCGTTGTCGCGCCGTCGCTGAACGACCCGCGACAGCCGGATAAAAGTTTTTTGCTTCTTTTTTTCAAAAAAGAAGGCCTTGCCTACTCCCTTTGATGCTCCGGCGGCTTCACCACCGAGACAGCCACAGCGGTCACAGTCCCGAGCAGTATCTCCAGCACGCGGTCCAGCGGACGGATCAGCGACAAGCCGCCAGGCTGCACCAGGACGGCAATGATCAGCGTGATGCAGCTCAGCCGCATCGTCGGCCATATCGCGGTCACCACGGCGAGCGGCACCAGGGCCGCCCAGAACATCGGCAGCAGCGGCGCCCCTGCCCTCGCGGCCAGAATCACGCCGAGCGCGGCAAAGGCGCCAAGCAGGGTGCCCACCATCCTGTCCCGCCCAGCGGTCAGTGTGAAATCCAGCGCCGGCTGGGTCACCACGACGACGGTGACCATTGCCCAGAACCTGTCCGGCAGCCCCACCCAGGCAGCGGCCGCATAGGCCATCGCCACGCCGCCCAGGATGCGCGCCGCCTGCGCGGCCTGCTGCCAGTCAGCCGCAGCGCATCACCACATATGCCCCAGCGAGGCCACCACGATCACGGCTACGCCCAGCGCCAGGTTCACCGTGATGAGCTGCCGTATGCGCTCCAGCACTTCCGGTCCTGGCCGGATCGCACGGCGCAGGCGCCGGAACGGCGCGAAATACGCGTACAGGAACACCGCCGCCATCAGCAGGCCAAGCAGCTGCATGACGTTCACGTACCACGGCAGATGCGCCATGCCCCATCCTGCCAGCCCGATCATCGCCCAGCCGGTCAGCAGCATGATCGGCATCGCATGCCATACCACCAGGAAGAACCGCTTAAGCGTCAGCATGTGCAATTGCAGCCGTGGCGCCGGATCCAGCACGCCCAGCGCCGGCCGCAGCACGACCAGCGCATACAGCATGCCGCCCACCCAGGCGGTGGCCGCCAGGAGGTGCAAGGCAAGCAGCAGGTTCAGCCAGGGCGCGTGCGGTATCATCTCGCGATCTCCAATAGGGCCTCCGCCAGCGCGGACAGCTCGGCCGCCGCCACGCTTCGGGTCGGCGCCTCCGTCACGCCCATACCTTGCGCGAAGGCCTGCGCATAGGCGCGCCGGTCACCAAGCGTGTGCGGCAGCACCGGCAGCCCGGATGCCGCAAACGCCGCCTCGACCGTGCTTCGCAGCGCGGACTTGCCCGGGGTCCGGTTCAGCACAACCGCCACCCGCCGCCGCTCGGCCGTAACCAGCTTCAGCGTGCCGGCCGACGCCCAAAGATCCGGCATGGCGGGCTGCACCGGTATCACCACGAGGGACGCCGCTCTGATCGCACGCGCCGCATCGCTGTCGATCTGCGGCGGCGTATCGACCACCAGTATGTCGGCCGCCCCCGCCTGCCGGTCCAGCTCGCCCTTCACCCGCCAGCCGGACACCGCGGCAAAGCCGATCGCGGCCAGCGCCGGGCGTTGCTCCCGCAGCTTGTGCCAGTGGCCGAGGCTGTTCTGCGGATCGATGTCCAGGAGCGTGACGCGATGCTTGCCTGCCCACGCCGCGGCCAGGTTGGCGGCCAGCATCGTCTTGCCGGCGCCGCCTTTCTGTTGAGCGACCGTGATGATCAGGGTCATGCGGGCACCTCATCCAAGGTAAGGAAGCAAGCAGTCCTTTTTTGAAAAAAGGACCAAAAACTTTTGCTACCCCGCGTTTGCACCAGTCGCGCGAGTCCGGATAAGCCGAAGCGGCGGAACAGCGGAGGAGCAAAAGTTTTTTGCTTCTTCTTTTCGAAAAAGAAGGCCTTGCTTCCTTTCATGAGCATCACCGCCGAGCGGCCGACGACGAACCTGCACATGCTCCGCCAGATTGAGCGAAAGCTGCTCTGGCTCTCCGCCTGGATCATACAC
>CAXTJZ010000014.1:0-31215 GCA_964244695.1 uncultured Acetobacteraceae bacterium
CTACTTCACCGCGGCAGGATATGAGCCGGATTGATCAGAATCTGCTCTAGGCGCGTGACGACCTGGGCCATCGTGAGCACCTCGACGCCCTGCCATTTCTGGCGAGCCGTGTGCAGACGCATGGCAGCTGCGAAACTGTTCCCGGCTACGATGATGGTGCGCTTCAACGCACCCGGCTTCTGCAAGAAGTCACCCCGATGACTTGGAAGCTGCACTCATGCCATCACCGTCATTGGTGCATGAGAGGTTTTTCACTCGATTGGATACCAACGAATGGGAATCCCGAGGGTAGAGTCCAATCTCTTTACGTCAACCCAAGACGTCGTGCTGCCTGAGCTGGGACAGCTGGCGGTGAAGGATGAAGGGTGATTCCGCGGCCTTGGTCCACGTCGACCCGAGCTTCCGGATAGACTGCCAAGGCGATTTGCAAAGCATCCAAGAAGACCGGGCGCATGAAGCGCGGATCTTTGTAGCCTGCAGCGAATTGGCCCTGGATAGCTGCCCAGGTGATCGGCGTCGGCTTGCTCAATGCGTGAAGCCGGTAGGCCAGCCAGATGTAGATGTCCATTGCCATGGATCTAGTTCCGATGGCGAATATAGCCTCTTCGCGGACTGGAACAGGATGTTCTCGCAAGGAAGCCCAAAAACCATCGTCCAGCCGAACGCGTTCTTCCCAGAGAGCACCCTGTCTGCCTTCCGGCTGTATGCCGGTCAATGAAATTGCGGTGCGCACGAAGGCGCCGTTAGTACGCTGCTCCGCTCCAACGGTAGTAGTAAGAAAAGTGAGGCGGCAAGCAGAGATGCGGCGCGCTTGCTCTCTCACTAAAGAGTAAGTCTTTCCGCCTATCGACATGGACATCCGTGCTATCCATGCGTTCATCGAACGGCCGAGGTCGACCTCAGGGCTGTTGGTAATTTAAAGCATGACGCAGATCCGCGATCAGATCATCCGGATGCTCCACCCCGACAGAAATCCGCACCAGATTATCCAGCAGCCCGAACCGCTGCCGACGCTCCCGCGGCACCCCGATATGCGTCATCGCCGCCGGGTGTGACGCCAGGCTTTCCGTCCCGCCCAAACTCACCGCCAGCTTGATGATCGTCAGCCGGTCCAGGAACGCGAAAGCCTCCGCCTCGCCGCCTTTCACATACACGCTGATCGTGGACCCAGGCCCGCTGCACTGCCGCGCATACAGATCGGCCGCGCGCGAGCCGTGCTCCAGATGCCCCAGGAAACCCACGCGCTCGATCGAAGGATGGTTGGCCAGGAAGCCCGCCACACGGGCCGCGTTCTCGCCGGCGCGCGTCATACGCAGTTCCAGCGTCTCCAGGCTGCGCATCAGCAACCAGCCGGTATGCGGGTCGCTCATCGTGCCGAACGCGCTGCGCATGGCGCGTATCGGCTTGCAGGCCGCGCGGCTGCCCAGCACCGCGCCGGCCACAACGTCACTGTGCCCGCCTACATATTTCGTCAGCGAATACACCACCAGGTCCGCGCCATGCGCCAGCGGCGATTGCCACAGCGGCCCGAGGAACGTGTTGTCCACGATCACCGCCGGCCGCCCGCCAGGCTGGTCGGCCAACGTGGCCGCCAGTTCGGCGCAATACGCGATGTCGATCAAATCGTTCGTCGGGTTGGCCGGCGTCTCCAGCATGAACGCCGCGATGCGCGCCCCCGGCGCCAGCCCCGCGCGCGCCTCCTCCAGCCGCGCCGCGATCTGCTCCGGCTCGAGGCTGCCCGCGAACTCCACGCCCTGTATCCCGAAGCGCGGCAGAACCTTCATCAGCAGCGTCTCTGTGCCTCCATAGATCGGCGCGTTGTAGAAGATCACGTCGCCCGGCCGCGCCAGGCTCAGCAACGTGGTGGCGATCGCCGCCATGCCGCTGGCGAACACCAGCGCCGCCTCCGCACCGTCCCAGACGGTCAGCCGGTCCTCCAGTATCTCCAGGTCCGGGTTGTTGAACCGCGAATAGATCAGCCCGGGCTGCTCGCCCTCCCGCAACTCGCGCAGCCCGGCCACCAGCTCGAAGAACTCCTTGCCGTGCTGCGCGGAGCGGAACACGAACGTGCTGGTCTGGAAGATCGGCACCTTCACGCTGCCTTCGGACAGCGCGGGGTCGTAGCCGAACCCCATCATCAGCGTTTCCGGATGCAACGTCTGGCCGGCCAGCACGCGCTTATGGTGGTTCATGTGACGGCCCCCGGAGATTTCAGGAAGGAAGGCCTTCTTTTTTGAAAAAAAGAAGCAAAAAACTTTTGTCCCTTGCAGGTGGTGGGCGGGACCAACGTTCGTGGAACATTACGAAGAAGGTGCATAGCAGACAGCGTGGCTGCGTAGGTCCGCGACAGCACGAACAAAGGCTTCTCAAAAAGAAGGCCTTTCTTGCCTGTTCAGCCCGTCACTGGAACCCAGCCACGGCCCGGGGCACGTAAGCCGCCTCAACCGCCGCCACTTCCTCCTGCGTAAGTTTCAGCCCCATCCCCGCCAGCGCGTCCTCCAGATGCGACATCTTGCTCGCCCCAACAATCGGCGCCGTGACACCCGGCTTGGCCAGCACCCACGCCAGCGCCACCTGCGCCATAGGCACCCCGCGCGCCTCCGCCACCCGTTGCACCGCGCCCACGATCGCCCGGTCGCTCTCCTCGCCGCCCTTGTAGAGCGTCTTGCCGAACTGGTCCGTCTCCGCCCGCTTGGTGGGCGCGCCCTCCGTCCAAGGCCGCGTCAGCTTGCCGCGCGCCAGCGGGCTCCAGGGGATCACGCCCACGCCCTCTTCCAGGCACAACCCCAGCATCTCCCGCTCCTCCTCCCGATACAGCAGGTTGAGATGGTTCTGCATGGAAACGAACCGCGCCCACCCGTTCTGCTTGGACACATACAGCGCCTTGCAGAACTGCCAGGCATGCATCGAGGATGCGCCGATATACCGCGCCTTGCCCGCCCGGACCACGTCGTTCAGCGCCTCCAGCGTCTCCTCGATCGGCGTCTCCGGATCGAAACGATGTATCTGGTACAGATCGACGTAATCCATCCCCAGCCGTGTCAGGCTCGCATCGATCTCCCCCAAAATCGCCTTGCGCGACAGCCCGCCCCCGTTCGGCCCCTTGTGCATCACCCCGTGCACCTTGGTCGCCACCACCACCGCATGCCGCGGCACGTCACGCAGTGCCCGCCCCACGATCTCCTCGCTCGATCCCGCCGAGTAAACATTCGCCGTGTCGAAGAAATTGATCCCGGCATCGAGCGCGCGCGCAAAGAACGGCTTGGATTCAGCCTCAGGCAGCGTCCACTCATGCGTGCCCCGGCCAGGCTCGCCATAGGTCATGCAGCCCAGGCACAGGCGGGAGACTTTCAGGCCGGTGCGGCCCAGGTTGACGTAATCCATGCGGAAATCTCCAAGGAAGGAAGCAGTCCTTTGTTGAAAAGGACCAAAAACGCTCGCCACCGCGCATCTGAAGCAGTCGGCGTCTGCCAGACGCACCGAGGCAGCTGAGGCAGCTGAACCGGCGCCGGGAGCAATAGTTTTTCAAAAAAGAACGGCTTGCCTTGCCTTGCTTCGCCTTAACTACCCCATACCCGACACTTCCGGCACACTAACCCCATGTCCCTCTCCGCCCCCTTCATAGCGCGCCCGATCGCCACGTCCCTCCTGGCCATCGCCGTGCTCCTGGGCGGCGCCCTGGGCTACGCGGCGCTCCCCGTAAGCGCCCTCCCCCAGGTCGACTTCCCCACGATCGTCGTCACCACCTCGTACCCGGGCGCCGGGCCGGACACCATGTCCACCCTCGTCACCGCGCCGCTGGAGCGACAGCTCGGCCAGATCAACGGCATCACCACCATGCAGAGCTCGTCCGCGGTGGGCACCAGCGAGATCACCCTGCAGTTCGACCTGACCCGCAGCATCGACGGCGCCGCCCAGGACGTCCAGGCCGCCATCAACGCCGCCCAGGGCATCCTGCCCGCCTCGCTCCCCTACCCGCCCAGCTACAACCGCGTGAACCCCGCCGACGCGCCGATCATGAGCCTGGCCGTCACCAGCGACACGGTGCCTATCGACCAGGTGGCCGACGCCGCCGACACGCTCCTGCAGCCCAAGCTCAGCCAGATAGACGGCGTCGGCCGCGTCGTCGTCCAGGGCGGCCTGAAACCCGCCATACGCGTCCAGCTCGATCCCGCGCGCCTGGCCGCCTACGGCCTGTCCATGGAGGACGTGCGCAGCGCCATCACCGCCGGCAACGTCAGCGGCGCCAAGGGCAGCTTCAACGGCCCGCACATCTCCTACGCCGTCGGCACCAACGACCAGCTCGTCACCCCCGAAGCCTACCGAGACCTCATCCTCGCCTGGCGCGCCGGCGCCGCCGTTCGCCTCAGCGACGTAGGCACCGTCACCCACGGCGTGGAAAATGACCGCGTCGGCGCCTGGTATTCCTCGCACAAGGACGGGGGCCACCCCGCCGTCCTGCTGGACGTGCAGCGCCAGCCAGGCGCCAACATCGTCGAAACCGTGCGCGCCGTGCAGGCCGAGCTGCCGGAACTGACCCGCGCCTTGCCCCCCGGCGTCAGGCTGCAGGTCTCGGCCGACCGCACGCAGACCATACGCGCCTCGGTGTCGGACGTCCAAGGCACCCTGCTGCTCGCCATGGCCCTCGTCGTCGCCGTGATCTACCTGTTCCTGCGCAGCTGGCGCGCCACCCTCATCCCCGCCGTGGCCCTGCCGCTCAGCCTCATCGGCACCTTCGGCGTGATGGACTGGCTCGGCTACGGCCTGGACAACCTCTCGCTCATGGCGCTGACCGTCGCCTCCGGCTTCGTGGTGGACGACGCCATCGTCATGATCGAGAACGTGGTCCGCTACATCGAGGACGGCGTGCCCCCGCTGGAAGCCGCCTTCCGCGGCGCCGGCCAGATCGGCTTCACCATCGTCTCGCTCACCGTCTCGCTGATCGCCGTGTTCATCCCGCTGCTGTTCATGGGCGGCGTGGTCGGCCGGCTGTTCAAGGAGTTCTCCGTCACCCTCTCGGTGGCCGTCGCCGTCTCCGCCGTGATCTCGCTGACGCTCACGCCGATGATGTGCGGCCGCCTTCTCCGCCCGCACAAACCAGGCGCCGGCAGCCGCTCGGACCGCTTCTTCGGCGCTTTGCTGGAACGCTACCGCCGCAGCCTGGTGGTCAGCCTGCGCCACCAGCCGCTCGTGCTCGGCATCGCCGTGCTGACTCTGGCCGGCACCATCCTGCTCTACATGGTAGTGCCGAAAGGCTTCCTGCCGCAGCAGGACACCGGCGCCATCATCGCCACCACCGAAGCCGCCCAGAACATCTCCATCCCCGCCATGGCCAAGCTGCAACTGCGCGCCGCCGACATCGTGCAGCACGATCCGGCGGTGGACAGCGTGGCCTCCCTGATCGGCGCCGGCAGCGTGAACCCCACGCCCAATGTCGGCCGGCTCTCCATCACCCTGAAGCCACGCCGCCAGCGCGCCGCCATGGCCGTGGTCATCCCCCGCCTGCAGGCGGCTCTGGCCGGCATGGCGGGCCTGACCACCTACATGCAGCCGGTCCAGGACATCCAGATCGGCGCCCGCGTCAGCCGCACCCAATACCAGTACACGCTGACGGACACGGACGCCGCCGAACTGGCCCTCTGGACCCCGCGCCTGATCGACCGCCTGTCCCACTCCCCCGACCTGGACCACGTCACCAGCGACCAGCAGGATGACGGCTTCGCCACCGAGATCGTCGTGGACCGCGACCGCGCCACCCGCCTTGGCGTCACCATGCAGGCGATCGAGGACGTGCTCTACGACGCCTTCGGCCAGCGCCAGGTCAGCACCATCTACCAGCAATCCAACCAGTATCGCGTCGTCCTCTCAGCCGACGCGGACTGGGTCGCCCATCCGGACTCGCTGGAAAAACTCCGCGTCCCCGGCACCGTCGCCAGCTTCGGCGCTAACGGCGCGGCGCAGGTCGCCACAACCACGGTGGCCACCACCAACACCGTCAGCCAGGTGCCGCTCATGGCCATAGCCCACCTGGTCCGCCGCACCGCGCCCCTGGTGATCACCCACCAGTCCCAGTTCCCCTCCGTCACCTTGAGCTTCGACGTCCGCGCCGGCGCCTCGCTCGGCAACGCGGTCGCCGAGGTGCAGCAGGCGCAGGCCGACATAGGCATGCCCGCCAGCATCATCGGCGCCTATTCCGGCGACGCCGCCGAGTTCCAGCGCAGCCTCGCCGCCGAACCCTGGCTTATCCTGGCCGCGGTCGCCGTGATCTACATCGTCCTCGGCGTCCTCTACGAAAGCTTCATCCACCCGATCACCATCCTGTCCACGCTGCCCTCTGCCGGCATAGGCGCGCTGCTGGCCCTAATGTTTACCGGGTCGGACCTGTCCGTAGTCGCCCTGGTAGGCATCGTGCTGCTTATGGGCATCGTGAAGAAGAACGGCATCCTGGTGGTCGATTTCGCGCTCGAAGCCGAACGCACCCGCGGCATCTCCCCCGAGGAAGCCGCCGTGGAAGCCTGCGTGCTGCGCTTCCGCCCGATCATGATGACCACGGCCGCCGCACTGCTCGGCGCGCTGCCGCTGGTCCTGGACCACGGCACGGGGTCCGAACTGCGCCGGCCACTCGGCGTGGCGATCGTGGGCGGGTTGCTGCTTAGCCAAGTGCTGACGCTTTATACGACGCCCGCGATCTACGTGGCCTTCGAGCGCGCGCGCCGCCGGTTCGCGGCGCGGCGGCAGGTATTGGTGGCGGCAGAGTGAAGCAAACAAGTAAGACTTTCTTTTTTGAAAAAAAGAAGCAAAAAACTTTTACTCCGCTGTCGCGCGATCGCGGTGAGAGCCGTGACCTGCGGACGCCCATGGAGGGTTTGCGAAGCTCGATGTGCTTGGGAGGTCGGCTCAGATGATAAAGTATCTGAGGGTGGCGCTAGCGGCCGCGATAATGACTTTGGCGATAACCGGCATCGTAACTCGCAGCGGTTCGAACGCACGGTTCTTCATTTTCGCAACGCTTTTCGCTGCAATGAACAGAGTTGATATCGTTGACACCGGAACAGACGAGGATGTGGAAGAGCCCTGGATGAAGCACGGCTTTGGCATCGTGCTTATGTCGTTGGGTTCGCTCTTCCTGCTTTCAACAGCAATCTTCGGCGGAACATTCGCCAACGTGGCATTCTTGTGTCTGTTATTGATGTTGACGTCGTTCCTAAAAGCTTTCCCACCCTGGTCGTCAAAGCATTTGAGACGGACGAAGACAGGCGTCAGCCCTCCAGGCCACGCTCGCCAGCCACGAACCCGCGACAGCGGAGTCAAAAGTTTTTTGCTTCTTTTTTTCAAAAAAGAAGGCCTTTCTTCCTCCCTTGACCAAACAACCCTATGAACTTCTCCACCCTCTTCATCCTGCGCCCGGTAGCCACAATCCTACTCTCGCTGGGCCTCCTGATAGGCGGCGTAGTAGCCTACCAATTCCTCCCAGTAGCCGCGCTGCCAAACGTTGACGTCCCCGCAATCGTCGTCTTCGCCTCGCGCCCGGGCGCAGACCCCGCCACCATGGCCAACTCCATCGCCGCCCCGCTCGAGCGCCGCATCGGCGAGATAGGCGGCGTGTCGGACATGTTCTCCACCAGCTCGGTCGGCAACACCAACGTCATCGTGCTGTTCAACCTCGATCGCAACACCGACGACGCCGCGCGCAGCGTGCAATCCGCGCTGAACGCCGCGCAGACGGACCTGCCGAGCGGCCTTCCCGTCCGCCCCACCTACAAGAAGTTTAACCCGGCGGACCTGGCGATCATGACGATCGCGCTGTCCTCGGACGAGCTGAACGTAGGCCAGATCTACGAGGCTGCCGACACCGTGCTGCAGCAGCGTTTCAGCCAGATCGAGGGCGTCAGCCGCGTGCAGATCGACGGCGGGCAGACGCCGGCAATACGCGTGCAGCTCGATCCCGGCGCGTTGCGCGCGGCCGGCATCTCCGCGGACGACGTGCGCCAGGCCATCGTCAACGCCAACGTGCTGGAGCCCACCGGCAGTTTCCAGGGCGCCCACCGCGCTGAGGAAATCACCATAAACGGCCAGATACGCCGCGCCGCCGCCTACGGCCGCCTGGTGCTGAAGGCCAGCAACGGCGCGGTCCTGCGACTCTCGGACGTCGCCAAAGTCACCGACAGCGTCAGCAACGTGCGCCTGGCCGCCTGGAACGGCCACAAGCCGGCGATCCTGCTGCGCATCTACAAGATACCAGGTGCGAACGTCATCGACACGGTGGACCGCGTGCGTGCGCTGCTGCCGCAGGTGGCGCGCTGGATCTCGCCGGACATCAAGATAACCGTGCTGGACGACCGCACGCAGACCATACGCGCCAGCACGAACGACGTGAAGCTCACCCTGCTGATCACAGGCGCGCTCGTGCTCGTCACCGTGTTCATCTTCCTGCGCCGCGTCGCGGCCACCGTCGCCGCGGCCGTCACCGTGCCGCTATCCCTTGCCGCCACCGCGATCGGCATGTGGGCGTTCGGCTTCTCGCTGAACAACTACTCGCTTATGGCGATCACCATCTCGGTCGGCTTCGTGGTGGACGACGCGATCGTCATGATCGAGAACATCGCCCGCCTGCGCGAGCAGGGCATGTCGCGCCTGGAAGCGGCGATCGTCGGCGCGCGCCAGATCGGCTTCACCGTCGTCTCCATCACGCTCTCTCTGGTCGCCGTGTTCATCCCGCTGCTGTTCATGGGCGGCCTGCTCGGCCGCATCCTGCACGAATTCGCCTGGACACTCACGATCGCCATTGTGTTCTCCGCCATCGTCTCCCTCACGCTCACCCCCATGGTGTGCGGCCGCCTGGTGGACCGCGAACCCACCGGCCGCCTCGCCCGCATCGACCAGTGGTTCGAGCGCGGCTTCCAGTCCATCACGCGCCGCTACATGGTCGGTGCCGACTGGAGCCTGCGCCACCGCTGGACGATGCTGTTCGTCACCGCGCTCACCATCGTCATGACGTTCTACCTCTACGGCGCGGTGCCGAAGAACTTCGTGGCCGACCAGGACACCGGCCTGCTGCGCGGCACCACCGAAGGCCCCGCCAGCGCCTCGTTCCAGCAGATGGTCACCCAGCAGCAGCGCGTCGTCGACATCATCCTGCGCGATCCCGCGGTCGCCGCGGTAGGCTCCACCGTCGGCGTCGCCAACGGTTTCGACCTGGCGAACCAGGGCACCCTTCTGATCTCGCTGAAACCACGCTCCGAAGGCCGCCCGAAAGCAAAGGTCGTGATAGCGCGCCTGCGCAAACAGCTCGACCCGATCGCCAGCCTGCACACTGTTCTGTTCGCCCCGGGCGATTTCGGCGGCGGCAACAAGCAGGGTGCCGGTGGCCAGTTCAGCTTCGACGTGCTGGGCGACAACCTCGAAGAGCTCGGCCTATGGGAGAGCAAGATCGAAACCCGCCTGCAACACGAACCAGGATTCCTCGACGTCACCTCTGACGAGGACTCCAACTCACCGCAAGTCACCGTCACCGTGGACCGCCAGGCCGCCTCGCGCTTGCAGGTCTCTGCCGCTGCAATCGATACTGCCCTGGGCAACGCCTTTGCCCAGCGCCCGATCTCCACCATCTACAGCCAGCGCAACCAGTACAGCGTCATCCTCGAAACCCTGCCCTGGCTGCAGCGCGATCCGCACTTTCTCGATCACGTCTATGTCGGCGCAAACACCGGCTTGCCGGTGCCGCTAGGCGCCGTCGCGCACATCACCTACGGCATCGCACCGCTGAACGTGGTCCACGATGCCCAACGCGTGGCCGGCGAGATCAGCTACAACCTGAAACCCACGCTGGCGATGGGCGACGCGGTGAATCGCGCCAAAGCCATCGTGGCCGAGATGTCGCCGCCGCCGTCGATCCACATTTCCTTCGAAGGCGACGCGAAACTCTTCCTGCAGTCGCTTTCCAGCGAACCCGCGCTGATCGGCGCAGCCCTGCTGTCGATTTACATCGTGCTCGGTGTACTCTACGAAAGCCTGCTGCACCCCATCACCATCATGTCCACCCTGCCATCCGCCGGCCTGGGCGCGCTGCTCGGCATACTCGTCAGCGGCACGGAATTCGGCGTGCTCAGCGTGATCGGCATCGTCCTGCTGATGGGCATCGTCAAGAAGAACGCGATCATGCTGGTGGATTTCGCGCTGGACGCACAACGCGAGCGCGGCATGACGCCGGAAGCCGCCATTCGCGAAGCCTGCGTGGAACGTTTCCGCCCGATCATCATGACGACGCTGACGGCGCTATGCGGCGCTCTGCCTCTGGCGCTGGCATTCGGGACAGGCAGCGAACTGCGCCGGCCGCTCGGCATCGCCATCGTGGGCGGGCTGATCGTCAGCCAGGCTCTCACGTTGTTCACTACGCCGGTGATCTATCTGATTTTGGAGCGGCGGGCGCGTGGCGTAAGGCGACGGATCGTGCATGGGATCGCGGCGTCGCCGGCGGAGTAGCCAAGCAAGGACTTCTTTTTTGAAAAAAGAAGCAAAAAACCTTTACTTCCCCCGCCTGCATCATGGCCCACTCTGGTTCTGCCAATACGCGCGCCTGCAGCATCAGGCCGCGCCCAGGTGCAGGCGATGTCGAAAAAGTTTTTTGCTTCTTTTTTCAAAAAAGAAGGCCTTGCTTGCCGTGCCTCAAGCCGGCGCCCGAGACCCCGACTCAACCACCAGCCCAACCACTTCGGTATTGACCAGCACCTTTCCCGCATTCTCAAAGTTCACCGTAACCCGCCCGCCCGCCACCGATTGCACCTGCCCCAAACCCCAGCCAGGCTGGCCGGGATGGCTGACGATCTGACCAGGCTCAAAGGTTGCACCATAGGCGGGCATTGGCGGCTCCGGGAGGATACATTTGGAACAGACGGACGCGTTCGGCTTGGCAGGTATGGTGTGCGCCCGGGTTTGCCACGATCTGGCCGGCACGCTTGGCGCGCTCACCGGTGCTCTGGAGATGGTGGCCGACGCGCCCGATCAGGAGGCGCTGGCTCTGGCGCAGGATTGCGCGCGGGAGCTGGCGGCGCGGCTGCGCCTGCTGCGCGCGGCATGGGGTTCGGATTCCGAGGTGGACGACTTAGCCACTTTGCTGCCTGGCTTGCCCAATTTCGGCAAGTTGAGGGTAAGCCTGGAACAGGCGTTACTGGAGGATGACGCGGTCCGGCAGTTCGGCGCGTGCCTTCTGCTGGTAGGCGCCGGCGCGTTGCCCATGGGCGGCGCCATCTGGCTGCGCGGCACCGGCCGAAGCCTGTTGCTGCGGGTGGAAGGCCGCCGTGCCACCTGGCCGGCCGGCTTGATGCAGAAGGACGGGCCTGTGGAGCCGCGCGGCGTGGCGGCTGCGATGGCGCGGCCGCGCCCGGCGTCGCTGGGCGTGGTGCTCCGCCTAAGGTCCGAGGGGGAGCTGGAAACCGCGTAAGCAAGCAGTGCTTTTTGCAGAAAGGCCCAAGGCTTAACTGCCCCGCACCTGAAACAGCCGGGCTCCACAGGGCAGATCAGAACCGCTGAACAGCGCAGGTAGCTAAAAAGAAGGCCTTGCTTCCTCACCTTCGGCCCGGTTTACGCTTTATTCGTTCAACCCCGCCATCCTCCCAGGCGGAGGCTCCATGGACGATCTGCTCCCCGAATTCCTGGCCGAAACGAACGAGGCGCTGGCCGAGCTGGATCTGGCGCTGGTCAAGCTGGAGCGCGATCCCGGCGACCAGGCGACGCTCTCGCTGATCTTCCGCCTGGTGCACACCATCAAGGGCACCTGCGGCTTCCTCGGCCTGCCGCGGCTGGAGCGTGTGGCCCACGCCGGCGAGAACGTGCTCGGCCGCGTGCGGGACGGTGAGCTGGCGGCAACCGCCGCAGTGATCAGCCTGGTGTTGATGGCGCTGGACCGCATCAAGGAAATTGTAGCCGCGCTTGGTGCGGCGGGCAGCGAGCCGGAAGGCAGCGATCAGGAGCTGATCACCGAGCTGAACCGCGTTGCGGCCGGCGAAGCGGCGGCGGCACCGGCCGCAAACAAGCCGGCCCGAAAGTCCCCCACCAAGGTAGGAAAGCCGGCTGCATCGGTGCCGGTCGCAACCGTCGCAGCTGCGACGGAACAGGCGCCGGCGGCCATGCCAGGGGCGCCTGAACCGGCCACCCAGACGATCCGGGTGACGGTTGACGTGCTGGAAGAGCTGATGACGCTGGTGGGCGAACTGGTTCTCACGCGCAACCAGCTGCTGCAGATCTCGCGCGCAGAGACGGCCGCCCAGCGTACCGCGAGCGCCTACAGCGCGCCGCTGCAGCGCCTTTCCCAGATCACGTCGGACCTGCAGGACGGCGTGATGAAGACGCGCATGCAGCCGATCGGCAGCGCGTGGAACAAGCTGCCGCGCCTGGTGCGCGACCTGGCACAGGAAACCGGCAAGATCATCACGCTGGAGATGCGCGGACAGGACACCGAGCTGGACCGCCAGGTGCTGGAACTGATGCGGGACCCGCTGACCCACATGGTGCGCAACAGCGCGGACCACGGGCTGGAGAATGCCGCCACGCGGCGCGAAGCCGGCAAGCCGGAAGCCGGGCGCATCTCGCTTAACGCCTACCACGAAGGCGGCCATATCATCGTCGAGATAAGCGATGACGGGCGCGGCATAGACGTAGCCCGCGTGCGAGCCAAGGTGCTGGCCCAGGGGCTCGCCACGGACGCCGAACTGTCGGCGATGACCGAGACGCAGATACGTGCCTTCATCTTCCGCGCCGGCTTCTCCACCGCCGAGGCGGTGACCGCGATCTCCGGCCGCGGCGTGGGCATGGACGTGGTGCGCGCCAACATCGAACGGATCGGCGGCACGATAGAGCTGGCCAGCACGCAAGGGGCCGGCTCCTGCTTCACCGTGAAAATCCCGCTCACCCTGGCCATCATCTCGGCGGTGATCGTGCAGGCCGGCGGCGAGCGCTTCGCCATCCCGCAGATCGCCGTGCGCGAGCTGGTGCGGGTGGGCGCGCCTGGGGCTGCCGTCGCCGCAAAGGGCGGCGCACGCGAGGCGGTGACGGTGGAGCAGGTAGGCGGCGCGGACGTATTGCGGCTGCGCGACGAGCTGCTGCCGCTTGTGCGTCTGTCCGCCCTGCTCCGGCTGGAAACGACCGCTTGCCCACTCTCGTCCGACATCACCGTTGTGGTGACAGCCGCCGGCAGCGCGAAGCTGGGCATCGTAGTCGACGCGGTGTTCGACACCGAGGAGATCGTGGTCAAGCCGGTGGCGCCGATCCTGCGCCACGTGACGATGTTCAGCGGCAACACCATCCTGGGTGACGGCTCAGTGATCATGATCCTGGACCCGAACGGGATAGCGCGCAGCGCCGGCATCGCCGCGCGTGCCGCCGCCAACGTCTCCGCGGAGGTGATCCCGGCCAGATCCGCCTCGGAGGAGCAGGTGGCTCTGCTGCTGTTCCGCGCGGGGTCCACGAACGGGCTCTACGCCGTGCCGCTGAACCTGGTGGCCAGGCTGGAGACGATACAGGCCAGCCGGATCGAACGGTCGAGCGGCGGCCTGGTCACCCAATACCGTGGCAGGCTGATGAAACTGATTGGCCTGGAGGACGCCGGCGCCCCGCAGGAGGCACAGCCCATGCTGGTGTTTGCCGATGGGCCGCGCAGCATGGGACTCTTGGTGGACACCATCGTGGACGTGGTGCATGGCCGCCTGCACATTGAACTGGGCTCCGCCCGGCCGGGGGTGCTGGGAACCGCCATAGTCGCGGGGCAGGCTGCGGATGTGCTGGATACCGAATACTGGTTGACGCTTGCCTGGCGGGACTGGTTTGCCGCCGGCCCGCGCGAGGGCGGGTGTCGCCGTGTACTAGTCGTCGAGGACAGCGACTTCTTCCGCCAGATGCTCGTCCCGGCCCTGTCGGCCGCGGGCTTCGAGGTCTCGGCAGCCGGCAGCGCCGCCGCGGCGCTCGCCTTGCGGGATGGCGGCTTGGCCGTGGACGCCATCGTGTCGGACATCGAGATGCCAGACATGGACGGATTGGCGTTCGCCCGCGCGGTGCGGCAGGGCGGCGCCTGGGCCGCTACGCCGATGATCGCGCTGAGCGCGCATGACGGGCCGGCTGACGACGCTAAGGCGCTGGCGGCCGGCTTCTGCGCCTACGTGCAGAAATCCCAGCGCACGGCGCTGGTCGAGGCGCTGCGCGGCTGCCTGGCGCGGCCCGTGCGCACCCAAGAACAGGTTTGAGGAGCGCTGCCATGGAGTCCGCCTACGTGACCCTGACGCTTGAGGGCCAGCTTTGCGGTCTGCCGGTCCTGGCCGTGCGCGACGTTCTAGCCGGCCAGAAGATCGCCCGTATTCCGCTGGCTCCGCCAGAGGTGGCCGGCAATTTGAACCTGCGCGGCCGTATCATCACCGCGATAGACCTGCGCCGGCGCCTTAATCTGCCGCCGCCGCCGGACCAGGCCAGCCAGATGGCAGTGGTGACGGAACATGGCAGCGACCTCTACGCTCTGATGGTGGACCAGGTGCACGAGGTGGTGACTCTGCCAGCGGCAAGCCTGGAGCCGAACCCGCCCACTCTGCCGCCCGTCTGGGCCGCGCATAGCCGCGGCATACATCGCGTGGCGGACCGCCTGCTTGTGCTGCTCGACATAGCAATGCTGCTTCGCCTCGAACTGGAGATGGCCGCATGAGCGCGCCCGCACAGACAGCTTTCCTGATCGTCGATGACAGCCGGACGGTGCGCCGGGTGGCGCGTCGCATCCTGGAGGAGTGCGGTTTCGCGGTTCAGGAGGCGGAGAACGGGGAGCTGGCGCTGACGGCATGCCGCGCGAGCCTGCCCGGCGCCATCTTGCTGGACTGGAACATGCCTGTGATGAACGGCATCGAGTTCCTGCGCGCGCTGCGGGCGGAGTTCGGCGACCAGCACCCGACAGTGCTGTTCTGCACCACAGAGAATGAGATCGGGTTCGTGGAGCAGGCCATCGAAGCCGGCGCCCAGGAATACATAATGAAGCCGTTTGACGAGACGATCCTGCGCGGCAAGCTCGAGCAGGTCGGTCTGCTTTGATGGCCGCGCCGGCGGCCGCGCAGCTTCCGGCGCGGGTGATGATCTGCGACGATTCCGCGGTCGTACGCGGTGCGATCGCAAACATCCTGCGTGCCGCAGCCGATATCGAGGTGGTGACGCGCGTGGCCGACGGCCGGGCCGCGCTGGATGCGTTGCGCGTGCATGACGTCGATGTGGTGGTGCTGGACATCGAAATGCCGGTGATGGACGGGATGACCGCCCTGCCGCTCCTGCTGTCCGCCTCGCCAGGGCTGGCCGTGATCATGGCCTCCACGCTCACCACCCGCGGCGCGGACATTTCGCTGCGCGCCTTGCGGCTCGGGGCCGCGGACACGCTCTCCAAGCCCAGTGCGGCGGAAGTGTCGGCGGATCACCGTTTCGGCGTCGAGCTGATAGCCAAGGTGCGCGGGCTGGCGCGCCTGCGCCGCGGCCGGCCGGCGCAGGCAGCGCCGGGCCAGGAAGCGGTCACGTTGCGCGCGCCGCCCGCCCTTTCGCCACGGCTGCTGGCGATAGGCAGTTCCACCGGCGGGCCGAACGCGCTGTTCGCCCTGGTGCAGGCGCTGCGCCCGGACCTGCGGGTGCCCGTTATTATCACCCAGCACATGCCGGCCACCTTCACCCCCATACTGGCCCAGCACATAGACAAGCTGGGCGTGCTGCCCTGCAAGGAGGCGCAGGATGGCGAGCCGCTCCGGCCCGGCCAAATCCTGCTGGCGCCGGGCGCACGCCATCTTCTTGTGCAAAAACGCGGTGCGCAGCTCGTGGTGCAGCTGTCTGACGGCCCTGCCGAGCATTTCTGCCGGCCTGCGGTGGACCCGATGCTGCGCTCCGCCAGCGCGGCGCTGGGCGGCCGCGTGCTGGTGGCGATCCTGACTGGCATGGGGCAGGACGGCCTGGCAGGCGCCAGGCAAGTGGTGGCCGACGGTGGCGGCGTGGTGGCGCAGGACGAGGCGACCAGTGTGGTTTGGGGGATGCCCGGGGCGGTGGCCAAGGCGGGCCTTGCCTGCGCGGTGCTGCCGCTGCCGCAGATTGGTCGAAAGCTGCTTGCCATGATCGATGCGCAGCCGGCGGGAGCCCGCGCGTGAACGCCACCTACACCGCCCTGGCCAGCACGCTGAAAGCGCGGTCCGGGCTGATACTGGGGCCGGACAAGCTGTATCTGCTGGAGACCCGGTTGGCGCCGCTGGTGCGGCGCGAGGGGCTGCGCAGCCTGGATGAGCTGGCAGCCAAAATACGCCCGGGCAACGCCCTGGAGGGCGAGGTGGTGGAGGCGATGACAACCAACGAGTCGTTGTTCTTCCGCGACGGCCGCCCCTTCGAGCTGCTGCGCCGCACGATCCTGCCGCGTCTGCACGCCACACGTCCGGCGGGCGCTGCCCTGCGCATCTGGTCGGCCGCCGCCGCACACGGGCAGGAAGCCTACTCCATCGCCATGATCTGCGCGGAGCTCGCGGCCAGCATGCCTGGGCGCCGCGTGGAGATCATCGGCACGGACATCGCGCGCGAACCGCTGGAGCGGGCAAGGCAAGGCCTGTACTCGCAATTCGAAATCCAGCGCGGCCTGCCCATGCAGATGCTGGTGCGGTATTTTGAGAAGGCGGACGCGCAGTGGCGGGTCAAACAACCACTGCGAAACATGGTGGGGTTCCGACTATGGAACCTTTTGTCCGACCTGAAACCGCTTGGACGATTCGACATCGTATTCTGCCGCAACGTGCTGATATATTTTGATCCACCAACAAAAAGGCGCGTGCTCGACGGCATGGCGCAGCTCATCCCGTCAGATGGCGCGGTGTTCCTTGGCGGTGCGGAAACGGTGCTTGGGATAACGGACAGGTTGCGCGCCAACCCAGGCGAGGCAGGAAGCTACCAGCCCGTCGCCTGACAGAGCACGGCGGCCAAGCCACGCGTGTTTCGCGCAACATGCCGTTGTTGGTTGCAATCATTGCCTATTTCTTAGTCGTAATTCGCCGGTTTTCATGCTCTGGATTGAACATGAATCTGCGAACCCTAGCCTGCTGCGCGCTTACCTGTCTTGCAGACCAGACCGCACACGCGGCAGCCTGCGACCTGGCGAGCGCCCCGTCCGTGCCTGTGATCAAGGGCCTTCCCTACGTCCAGGCGCGCACGGCCCTGCTGGCCGCCGGCTGGCAACTTGGGCACGGTTCCCAGTTCACCGACATGGCGGGCAACCAGTCCGTCTTCCACGACCGTGGCTACACCGAGCTTCAATCCTGCGACTTCAAGCAGGGTGCGCCGTGCCACTTCCTGTTCGTGGGCCATGGCAATGTGGAGCTGAAGGTGGTGACCAACGGCGAAGAGAACCCGTTGCTGGATTCTACGGCGGTTGTAAACGGGGCGGAGATCGGATGTTCGGAGTAAAGCAACGTCCCTGTCGGGTGCCAGCTGGATCAGCCGCCGACAGAGACCAAAAGTTCGAGATCTCTGCAGAACCTGCCCTGGCGGTCGTCTGACGCGCGTTTCTTGTACTCCGGTGCTCATGGCCCTTAAGGCCACTTCGCTCCGGTGCTCAGAACCCACGCCAGCCGACTCACCGAGCCAGGTTTTGCAGAGATCTCAGTCCTTGCTTCTTCTTTTCCAAAAATGATGTGCTTTCTTTCCTCTAGTGCCCCGCATTCTCCCCGGAGAAATCAGGCGCCGCCAAGCCGCTAGCAGAAAGCTGGGTCACCAGCGCCTGTTTCAGCCGCTCCAGCCCTTCCTCCGTCTTCGCCTCAGCCCGCGCCACGAGCACCGCCTGCGTGTTAGACGCGCGCAACAACCACCAGCCATCCGCCGTGCTCACCCGCACGCCGTCAATGGCCGAAACATTAGCGCCGTCCTGCTTGAGCCGTTCAGCCACTTCTTCGATCACCGCGAACTTGCGCGTGTCCGCACAGTCGAAACGAAGCTCCGGCGTGTTAAGCACGTGCGGCAGGGCCGCGCGCACCTCGGCCAGCGTACCGCTCATCCGCGCCACGATGCCGAGCAGGCGTATGGCGGCATAGAGCGCGTCGTCGAACCCGTACCAGCGATCGGCGAAGAAGATATGGCCCGACATTTCGCCGGCAAGCGGCGAGCCGATCTCGGCCATCTTCGACTTGATGAGGCTATGGCCGGTGCGCCACATCAGCGGGGTGCCGCCCGCGGCGGTCACCTCGTCGAACAGCACCTGGCTGGCCTTGACGTCGGCGATGATGGTTGCCCCCGGCTTGTCGCGCAGCACGTCACGCGCGAGGACGACGAGAAGCTGGTCGCCGGCCAGGATGTTGCCTTCGTTGTCCACCGCCCCTATGCGGTCGGCGTCGCCATCGAAGGCAATGCCGAGGTCGGCGCCGCGCGCGCGCACTTCTACAATCAGCTGTTGCAGGTTCGAAGCCACCGTCGGGTCCGGATGATGCGCCGGAAAGCGCCCGTCGATTTCGGCATTCAGCACCGTATGATGGCCGGGCAGCGAGCGCACCAGACGTTCCAGCGCCTCCCCGGCCGCACCATTGCCGTTATCCCACACCACATTGAGTATGCGGTCGCCACCATCCCAGTCGCTCAGCAGGCGGGCGACGTAGTCCGCCATCACGTCCACGTCGCGCACGCTGCCCGGCTCGGCGGTCACCACGTCACCGGCGGCGGCGCGGGTGCCGATATCCTGAATCTGGCGGCCGAAAAACGGCTTGTTGGCCAGCACCATCTTGAAGCCGTTGTAATCGGGCGGGTTGTGGCTGCCGGTGACCATCACACCGCCATCGGCATGCAGCGTCATCGCCGCGTAATACAGCATTGGCGTCGGGCCGCGGCCGATACGTAGTACTTCCAGGCCGCTGGCCACCAGGCCGCGCACGAGCTCGGGCTCCAAGTCGGGCGAGGAAAGCCTTCCGTCATAGCCCACCGCCACCGTCCGGCCGCCCTGCCCTGCCACCACGCTGCCAAACACCCGGCCGATGGCGAAGGCGTCCGCCGGGTGCAGCGTTTTCCCAACCACCCCGCGTATGTCGTATTCGCGCAGCGAGGTCGGGTCGAAGCTGTGAGTGAAGGTATCCATTATGCGTCCTGATATTTCTTGAGGAAGCCGCGCACCTGGGCGGCCATCTCCGGCCGCTGCAGCGCAAAGGCAATCTGGGCTTCCAGGAAGCCTATCTTGTCGCCGCAATCGAAGCGCGTGCCGCTGTAGCGCAAGCCGTGGAACGGGGTCTTGCCGATCATCCGCGCCATCCCGTCCGTCAGCTGCACCTCGTTGCCCGCCCCGCGTTCCATGCGGGAGAGGTGCTCGATCACGTCGGGCAGCAACACGTAGCGGCCGATGATGGAAAGGTTGGACGGCGCGTCTTCCGGCTTCGGCTTCTCGACCAGGCCGGTCACCTGCACCAGCGTGCCGTCGTCTTGCCCGACCTTAAGTATGCCGTACTTGTTGGTCTGGTCCCGCGGCACTTCGGTCACCGCCACCACGCTGCCGCCGGTCTGGTAGTAGGCTTCTGCCAGCTGCTGCGTGCAGGGCGTGTCGGACAGGATGAGGTCGTCCGGCAACAGGATGGCGAACGGATCGTCGCCGATGAACGCACGCGCGCACCAGATCGCGTGGCCCAGACCCAGGGGCACCTGCTGGCGCACCGTCACGATGTCGCCAGGCGAAAGCTGGGCGGCGCGCAACATCTCCAGTTCGGCTTCCTTGCCGCGCTGCTTCAGCGTGGATTCCAGCTCGTAGGCGACGTCGAAATGTTCCACCAGCGAGATCTTGCCACGCCCGGTGATCATGCAGAACTGCTCGATCCCCGCCGCGCGCGCCTCGTCGACGGCATACTGGATCAGCGGTTTGTCGACGACGGGCAGCATCTCCTTGGCCATGGCTTTCGTCGCCGGCAGGAAGCGCGTGCCCAGGCCGGCTACGGGCAGCACGGCTTTTCGGAGTTTCTTGACCACGGAGGCTCCTTGAGTGTCGGCGGAGGACAAGCGACGGACGGCGCCACCCTACGGGCGCCAGCCTGAACGCCACACCTGCGGCCAGGGTTGTCCGCGCCGGGAAACTGCCTCGGCTGGCGGGCGGGATCAAGCGTTGCACCGCCTGAATGCGGTGCCGCGGGTGCGCTGTTGCAAGTTCACGCCCAGGGGGCTAGACGATGCCCCCGGCCGACACGTCCCGTTCGTCTAGAGGCCCAGGACAGCGCCCTCTCACGGCGCTAACAGGGGTTCGAATCCCCTACGGGACGCCATTCTTTGTGACTGGATTACTTACAGCCTTCGGCAAAGTAGGCCGCATCCTTTCCGAATCGAACTGGACCGCAGGCCCGGACGGAGCAGGCTAGCGAACAACCTTTGCGCCGCGCTGCTCAGGCTGCCGCAAAGACTGGCGGGCTATGTAGCCTGACAAGCAGGTTGTGCACGTCCGCGGACGGCACCGGGCGGCTGAAGTAATAGCCCTGCACACAGGTGCAGCCATCCGCCTTTATTTGTTCCAGCTGCTGCGCAGTCTCCACACCCTCCGCGGTGGTGGGAATGCCCAGGCTCAGGCCCAAGGCGGCGATGGAGCGGACGATGGCGCTGTTCTCTACCGAGACGTCAATTGGGCTCACAAAAGAGCGGTCGATCTTGATCTTGTCGAAGCGGAAGCGGCTGAGCTGGCTGAGCGAAGCGTAACCTGTTCCGAAATCATCCAGAACCAGGCGCACGCCCATCGCATGCAACGCGGCCAGCGTGCCTATGACGGCACCCGTATCGCGCAGCAGCAGGCTTTCCGTAATCTCGATCTCGAGGCGAGAGGCGTCCAGCCCGGTCTCGGTCAGAGCCTCCGCCACACGACGGGCGAAATGGCCGGTTTCGAACTGCAAAGGGGAAGCGTTCACCGCGACGGTCACCTCGTCCGGCCAGTGCGCCGCCTGGCGACAGGCTTCGCGAAGCACCCAGGTGCCAATGTCGTCAATCAAGCCGATCTGTTCTGCCAGGGACACGAACTCGTCCGGCGGCACCAGCCCCCGTTGCGGACTGCGCCAGCGTATGAGTGCCTCCAGCCCGGTGACACAGCCCCGGAGTACCTCCACCTGAGGTTGATAGTGCAGTTCGAACTCGTTCTTTTCCAAGGCGAGCCGGAGGTCGGCCTCCAGCGCGCGGCGCTCGCGCGCGCGGTCTGTCAGCACGGGATCGAAGAAGCGGATGGGAGCAGCGCCCCGCGTGGTCGTTTCGAGTAGCGCAAGGCCGGCGTTGGTCACCAAACCGTCCGCTGTCTCACCGTCGGCGGGGGGACACGCGATGCCGATATGCGCGTTCAGCGTCATGGATTGGCCGTCGATCACGAAAGGCCTGGCCATCCCGGCGGCGAGTTGGGCGGCGAAACCGGCCAGTTCCACGCGGCCGCCTGCCCTGTTCACGGCAAGCGCGAACTCGTCACCGGAGAGCCGGGCGAGCATGTCATCGTGATTTACCAGCGCGGACAGCCGATCGGCGATCAGGCGCAGCAAAGTGTCTCCCGCCGCCAGGCCGAACGTGTCGTTGACGTGTTTCAGCCTTTGCAGCCCCAGCAGGAACACGGCACTTGTGCCTGCCTCAGCCTCCCCCGAATGGAGGTGGTCATGCAGCATCAGCAGGAAGTGCTGGCGGTTCCACAGGCCGGTGACAGGATCTGACGAGGCATGCTCCAGCAGCCAATCCTGCGTTTGCTGCGTGCTCGTCACGTCCTCCAGGCTCAGCACCCAGCCGAATGTGCCGGCAGGACGTATGTCAGCGGAAAGCGTGCGCTGGCCTGAAGGACTGCGGGCGGTGAGCAGGATATTCGATGAAGGATCGGCATCGCCGGCAAGGGCGGCGCGCAGTGCAAGCAGGCTCGATTGGGTCAGAGCGCTGCAGCGGGCGAGAAAATCCGGCACCAACAGCCCAGGCACGCTGGCGTGAAGTGCGCAGCCGAGCAATGCGGCGGCCGACGCCGTTATGAAGCGGACGCTACGGTCCGCGTTCAAGACGATCAGCCCGAAAGGCACACTGTCGAGCGCCGCAGCGAGAACCTGGTCCAGCTCGGCGCAGGATTGCTGGCTCACCGGAGATTGTTGCATACGATCCTCACGGGACCGAGCGTAACCCCGGAAGGGTTGCCGAAACGTTTCCGCTGCCTGGCTGAAGGAGAGTCGACCATTGTCGGAAACGAAGTGAAGCAAGAAAGACCTTCTTTTCGAGAAAAAGAAGCAAAAAGCTTTTGCGAGCGCTGTCGCGGAAGCCTGAAGCGTATGCCTCAACAAAACGCACGCAAGACAGACAAAAGTTTTTTGGTTCTTTTTTTCAAAAAAGAACTGCTTTCTTGCTCCTGAACATTCCCGACCGGCGCGTAGAGAAAGTCATCTTTATTTCTCGTCCAGAACCGCCCGAGCCGCATCCAGCCTCTCGCTATACGCGTTCAGCGCCGCAGCCGTAATACCAACATAACGATCCGCATCCGCCCAGCGCCGCTCCTCGATCGCCTCGCGCACCGCGGGAAACGTCTTGGCCTGATAGCCGGTGAAGCGGCCCGGCGCGAAGATGAGGTTCCTGTACCAGGGCCGGTTGGGCAGGCCGGTGTCAGGCGCCAGCGTCTGGTCGATCGTCAGCATGAGCGCGTCCAGCCTGGCCAGGCGGTCCGGCGGGAGCGCTGCACCGCCATGGGCCAGCGCCGCGTCATAGCCGTGGGCGCTGTGTGTCAGGCGTGCGGCGGCGTTCTCCAACGCGGCGAATTCCAGGAACGGCACCGGGCCTAAAACAGCAGGCGGGCGGCCCAGCTTGGTAGGGTCGGCGGCGAGCTGGTAGGCGTGGTCGCGCAACAGGGCGGCCTGAGCTTCGGCCGCCTGCCGCTCGGTGTCGGCGAGCTTTCGCACTTCCGCCAGGTAGCCGGACACGGCCTCGGCAAAATCACCGGCACGCTGCAAAGGCAGCGGTGCGTCGGCCGCGCGCAGCACGGCACGGCCCACTGTCTTGGCCAGCAACGCGTCATAAACGAAACCGGGATCGACGAAGCGGCTGTGGTGCTCCCAGGTGTCGTAGGCGGAATGATAGACGCCGCCCACCTCGCCCTCCCCGCCATAGCCGATGTTCAGCGCCGGCAGGCCGAGATGCTGCAGGAAGCTGGAGAAATCCGAACCCGACCCGAGGGCGGCAACAGGGATGTCGCGCGTGGGGTCGGCGGCAATCTTCGCCTCTGCCTGCTCACGGGCCGTGGCGCCTGGCTCGCTCGCCTGCACGCGGATATAGGCGCGCAGGCGGGTGGCCACCGAGACTTTCGTCTCCGGGTCGGTCACGTCGGAAGCGATACCGCTGACGAAATGACGAAAATCCGGGCTGCCGCCGATGTCGAGCAGGCCGCGGCCGTTCTCATCCGAATTGATGTAGATGACAGCATGCTTTTTAAGATCATCGGCATGCGCCTCAGCCCATTCGGTGGAGCCGATCAGGCCGGGCTCCTCGCCGTCCCAGCTGGCGTAGATGATCGTGCGCTTCGGCTTGAAGCCGCCATGCACCATGTTGCCGATCGCCTGCGCCTCCGCCAGCAAGGCGGACTGGCCGCTCAGCGGGTCGCTGGCGCCGAACACCCAGCCGTCATGGTGGTTGCCGCGCACCACCCATTCGTCAGGCAGGTCCGCGCCGCGTAGGGTGGCGATCACGTCATAGACCGGCTTCTGGCTCCAGTCGGACTTCACCGCCAGATGCACCGGCGTGTTGCCGGGGCCCACGCGGTAGGTGATGGGCAGCGCGCCGCGCCAGCCCTCCGGCGCCACCGGACCCTCCAGCGTGGCCAGGAAATGTTGCGCGTCCCCGTAGGAGATCGGCAGCGCGGGGATCTTCAGGATCACCTTCGCATCCGCACGCGCGATGCGCTTGGCACCTTCCGTCGCACCCACGCCCGGCGTCAGCGGGTCACCAGGATAGAGCGGCATGTCCGCCACCGAGCCGCGCTGTATGCCCTGGGCCGGCCGCATCGGGCCGTCTGGATACGTCTTGCCGGTGGCATAGCCGTCATCGGCTGGATCGGAGTAGATCAGGCAGCCGATCGCGCCGTGGTCCTGCGCCAGCTTCGGCTTCAGGCCGCGCCAGCCATGCCCGTAGCGCGTAATCACGATCTTGCCGCGCACGTCTATGCCCAGGCGCTGCAAGGCAAGGTAGTCGTCCTGCATGCCGTAATTCACATAAACCAGCGGTGCCGTGACGTCGCCGTCGCCCTGATAGGCGACGTAGGCCGGCAGCGCGCCGGCCGTGCGTGTCGAGGTTGCGTCGCCCGCCACCGCGGGCTCCTGCAAGGTGGCGCGGAACGGGTTCGCGCCCGTCATCTCCAGCACCTCGGACACCGGCGTTGGGTAGAGCACCTGGAACGTTTCGATATGCGCGTCCCAGCCCCATTGCTTGAACAGGCCGAGCTCGAATTCGGCATTCGCGCGGTCATGCGGTGAGCCGACCTGGTTCGGCTGGCTGGCCATCTGCTTCATCCAGCCGCTTATCTCGTCGGGGTAGATGGCGGCATCGAGGCTGTGCTCGACCGCCGGCTCATCGATCGGCTGCGCTTGCGACGCGGGCGGCGCCAGGAGGGGGAGGGTCGCCAGAAGGAGGTAACGGCGGCGCATTGGGTGCTCCTGTAGGTTAGGCAAGGAAAGCCTTCTTTTTTGGAAAAAAAAGCGAAGTTTAGACTCCGCTGTTGCACTAATTTCCGGCCGGCACCCGGCAGGCCAAAGCGTTTCTCCGTTACTTCAGGAAGGCATTGCTTCTTGCTTCAAGCCGCACCGAAACGTGGCTGGCGTGGCTAGCTGGCATGCGTTTCCGAGCACCGGAGCGCAGGAGGCGCGCGTCAAATAGCCGTTCCAGGCGCGTTTCGCACCGCTACATCGCTCCCCATAGCGCCGCCGTGTCCGACATGCGCGACGAGAACCCCCACTCGTTGTCATACCACCCGGCGATGCGCACCAGCTTGCCGCCATCCACGACCGCCGTCTGCGTGGCATCGAACGTGCAGCTTGCCGCCACGCCGTTGAAGTCGCTGCTGACCAGCTTCTCCGCGTTGTACTCCAGAATGCCCTTCATCGGGCCGTTAGATGCCGTTTTGAACAGCGCGTTGATGGCGGCAACGTCCGCGGGAGGGCGGGCCAGGTTGGCATCCAGCGACACGAGCGAGACGTTCGGCGTGGGCACGCGTATCGCGGTGCCGTCCAGCTTGCCGGCGAGCTCAGGCAGAACCAGGCCAAGCGCCTTGGCGGCACCCGTGCTGGTCGGGATCATGGAAAGCGCGGCAGCACGGGCGCGGTGCAGGTCCTTGTGCAGGGTGTCCACCGTCTTCTGGTCACCGGTGTAGCTGTGTATGGTCACCATGTAGCCGCGCTCGATGGTGCAGGCATCGTGCAGCACCTTGGCCATCGGCGCCAGGCAGTTGGTGGTGCAGGAACCGTTGCTGACCACCGTCATCTCCGGGCGAAGCGCCTGCTGGTTGACGCCCATCACTATGGTGGCATCCACCCCGTCCGCCGGCGCCGAGACTAGCACGCGGCGCGCGCCTGCGGTGATCAGCGCGGAGGCAGCCTGCTTGCTGGTAAACAGGCCGGTGCACTCCATCGCGACGTCGACCCCCTGATAAGGCACGCGTGACGGGTCTCGCTCTGCCGAGACCTTGATGGGGCCGTAGGTACGGCCGTTGTAGCGTATGGTGATGGCGTCACCGTCGACCGTCACTTCGCCCGGGAAGCGGCCGTGCACGCTGTCGTAGCGGAACAGGTGGGCGTTGGCCTCCACGCTGCCGAGGTCGTTTATCGCGACGGCTTCCACATCCGTTCGGCCGCTCTGCACCATGGCGCGCAGCACCAGCCGACCTATCCGGCCGAACCCGTTTATCGCGACTTTCACTGTCATCTGACGCTTGTCTCCCGCTTTCGTTTTACGAAACGCATTGCAAAATCCGGCTTCTAGCAAGCTAGGGGTCACTCTGTTCCCGGTTATTCTAGAAACCTGCCGCGCATGTCTAGACCGATACGAGGTATGCCAGATGCCGCGCCACTGCATCGGTCAGCCTGGCGGCGTCATCCGGCGGCGCGAGTATCAGGCCCGCGTGCCCGACCCAGCGGTCCCAGCCCAGGGCGCCCCCCGCTGCTACCGCGATTCGGGGCGCGTCGCCGAGCAGGCGGTCACGCCAGGCTTCGTCCTGCTGGGCGAATAAATCCCAGCACGGCAGAGACACAACGGCTGTCCGGATGCCGCGCCGGATGAGCAGCGGACGCGCCCGGAGGGCCATGCCAAGCTCCGGGCCGCTGGCGATGAGGGTGACGGCCCGCGGGCCGGGCGACTCGGCTGCCAGGTAGCCGCCGCGTGCCGAGCGCGTGCGGGCCGGTCTTTCGGCAAGCACGGGACGTGGCGAGAGGCTGAGCAGCAGGACGCTCGGCCCCGTGGTTTGCCTGATGGCGAGTTCCAGGGCTTCGAGCGCCTCCGAAGCGTCGGCGGGGCGGAAGACCTGCAGGTTGGGAATAGCTTGCAGCGCCGCCCTATGGCCTGGGGTGGGGCGTTCGGCTTCGACAAGTATCTGCAACAGGCGCGTGCCGGCTGCGGCAGCATTGCGCAAGGCTGGAAGAAGCGCGTCCAGCGCGTCCGCGTTATGGGCGGCGAGCGGCACCAGGCCGCCATGCAAGGCGGTGCCGAACAGCGCCGCGCCACCACCCGACGCCAACTGGCCAGCCAGGGCGTGGCTTGGCGGCGGCTCCGTCTGGGCCAGCGACACCGGCCAGCCAGCCGTGCCAGGCAGCATGGCCAGCTCCGGCACACGGGCTGCAAGCGAAGCGGACGCTTGCCGCAGCGCGGTTGCGCTGGAGACGGCAATCTGTCCGGCGGCCAGAAGCGGACCGGGTTCAGAAAGCGGTGCGTGCCAGCTTCCGTGCAGGCGGCCGGAAACTGCCATGTCGAAATCCTGCCTGCTGCCGTGACGGGCCAGGCGCTTCAGCCAGGCGCGGCGCACGCCGGCAAGCCGCCGCCCGGACGCCTCCCATGCAGGCCCTGCGTCCCCGTCCGCCTCCATTCGGTCTGGCAGGCCGACGCACAGGATGAGCGTGGGCTTGAGCGAACGCAAGGCAGCCGACAGCGCGGCCGCAACCTCGGCGCCGTCCGCGGCATGGGCTCGGCGGACGGACCAGCCGGCGGCGGCGAACCCCGCGACACCCGGTGGCTGCTCGTCCGCAGCTTCGGCGATCACCGTCAACCGGCCGAGCCGCCAGGCGCCGGCAAGCCAGGCGGCTTCCTGTATGGGGCCGGTGGCGAGCGTGACTCCCGGGCACAGTACCCAACTCCTGTGATCGACCAGGGAGCGGCCGAAACGCGCGGCCAGCAGGCGCTCGGCCAGGGCCAGGCCGACGCCGCAACCGATCGCCGGATCCTGGATGACGCAAAGATCGTCCGTGCGGGCCAGGCTGGCGAGGGTGGTGGCGAGAGAGGCGAAGGCGGGATCGACCGTGACGCGGTCCCGGTCCGGCCAGAGCGGGTCCGCTGCGTCGAAACGCAAATGGCGGCCGACCAGCTGGGCGGCGGCCAGGCAAAGCGTGCCGCCGGCTTCCTGCTGCAGGCTGGCGGCTAGCAGGCGGACTTGGCCTGGTGCCCTTGGAGGTTCGGCTTCCGGCATCCGGAGGAAGGAAGGCCTTCTTTTTTTCAAAAAAGAAAGCCTTCCTTCCTTCCACTAGCTCTGCAACGTTCCCCGCCATGTCCCCTCGCCAGACCGCTGCCTGCCTCTGCCTTGCCCTGGCCGCCTCCGGCTGCCACTTAGTGGACCAGCGCGACTTCGACGCAAATGCCGGCAGGCCGCCGAAGCCGCGCGTGCTGCCGCCCGGCCCGCCGCCGCCGCCCTCGCTGGTGACGATCCGCTACACGACGCCTGACCCGCAATACCGCGACGCCCTGGCCGCTCTGGTGACCAAGGCGCTGGCCCGCAAGCAGGACGTGCTGTTCACGGTGACCAGCGTGGTGCCTGAAGCCGCCTCGCCGGAGGAAGCCGCCACATCGGGGCGCGAGGTGGCGCAGGCGATCGTCGATGACGGGGCGGAGGCCGGCCAGGTGGAGCAGGCGGTTCGGTTGGACCCTGGTGTCACGGTAAAGGAGGTGAGGGTCAATGTGCATTGAAGACCTATTGCGGCTGGGCTTGGCTGCAGCATTGGCGGCGATTGCCCCGCCCCTCAAGCTAGGCTTTCAAGCCGGAGCTAAGCGGAGTTGCGTTCCTGCTTGGTGACTGGACGGGCGGCAAAGGCAAGGTCGCCGACACAGGCGGCAGCGCGACAGGCACTTCACACCTCACGGCAGAAGCGGGGGGCGGCGTGCTGCTTCGCCGGGACCACACGGAGCTGTCCGGGGCGGCGGGCCAGAGAACAGGCTTCGACCAGATGATGATCTACCCGGAAGGCGGCACGCTGCACGGCGGCTACGCCGACGGCACGCACATGATACATTATGCGTCCGCCGCTGTGGTCGCAGGCAAGTCGGTGGTCTTTGCCAGCGCGCCGCCGCCCGGATGCCGGCCTTCCGGCTGGCCTATACGCGTGCCGCGCTGTCGGTGCTGGACGTGTCGTTCGCCTTGGCGCCGCCGCCCGGCAGCAGCACCTTCCACCCGATCGCCACGGGAACGCTGACCAGAAGTGGGTCTTAGGCAGGCGGCAACCGGAGCGCCGCCTTGCCGTCTGTTCATGCAACGGACTCGCCCGTGTCACGCTGGGCGATCCAATGTGGCAGTGTTCAGGCCACCTCAAGCTCGGAGAGCGCATACGATGAGACTGCACACAGCCGCCGCCGCGGCGCTGGTTCTGCTGGCCGCCGCCGGCCTGGCCGCGCCCGCCGCTGCCCAGCCTGCCATACCTCCGCCGCAGGAAGAACTCGGCGCGCCGCCGCCGCCGCCCGGCCCGCCCGCCGGTTACGTCCTCGAGCCAGGCCACTGGCGCTGGGGACCGAGGGTTGGCCGCTATGTCTGGGTACCGCGCCACTGGATCCTGACACGGCCCGGCTATGTACATTTCATTCCCGGTCACTGGGCGGGCGGGGTGTGGGTTGACGCGCATTGGGGCGGCTGAGCGGCAACTGAAGCGCCTATGACGACAGAGTCGGACCGGCACCGCTGGATAGCGGCATCCGGCGCCCTCGCCTGCGTGCTCGCCATCATCGTGGCGCGCGGGTCGGAGGCGCTGCTTGGGCTGATCCCCTGCGCGTTCTGTCTGCTGGAGCGGTGGCCTTACTACATCGGCGCCTGCCTCGGCGTGTTGGCGGCCTTGCTGCCGCGCGCCCCGGGGCGGGCGGTGCTGTGGCTGCTGGTCGCGGTGATGCTGGGCGGCGCCGGGCTCTCCTTCGTCCATGTCGGCGTGGAGCAGCATTGGTGGCCGGATCCGCTGCCGGAATGCACGGCGCCGAACCTCACCGGGATGTCCATGGCGCAGCGCATCGCAGCGATGCCCGCGCGGCCGGCCAAGAACTGCGAGGACCCCGACTTCCTGATCCCAGGGGTGCCCATATCGATGACCCAGATGGGCTTCCTCTACGCCCTGGCGATCTCGGCCGGCCTCGCCATCTCCCTCCTCGTCAGCAGGAGACCACGCAGATGAGCCTTCCAGGAGACACGCCGGCCCGCACGCGGCTGGAGCGCATCGTGCGTGTGGACCACGCCGGCGAATACGGCGCGCAGCGTATCTACCAGGGCCAGCTCGCCGTGCTGGGCGGCGGCGACAAAGGCGACATCCTGCGCCACATGCAGGCGCAGGAGCAGGTCCACCTCGACACGTTCACCAAGCTGATTTCCGAACGCCGGGTGCGGCCGACCGCGCTGCTGCCTTTGTGGCACCACGCCGGCTACGCGCTGGGCGCGGTGACGGCCGCCATGGGCGAGCGCGCCGCGATGGCGTGCACGGTGGCCGTGGAGGAAGCGATCGACGAGCATTACCGCGCGCAGGTGGAAGACCTCGGCGAAGAAGAGCCTGTCCTGCGCGGGACAATAGAGAAGTTCCGGGCGGAGGAGCTGGAGCATCGCGACATCGGCCTGGATCACGAGGCGGAGCTGACGCCTGGGTATCGGGTGCTGGCCGGGGTGATCAAGGCGGGGTGCAAGGTGGCGATCGCTGTGAGCGAGCGGGTGTAAGGAAGGAAGGCCTTCTTTTTTGGAAAAAAAGAAGCAAAAAACTTTTATCCCGTTGCCTGCGTCAGGGCCCGCTCCGGTCCTGCAGCCACCCGGCCTGGCAGACCTAGCGCGCAACTAGATGCAGGCGCAGGGACAAAAGTTTTTTGCTTCTTTTTTTCAAAAAAGAAGGCCTTCCTTCCTCCCTTCAAACATCCGCATAAACATGCGTCTCAGCCGCCCCCCCAGGATGCGTCACCGCCCCAAGACGCGCCGGCCCCACCAGTTGCGCGAACTTCCAGATCGCCCCGCTCTGATAATTCGTCTGCCGCGGCCGCCAGGCCGCACGCCGCGCCGCCCACTCGCTCTCGCTTAGCCGCGCCTCGATCAGCCCCTCGACGGCATCCAACACGATGCGGTCGCCGTCCCGCAGCAGCGCGATCGGCCCGCCAAGTGCGGCCTCCGGCCCCACATGCCCCACGCAGAAGCCGCGGGTGCCGCCGGAGAAGCGGCCGTCGGTGATCAGCGCCACCTGCTCGCCCATGCCCTGCCCGTAGATGGCGGCCGTGGTGGACAGCATCTCGCGCATGCCCGGGCCGCCGCGCGGCCCCTCGTAGCGTATGACGATCACATCGCCCGCCTTGTAGGCGCGCGCCTGCACCGCCTCGAACGCCTCCTCCTCGCTGTCGAAACACAGCGCCGTGCCCTCGAAGTGCTGCTGATGCAGCCCGGCGACCTTCACGATGGCGCCGTCCGGCGCCAGGTTGCCGTGCAGCCCGACCACGCCGCCTGTGGGCGTGATGGCGCGGCTGACCGGGTAGATCACGTCCTGGTCCTCTGGGAACACCACGTCCGCCAGGTTCTCCGCCATCGTGCGGCCGGTCACCGTCAGGCAGTCGCCGTGCAGCAGGCCGGCATCCAGCAATGCGCGCAGGATCACCGGGATGCCGCCGACGCGGTGCACGTCCAGCGCCACGTATTTGCCGCCCGGCTTGAGGTCCGCGATGTACGGCGTGCGGCGCATGATCGCCGTCACGTCGTCCATGGTGAACACGATGCCCGCCTCGTGCGCCATCGCCGGCAGGTGCAGCGCCGCGTTGGTGGAGCCG
>CAXTJZ010000015.1:0-30626 GCA_964244695.1 uncultured Acetobacteraceae bacterium
GACAGCGGAGTCAAAAGTTTTTTGCTTCTTTTTTCCAAAAAAGAAGGCCTTTCTTCTCTTGATGCCTGTCTTGATGGGCATCCTGAACGTCACCCCGGACAGCTTCAGCGGCGGCAATAAGCACGCCGATCCTGTAACCGCAGGGCTGACGATGCTGGCAGACGGCGCCGACATCCTCGACATTGGCGGCGAGAGCACCAGGCCAGGCGCCGCCCCCGTAGATCCTGCCGAGGAACAGCGCCGCATACTTCCCGTCATACGCGCGCTCGCGAGGCAAGGCGCCCGCATTTCGGTGGACACCCGCCACGCCGTGACAATGCAGGCCGCGTTAGATGTCGGCGCCGCCATCATAAACGACGTCTCCGCCCTTGGGCACGACCCGGCTTCTCTGGGTGTGCTCGCCGCCGTGGAATGTCGCGTGATCCTGATGCACATGCGCGGCACGCCGCAGACGATGCAGTCGCTGGCAAGCTATGCGGATGTGGTGGCCGAAGTGATGGCCGAGCTGGCCGCGAGTGTAGCGCGGGCGGAGGCTGGCGGAATCGCACGATCCCGGATTACCATCGACCCGGGCCTGGGCTTCGCGAAAACCGCCGCTCAAAGCATGACGCTCCTTCAGAACGTGGACATTTTGCAAAATCTGGGTTTGCCGATCCTGGTCGGGGCCTCACGCAAGAGCTTCGTCGGTAGGTATGGCGGAGAGCCTGACGCTACCCGGCGCGCGCCCGGCTCTATCGCCGCGGCACTCTACGCGGTCAGCAAGGGTGTTGCCGCAATACGCACGCACGACGTAGCAGAGACGGCGCAAGCCTTGCGGATGTGGCAAGCTGTTCACGGATGCGTTATTACAAGGCAATCAGACCCGGCTTGACTCGGACAAGCGCGCTAGGAACCGCCATGACTCGCAAGCTATTCGGAACTGACGGCATACGCGGGCGCGCCAACACAGGTGCGATGAGCCCGGAGACGGCCTTGCGCGTAGGTCTGGCAGCCGGGCTGCAGTTCGTGCGCGGGGACCATCGCCACCAGGTAATCATAGGCAAGGACACGCGGCTGTCCGGCTACATGCTGGAGCCGGCGCTGGTGGCCGGCTTCACCAGCGCCGGGATGGACGTGCTGCTGGTGGGCCCGCTGCCCACGCCGGCCATCGCAATGCTCACCCGCTCCATGCGCGCGGATTTGGGCGTGATGATTTCGGCGAGCCATAATTCCTTCGAGGATAACGGCATAAAGTTGTTCGGGCCGGACGGCTTCAAGCTGTCCGACGAGACCGAAATCGAGATCGAGCGGCTAATGCAGACCGATCTCTCGAGCCGGCTGGCGGCGCCGATGAAGCTCGGCCGTGCCCGCCGGCTGGAGGACGCCGCCGGCCGCTATATCGAGAGCGCCAAGGCAAGCTTCCCCCGCCGCCTCACGCTGGACGGGCTGCGCATTGTGGTCGATTGCGCGCATGGCGCCGCCTACCGCGTGGCGCCCACCGTTCTGGCCGAGCTAGGGGCGGAGATCATCCCCGTCGGCGTCTCGCCTGACGGGTTCAACATCAACAGGGAATGCGGCAGCACGCAGCCGGCCCAGCTCTGCGCCGCAGTGCTGGAGCACGGCGCCGATCTGGGCATAGCGCTCGATGGCGACGCGGACCGCGTGCTGCTGGCCGACGAGCGTGGCCATCTTATCGACGGCGACCAGGTACTGGCGCTGATCGCACAGTCATGGGCACGCGAGGGCAGGCTGCGCGGCGGGGGCGTGGTGGCCACCGTGATGAGCAACCTGGGCTTGGAACGGTTCCTTGGCGGGCAGGGCCTGATGCTGGAGCGCACGCGCGTGGGCGACCGCTACGTGGTGGAGCGCATGCGCGAGACAGGCATAAACATCGGCGGCGAACAGTCCGGCCACATGATCCTGTCCGATTTTACCACGACGGGCGACGGGCTGGTGGCAGCACTGCAGGTCCTTGCCACTGTGATGAATGAGGCTCGGCCCGCCAGCGAAGTGTGCCGCCGCTTCGCGCCGCTGCCGCAGCTGTTGCGCAACGTGCGTTTCGCCGGCGGCCAGCCGCTGACCCATCCTAGCGTGCTGGCCGCGGTTCGTGACATGGAGGCGCGCCTGTCCGGCACCGGCCGCCTTCTGCTGCGCCCGAGCGGGACGGAGCCGCTGATACGTGTGATGGCCGAGGGCGAGGACGAGGCGGTGGTGGCCCAGGTAGTGGCGGAATTGTGCGAGGTAATCGGGCGGGTTTCGGCTTTGGCGGAGGCGGCGGATTAAGCAGGGAGGAAAGGCCTTCTTTTTCAAAGAAAGAAGCAAAACCTGTTCTGCGGGCTTGCCATCTTCGGAACAGCCCGGTGTCGATGCCGGCGACAGGAAGAAAAGTTTTTGGTCCTTTTTCGCGAAAAAGGACTGCTCGCTTTCCGCCTTTTGCCTTAGCGTCCAACAGACGGAACGGAGTGCATGCGAAACGTTCTGATCTTCGTCGTAGTGTGCGTGGCAGGGCTGGCCACCTGGATAGCGGCCGCGTCATGGCAGTGGGAGCGTCTGGATACGAAAGAGGTGTTCCGCGCCCGCATCACCTCGGAAGCGCCAGCCGGCAGCATCGTCACGATCCTTCCAGGCACGATGCTCGTGGGAGATCTGGGCGGCGGTGCCCGCCTTGTCTGCGACTCCGTCTCGCTCGGCTCTCCCCAGCCGCACCTCTACAGCCTAATGTTGGTGAAAACTCTATTCGGCTACGCCATCAACGACGGTTTCACCCCGGCCGCACGTTCCGCAAACCAGGCGATGTCCGACCAGAATTGCGCAGCGTTATACGCGCACGGCGCGGCCCATCCCGAAGCCGGCACACACTGATCGTAACCTGAGGAGACCTCAATGGTTGAACTCGCCCTGACCCAGCAGCATCGCGCGAACCTCCGGTGGTTCCTGCAGGTCCTGGGGATACAGCGGATGCGGCCGTCCAGCATGGGCGGGCAGGCCGCCAAGCAGCAGGTGTTTTCCAGCAGCCGCTTCGTGGACCGCGTGGCAGATGCTCAGCGGGCAAGCCTCCGGGCCGCCTGCCATCAACCGTGGTTTCGACGCGGAACAGCGCGAGAAGACCTTGAAGGACCAGATATCCGCGGCGTTCAACACCATCCTGACCGCGAAAGTGACGGAGTACCTCGACAAGTTCCTCGACATGGGCGTGGAGCTTCTCAAGGGTTCGATGCGCGAGGGCGTGTCGCTGGTGATACGCCACATCCCGGTGCTCGACGTCATCACCGATATCCTGAAGGATCTGTTTGCCGAGGCGCAGCTGAAGAGCCTGGTAGAGGATTACCGCCAGGATGAGCAGCGGCGCTTTTTCCGGACCAGCCTGCAATGGGCTGAATACGAACGGCTGCCGCCTATGGGCCTGTCGCAGAGTGGTATCTCGCGCGGTGCTGCCAGCCGCTGACGCTCTTTGTAATCGGCAAAGCGACTGTTGCGAAAGCAGGCAAGGCCTTCTTTTTCAAAAATTAAAATCTTTGCTTTCCTGCATCTTCAGCACGCGTATTCCACCAGTTTGTGGTCCCTTTTCAAAAAAGGACTGCTTGCTTTCCGTCACGGGCAACGTCAACGCCGTTTGGTATTAGGGGCTAGCGCACATGGACCTGTCCTACTGGGTCGTCGATGCTTTCACCGACACGTTGTTCACCGGCAACCCTGCCGCGGTCGTTCTGCCGGACACGCCACTGCCGGAGGCGCTGATGCGGCAGATCGCCGCCGAGAACAACCTTAGCGAGACCGCCTTCGCCATGCCTGAAGCAGACGGCTTCCGGCTGCGCTGGTTCACGCCTACCGTGGAAGTGGATCTTTGCGGGCATGCCACGCTGGCCACCGCCTTCATACTAGGCCACCTCGGCCATGCCGGGCCGTTCCGTTTCCACACCCGCTCCGGCGTGCTGACCGCCACCGTCTCCGGCGCGCAGGTCGAACTGGATTTTCCGGCGCATGGCTTCGCGCCGGCCGAAGCGTTGGACGTGGCGCGCGCCCTCGGCGTGGAGCCGCTGGAGCTGTTCCAATCCGCCGACTTGGTGGCGGTTCTGCCGAGCGCCGAGCATGTGGCCGCACTTCGCCCCGACTCGTCTGCGATACGCAAACTGCCCGGCGGCGCGCTTATCGTGACGGCCGCGGGCGGCGAGGGTGGGGCGGACATCACCAGCCGCTATTTCGCGCCGGCCTATGGTATCGAGGAGGATCCGGTTACCGGATCGTTGCACACGCAGGTGGTGCCATACTGGGCGCAGAAGCTTGGCCGCGATATGCTGGTTTGCAGGCAGGCCAGCGCGCGTGGTGGCGGGATGGTATGCACGTTGGTTGGCGACCGCGTGCGGTTGCGCGGGAATGCGGTGCTTTACGCTTCAGGCGTCCTGCATCTTGCAAGCGTGTAGGCTTTATTACGCAGCCCGCTCAGTTCGGAGAGGTCTGTCAAGCCGACGCCTGCAGTGACGTGATTCAGGGATGGTGCATGGTTTTCGCTCGCGCTGACGTTGCGTAAGCAAGCAAGGCCTTCTTTTTCGAGAAAAAGAAGCAAAAAGCTTTTGCGAGCGCTGTCGCGGATCGCTGGAGCGCGCGCTTCAACAACGCGCATTCGAACGACACGAAAGTTTTTTGCTTCTTTTTTGGAAAAAAGAAGGCCTTCCTTCCTTTCTGCTTGGAAAGCAGCGCCGTGCAAGCCAGACATCATTCCGCGCCCTCCCGCAACGCAGGCATAGACACCATACGCGGCATGGCCATCCTGATGGTCCTGCTGCTGCATTTCGGCGAGACATACGGCATCTGGGACCGTGGGCCGCTTGTCGATCTCGTGGGCCAGGACTGGGCGTCCGACCTGCTGAGCTGGGGCAATTTCGGGGTGACGATGTTCTTCGTCGTATCCGGCTTCCTTATCACCACCAACACGATCGAGCGTTCCGGACAACTGGGCCACGTGGACCTGCGCGCTTTCTACACGCGGCGTTTCGCCAGGATCATGCCGTGCCTGTTGCTCGCGCTTGCCATAATCGTGCCGCTCGGCTTGCTTGGCGTGCCTGCGTTCGCTGCAGATGGGCCGCGGCCAGTCTATGCGTTGTTGCTTGGCGCCGTCTCGGTGCTTGGGTTCTTCCACAACGTGTTGATGCAGAGCTTCGGGTATTTCGACTATTGCCTGAACGTGTATTGGTCGCTGTCGGTTGAGGAAGTGTTCTATCTCGGCTTCCCGCTTGTCTGCCGGCTGCTGCGTAAGGACGTCCTGATTGCGCTACCCTGCCTGGTGTTCATTGCGTTGGCACCTGGCTTTCGCGCGCGCCATATGCATAACGACATCTTCTATCTCTACGCCAACCTCGCCTGCTTCGATGCGATCTCGATCGGCTGTCTCACCGCCCTGTTGGCGCGAAGTTGGCGGCCGCGTGGCCGGCTGGCCGCGGCAATGCAGCTTCTTGGCTGGGCGGTGCTGATTGTCGTTTGGGTGCGCGGCTTCGGCGGGCAGCACAAGGTGTTCAGTTTCACCTATCTGGCGGTCGCCACGGGATGCATCATCCTGGGCAGTCTCGGGCGCACAGTGCCCGCCCGCGCCTCTCCCATACGCTGGCTCGGCCGGCACAGCTACGAGATCTACCTGTTCCACATCGTTATCTTGGCGGCGATGCGCGACATCGTGCCCGGCGACAGGCTTGCGGCCTTCTGGCAAATTCCGTGGCTGCTGCTGTTCTTGGGCGTGTCCGCCGGCGCGGCAGCCGTCATAAGCGCCCGGGTCAGCGAGCCGGCGAACCGTTCGCTCCGGCGCAGGCTGCTGCCGGCCCGTGTTGCCGCCTCCGCCTAGCCGAACAGCTTCACCGCCGTCAGGATTGTCATGTAGAACCCCCAGGCGAGCGGCACGCCCACGGCCAGCCAGGCGGCAACAAGCATTGCGCTGGCGCTGCTTGCCGGCTGGGGGACGGCGATGCTGGCGGGCGTCGCATCATAGGCGGGCTCGACGGCGGTGAACCAACGCTCGGCGAGCGGACGCACCAGCAGGTTGCACACTAGCCCGCCGGCCAGCAGTGCGGCCGCTATATACATCGTGCGGTCGTACACCCGGGCGCGCGCCACGCCAGCGGCTATCTGGGAATCCCGCATGTGCGTGAACAGGATCGGCCCGATAGCGCCCGCCGCTGACCACGCGGTCAGCAGCCGGCCATGTATGGCGCCGACGAAACCTGTGCCGAATATATCGGCTAGATAGGCCGGGATGGTCGCGAAGCCGCCGCCGTACATCGATAAGATGACGCCAACCGCAACCGCAAACAGTGGCTTGCTGCCATAAGCCGCCAAGCTTGGCACCAGCGCGTAGAGCACGATGCCAAGCAGGAAGAAGACGCTGAAGGTATTGCGGCGCCCGAGCTTGTCGGAGGCTGAGGCCCAAAAGAACCGTCCCAGGATGTTGAACAACGAGAGCAGGCCAGCAAATCCCGCAGCAATCGCCGCCACCGATTTCAACTGCGCCGGCGAGAGAGACGTGAATGCCACCTCGGGGTGTCCCACCAGGGAGCCGCCAAAGATCTCCTGCAGCATCGGGCTGGCCACGTCGATGACGCCGATCCCGGCCGACACGTTAAGGCACAGCACGCCCCACAGCAGCCAGAACTGCGGCGTAAGCCAGGCTTCGTTGACGTGCACGGAACGCTTGGCCGCGCGCGTGGTGGCCAAGGGACCTTCGGGACGGTAGCCGGCAGGCGGCACGCGGTAGGCAAACGCGCCGCCCAGCATGAAAATGAAATAGATGAGGGCCAGCACCAGGAAAGTCTCGCCCACGCCCACGCTGCCGGGCGTGCGGAACGCGCCCATTAGCCAGCGGGCCAGCGGGCTGCCGATCATGGCGCCGCCGCCGAACCCCATGATGGCCATGCCGGTGGCTAGGCCGCGCCGGTCCGGAAACCACTTGATCAGCGTGGAGACAGGCGAGATGTAGCCGAGGCCAAGCCCCACGCCGCCCACCACGCCGCCGCCCAGCCACAGCAGCCAGAGCTGGTGCTGGTTCACGCCGAAGGCCGCCAGCGCCAGGCCGCCCGGCCAGCACAGCGCGGCTATTAGGCCCGCCTTGCGCGGCCCTGCCCGCTCCAGCCAGCCACCCCACAGCGCCGCCGAGGCCCCCAGGAAGACGATGCCCAGCGTGAACACCAGGCTCACATCCTTTACCGCCCAGTCGCAGCCGGTCGCGGTCAGCCTCCCCAGCAGCGTGGTTCCGGCCGCGCAGGCCACCTGGTGCGTGATGCCTACCGCCTGGGTGAGCGGCAGCCAGAACACGCTCATGCCGTAGATCATGCCGATGCTGAGATGGATGGCCAGGGCCGCCGGCGGCACCAGCCATCGGTTGTAGCCGGGCGGCGCTACGATGCGCGCGCGCGTCAGCAGCCCAGGGCGTTCGCCCAGTGTGGCGTCCATTCTGTCGTCTCCAGTCCCGGCCGGACATCAGCAAGCGGCGAGTGCTTGCGCAACCCCTGCGGAAGGCGTGGGAGAAGCAAGCAAGCAGTTCTTTTTTGGAAAAAAGAACCAGAAAACTTTTGACTCCGCTGTCGCGCCTGTGTGGAGGATGATCTCGACCAGCACGGAGGCTAGCTTCGCTGAAGCGGCTACGTCCGAAACAGCCCGACAGCGGAGTCAAAAGTGTTTTGGTTCTTTTTTTCAAAAGAACTGCTTGCCTTGCCTCCTCCGCCTATGCCGCACACAGCGTACATACGATAAAGCAGCAGCATGGGTCAGCGGTCCGTCAATAGTTACACCATCTGCGGACGCCGGGAGGCCCAGCACGACGTGGTGGCGCCGGATGACCTCTCGCTGAGCCTGACAGGCCCCTGGATGCAGGCCAGCCTGCCCGCCGGAACGCTGCCGTATTGCGCGGACCTGACGCGGGAACGCGCAGTATTCACCACGCATGACGAAGCCGGTCTCGCCAAGCTGCTGGCAGCCGCCTTCATGTTCAATGACCAGTTGGAAACCGCAACCGGCGCTCTCTCCGTGCCCTTCGAGCAGATGGGTGAGGTGATAGCGCCGCCTATGGCGCCCCCTGTGCTCGTGTTCTCACCTGGCCGAACAGGCTCCACCCTGCTTGTGCGTCTGCTGGCGGCGGCAGGCCTCGCCTGCGCTTCCGAGCCGGACATGCTGACGCAGCTGGCGCGCGCCCCGCGAGACGCATTTGCCCTGCTGCCACCCGGGACACGCGAAGCGCTGGCGCGCGCCTGCCTCGCCCAGCTCGGCCATACGCTGGGCGGCGGCCTGGTCGTGAAGTTGCGCAGCCAGTGCAACGCGCGGCCGCTGCTGCTGACGGAGGCGGCGCCAGGCTGCCGGGTGGTGTTCATGCTGCGCGGCGTGACCGCTTGGGCGCGGTCGCGCCATCGCAGCTTCCTGGAGCCGCCGGAGATCGTGGCGAGCATCCTGCGCCAGGCGATCGACGCGTTGGACAAGCTGGCGTTTTGCGGCGCCGCGTTCGACGTGCTGTGGTTCGAGACGCTGGCCGCCGATCCCGCGGCCGCGCTGCGTGTCTGCGCGCCTGGCTTGGCGTTCGATGCGCGCCTGCTGGCCGAGGTGATGGCGCGGGACTCGCAGGCGGGCACGATGATCGCGCGTGAAATTGTGGGCTCCGCGCCGGCGCAGGACGGGTTTATGGCGCAGCTTGCGCGAGATTGGGTGAAGGCGCGAGCCGGGGCCGAGTGGCATCCGGCTACGGAGGCTTTGTTGGCGGAAATGTGGGAAAAGTAGGCCAGGCCTTCTTTTTTGAAAAAAAGAAGCAAAAAACTTTTGTTCCCCGCCTGCACCACGGCCTCGTCTCGTTCTGCCAGCGCGCGTATTGGCGGAACCAGACCGGATGCTGCTGGCCTTTCTTGCCTTCTTAACCGACGCCCGTTAAGCAGACCCCGGGTCACGCCCCCCCACCGGGGCGCTTCTCTTCTGAAAGGGAGGGCTGCACGATGGCAATCGCCACGAAGCCAAACACACGTCCACAAAACCCACAGTTCTCATCAGGGCCTTGCGCCAAGCGGCCCGGCTGGTCGTTGGATGCGCTGGGCGCTGCCCATCTCGGCCGCAGCCATCGCGCGAAGGCGCCGAAAGCCGCTTTGGCGGAGGTGATCGCCCGGTCGCGGCGTGTCCTGGGCCTGCCTGCGGATTGGCAGCTCGGCATCATGCCGGGGTCGGACACCGGCGCGTTCGAAGCGGCGATGTGGAGCCTGCTCGGCGCGCGCGGCACGGATGTGCTGTCGTTCGAAAGCTTTTCCGAGGGCTGGGCGACGGACGCTGTCAAGCAGTTGAAGATCGACGCGCGCGTGCTGAGCGCGCCCTACGGCAAGTTGCCTGAGCTGGCGCAGATCGATTTCGCGCGTGACGTGGTGCTTTGCTGGAACGGCACGACCAGCGGGGTGTGTCTGTCGGATGGCGATTTCATTCCGGACGAACGCGAAGGTTTGGTGATTTGCGACGCGACATCGGCCGCGTTCGCGATGGAGCTGCCTTACAACAAGCTCGATGTTGTTACTTGGTCCTGGCAGAAGGTGCTGGGCGGGGAGGCGGCGCATGGCATGCTGGCGCTCTCGCCACGGGCTATCGCACGGCTGGAGAGCTACAAGCCGGCCTGGCCGCTGCCGAAGATCTTCCGTCTGACAAAAGGCGGCAAGCTGATCGACGGTATCTTCGCCGGCGAGACGATAAACACGCCCTCCATGCTTTGCGTAGAAGATGCGCTGGACGGGTTGCGCTGGGCGGAACGCGTGGGCGGCCTGGCTGGCCTGATCGCCCGCAGCCAGGCCAACCTTGCAGCGCTGAGCGCTTGGGTTGCAAAGAGTGATTGGGTGTCGTTCCTGGCTGAGAATGAGGAGAACCGCTCCAGCACGTCCATCTGCCTGGCGATTTCCGCACCATGGTTCACGGCGCTGGACGCGGATGCGCAGGCGGCTGCGGCGAAGAAGATTGCCACCATGCTGGAGAAGGAAGGCGTGGCGCTGGACGTCGGCGCGTACCGCGACGCGCCGCCGGGCTTGCGCATCTGGGGCGGTGCCACTGTCGAGACATCCGACATCGAGGCGCTGATGCCGTGGCTGGATTGGGCGGCCGCCCAGGTAGCATCAGAACACGTCAAATCGGCCGCGGAGTAGTCGCAAATGCCGAAAGTTCTTATCTCCGACAAGCTCTCTCCCGAAGCTGTCGCGATCTTCCGCGATCGCGGCATAGAGGTTGACGTCAAGCCTGGCCTGACGCCCGCCGAACTGCGCGCGATCATCGGCGAATATGACGGGCTGGCGATACGCTCGGCCACCAAGGTGACCAAGGAGTTGCTCGATGTTGCCACCAGGCTGAAGGTCATCGGGCGCGCCGGCATCGGCGTGGACAACGTAGACCTGAAATCGGCCACCGCACGCGGCGTGATCGTAATGAACACGCCGCACGGCAACTCGATCACCACGGCCGAACATGCGATTGCGATGATGTTCGCGCTGGCCAGGCAGATTCCGGAAGCCACGGCTTCGACGAAGGCCGGGAAGTGGGAGAAGAACCGCTTCATGGGCACCGAGCTCACCGGCAAGACGCTCGGCCTGATCGGCGCCGGCAACATCGGCAGCATCGTGGCGGACCGCGCGCAGGGCCTGCACATGCGTGTGGTGGCGTTCGACCCCTATCTGTCCGAAAAGCGCGCGCTGGACATGGGCGTGGAAAAACTGGAGCTGGACGAGCTGCTGGCGCGCGCCGATTTCATCACGCTGCACACGCCGATGACGGATGCCACGCGCAACATCCTCTCGCGCGAGGCTCTGGCCAAATGCAAGCGCGGCGTGCGCATCGTCAATTGCGCACGCGGCGGACTGATCGACGAAGCGGCGCTGGCCGAGGCGATCGCCTCCGGCCAGGTCGGCGGTGCGGCCCTGGACGTGTTCGAGACCGAACCCGCCAAGGACAGCGCGCTGTTCGGCCTGGAGAACGTGGTGTGCACGCCGCATCTTGGCGCGTCCACGAACGAGGCGCAGGAGAACGTGGCACTGCAGGTGGCCGAACAGATAAGCGATTTCCTGCTGACAGGCGCCGTCACCAACGCCATCAACACCGCCTCCGTCAGTGCCGAGGACGCGCCGCGCCTGCGGCCCTACATGGAGCTGGTGCAGCGCCTCGGGGCGTTCGCCGGCCAGCTCACCCACGCGCAGGACGGCGTAATACGCAAGATCGCCATCGACTACGAAGGCGCGGTGGCCGCCCTGAACCAGAAGCCGCTGACGGCCGCGGCGCTGGCCGGGCTGCTGGCGCCGGTGCTTTCCGGCGTGAACATGGTGAACGCACCGGTGGCCGCGCGCGAGCACGGAATCGAAGTGTCCGAGACGACGCATGACCGGCCAAGCGAGTATCAGACGCTGGTGCGCATAACCGTGACAACTGACCGCGGCTCGCGCGCTGTGGCCGGCACGCTGTTCGCCGGCAACAAGCCGCGCCTGGTCGAGATCAAGAACATCAAGGTGGAAGCCGATTTCGCGCCGCAGATGATCTACGTCACCAACCAGGACAGGCCCGGCTTCATCGGCCGTTTCGGCGAGACGCTGGCACGGCACGGCATCAACATCGCCACCTTCCATCTGGGCCGTGCAGAAGCCGGCGGCGACGCGATCTGCCTGGTTTCGGTGGACGGCGACCTGAGCGAGACGGTGCTTTCGGAGGTGCGGGCTTTGCCGTTGGTGGTTCAGGCTAGCGCTTTGGCGTTCTAGTTTCAGGAAGGAAGCGAAGGCGTTCTTTTTCGAGAAAAGAAGCATGAAGCTTTTGATCCGCTGTCGCCGAACGCTGGAGGCGGGCGCGCTAGGAGGCGTCTTCACGATTTGTTCAGCCGGTTCAGGGTAGGAACGTTCCTCCTGCACGAGCGTCATGAACATGGTGAATCGTGTTCGGAGAGTCGCATGAGCCAGGAAGTTGTGAGCCTGATCGGTTACATGGGCGAGATCGGGTTGTATTCGACCGTGGTGGGTTTGGCAGTCATGCTCCTGATGCCGGAGCGGTCGGGTCACGCTTTGGGTGCGCGTATCGCTCTCGTCGGTGGGGTGGCGATGGGTTACGAAGTCGTTCTCGCTCACGTGGTCTGATACACGGAGTGGGCGAAACTGCCGCAGATGGGCTGCAGTTTCGCAAACTACGTACCGGCCTGGCAGAATGGCCCGCGCGGGCCTAAATTGTGACTTGTTGCGTGCTGATGGTTTCCCCCATCGTTGTCCGTGCACTTTTGTATTCAGGCCGCTGTCTCTGGCGTAGTTGCCTGCACAACCTATTTTCCTTCAGCCGCTCGTCAAGCTTCGGGTCCACACCGAAATCTGCTTATTCATGTTCCGCGAAGTTTCCGCCTGACATCTGTCAGTTTGCGATGCGCACCGTCGGAACCCAGTCGAAGCAGCCCGGGCGATCTGCAAAGCGGAACGGCGATAACCAGCCGAACATCGAATTATCAGCGTTGCTAAGCAGATGGGGGTTTTGGGGCCTCAAGGCCCCAGCGGGGTTTGGGGCAGAGCCCCATACTTGCCGACATGTCAACAGGTCCGTCCGCTGGTTAACGTGACGAAAAGCCGCCTTAACACTGATGCCGTTCGCCGCGCCGCAGCACGAACGCGGTGCCGTCCCACAATGTGAACGGCCGCGTTCCGCACTGCTCGGGCGACAGGCCATACGCGGCGCACCAGCCGCCCACGTGCGCGCTGGCGTCGCCCTCATAGGACAGGTTCAGGATCACCAGCGCGCCGCCGGGCCGCAGGCATTTCGCGGCCGACGCGGCATGTGCGTCTGCAAGGCCGGATTGGATCAGGTAAGGAAAGCTGTCCACCGCCAGGACGAGGCCAAGGCTGCCGGCCGGCAGATCGCCAGGCGGCTGACCGTCCGTCACCGCGAAAGCCAGGCGCCGGTCGGTGCCATAGCGCCGCTGTGCTTCGGCCACCATGCCTGGTGAGACGTCCAGCCCCAGCACCGGCTCCGCGTAGGGCGCCAGTGCCGCAGCCACCCGCCCGGTTCCGCACCCGAGGTCCAGCACCGGGCCCACCGCCAGGCCTTGGTTGACGAGCCAGCCCACGATCTCGGCGGTGGCCCGCGCCGCCACCTCCGGATCGTTCAGGGTGTAAGCGGCCACACTTGCGTCGGGCGCTTCGGCCACGGCGCGATCGAACATGCGCGCGATGGCCTGCGCATCCTGAGCGCCGGAATGGTTGATTCGAGCCTGGGCGAGCATGCGGGCTACGGCGCCCAGATTGGCCTGCTGCCGCACAGCGAGGGCGGCAAGCGCCGAGCCGGGCGGCACGGCTGCCAATATCTCATCCGGTGTAAGCCCGCCGAGCAACAGGCGGCTCAGCGCCACTTCGGGCGAGATCTCGCCGGCCAGCCAGGCGGCGACGGCACTCACGCCGGCACGAAGCTGCGCGTGGCGTTGTGCCGGTCCACCGCGCCCCAGGCGTATTTGTAAGCCTCGCCGCCGCGCAGGAAATGGATTTCCCGCCTGTTCTCGCCGATACATTTGCGGGCCAGCACGTCGACCAGCAGCGACCCCGGGCTGCAGGACGCGTAGGCCGCATCGAACCCCCCCAGATACAGCAGCAGACGATCGGCGCCGGCGAGAAACGCCAGGCAGGCGGCCGCCACGTCCGGCCCGATGCGAAGCTCCGCCACAAGCAGCGCGCCGGATGCGTGCAAGCCGGGTGCGGCCGCGCGCAGGCAGGCGCCCACACGCTCATCCGCCAGCACGCCGCCCGGTTCGCCGCGCGCCATCCAACGCGCGGCATGCAGGGTGAACACGGTATCCAGCGACGTTGTCAAAGTCTCGGATGTTGCGAAATGCAGTGTCGCGCCACCTTCGCGCAGCGCCCGGTTGCGGTTCATGCGCAGCTTGCGGTGCGCGGCGGCGGGGATGATTTCGCGCAGGCGCGCGCCCGTCAGCGCCAGCACCGGACAAGGCTCGCCGCGGCTGAGTGTGCTTTGCCAGCCGCACGGCGCCGGCACAGTGCGCAAAGGCGAGTCCGGCGGCACATCTATCAGGTCCGCGCGCGCGATTGGGCCAGCCGCGCGCAAGGCTTCCGACAGCAGTCGTGCGGCAGCATCGGGCGGCGCTTCAGGGGCCAGCAGCACGTCCAGCGTGTCGCTGATGCCGGCACCAATCGGCAGCAGTTTGCCGCCGTCCGCCGGCAGCACGTAGCACGGCAGCAGACCGATCAGGCGGCCGTCCGCACGCAGGCTGGCCAGCACGGCATGCGGCGTGCCGAACTGCGCCCACCAGGCAAGCTGCCAGGCGGGCGACTGGAATGGCGTGGCGGCTGGTGTGCGTTGCCACAGCTCCTGCCAGTCTGCGGCGAGTTCCTGCAAACTGGTTTCGATGGCCAGGGTTAGGCAAGGCAAGGCAAGCAGTCCTTTTTTGAAAAAAAGGACCAAAAAACTTTTGTTCCTGACGCCGCCGATGCAGCCGTATCGTTTATCAGGCTTGCACGTTCGTTGCCGCAGGCGTCAGGAACAAAAGTTTTTTGCTTCTTTTTTTCAAAAAAGAAGGCCTTACTTTCTCCTTCACCGCTCAATAGCCCGTAGCACCTCAAGTAAGCATCCGTCATCCAACGCAGATCGAACCGTTCGCGAGCCACGTGCCGGCAAACATCGCGATCCAGCGTGCCCACCTGGCCAATAGCGCGCGCCATCTCGGCCGCGTTGCGCACGAGGAACCCGGTGCGGCCGTCTTCCACGATGTCCGGCAGGGCGCCGGACGGGAAAGCGATGACAGGGGTGCCACAGGCAAGCGCCTCCATGGCGACGAGCGAGCTGGTCTCGGCCGCCTGGCTGGGCACGAGGAGGCAGCTGGCGGCGGCCAGGAAACGCCGCTTGCGGGCGAAGCCGAGCGGGCCCGCGAACCGCCGTTGCGCATCCAGGCGGGGGGCCACTTCGGTCCGGTAATAGGCTTGGTGGTCGGGGTAGGGGAAGGCCGCGCCGCCGAGGATCAGCGGGGTCCCGGCGAGGTGCGCCGCTTGCAGCGCGATGTGCTGGCCTTTCTCCCGGCAGACACGGCCCAGCATCAGGGCGAAGCGCCGCCGGGAGATGCGCGTTGTGGCCAGGCGCTGCACAGGGACGCCGTTCGGGATTGGCGGGAGCAGGCCGGCGGGCGGCCCGAGGCTGCGGCAGGCAGCATGCTGGGACGGCGAGACGCAATTGTAATGCAGGCCTGGGCGGGACGGCAGTGCGGCATACCAATCCGGCGGCAGATGCAGCGTGACCAGGGTAGGAGGCGCCGCATCCGGCAGGGTGCGCGGGAAATCCAGGCCGTGCAGGTGCAGCACGTCTACGTGGGTGGTCTCCAGGGTGCGTGCGATGGCGTCCCGGGTGGCGGCTTCGGCTTGCGCCCGGGCGGTGTCGTCCAGTATGGCCTTTGGATCCACGCCGGTGTCTATCCAGGTGCCGGCGGCGTGGCTGCCGCGGCAGGCCACGACCAGCGAGCGGTGGCCGGCTTCGGTCAGCGCGTGGTCCAGGCTGGAGAGGATTTGTTCGGCGCCACCCACCGCGTCCGGGCCCACGGGCGCCAGTGCGTAGGCGGCCTGCAGGACGGTGAGCCGGCGTGTCACGCCGTGGCGGCCGCGGCCAGATGGCGCCACGCGGCGCCCGTCATGCCCCAATCGTGGCGTTCGTAGTTCAGCTCGCCAGGGTGCGGCGGCTGGGTGAAGTCGTAGTCGGGGGCTGTTCGGAAGGCTTCGCGCTGGGTGCCGAACCAGGCGAGCGTGGCGCGCTGCGTGGCGAAGCAGGCCATCATTTCGCGCTTGCGGTCCTGCTCCTGCGGCGGCAGCAGGATTTCCACAGGCTCGCCGCCGCCTGGCAGGAACTGGCCGGTGGCCAGGCGGCCGTCCTCGCCCGCGTGGTAGCTGGCCATCTCCAGTATGGCGATGCCGGTTCCGCGCACGGCGCGATGCACGCCGAGCGCGGTGGCGTCATGGTCCGGGTGGCCGCCTTCGTAGGGGTGGGTGATGACGACTTGCGTGCCGTGCGCGGCGAACAGCGCGGCCAGGCGGAAGGCGAGCGGCGTCATCTCCGCCGAGGCGCCCTGGTCCGGCAGGTCCAGGGCCAGGGTGCGCGGGTGGGCCTGGCCGGCGTGCAGCGCAGCGACAAGCTCGGAACGCCGCGCAGCGGCGTAGGCGGCCAGCGTGCCGAAGCCGGCACGGCGTGCGTCGTTCAAGTCTGTGGGCGCACCGTCGGTCACATGTATCAGCAACAGGTCGTCGAACAGGCGCAGGCTGGCACCGGCGCCGATGGTCTCGTCGTCCGGATGGGCGGCGACGAGCGCCACCGGCAGGGCTACCGGCCGCCGGCGGGCGAGGGCGTCGAGAACCGTCTGCGCCGGCGTCAGCTCGGCTGCTCCACCAGCGCGCGTTCGGGTGTGGTGTCTGCGCGGCCGGGCGCGTAGCGGCGGATCATGGTGGCGCAGAACTCTGCAAACTCGTGCGGGTTCCTTGGCGGTGCGGTGTGGTGCGCCCAGATGCCGCGGTCTTCCGGGGTGAAGCAGAAGGTGACGGTCACGCGGAACTCTTCCAGCGCGCGCATCTGGCGGTCGAACCAGGCTAGCGCATCCGGCCGGTAGAAATCGGCCCAGCTCAGGCCGGTGCGCAGGTAGGTGACACCCATGTCGCGCATGTGGCGCACGGCATCGTCCAGCCGGTGGTCCTGGTAGTGGAACCACTGGCACAGGCCGATCTCCGGGGTGTAGTCCGCGAAATGGCGGGCGGCGCGTTTCGGGGTGCCATGCTCGTCCAGCAGGCCCATGTGGAAGTGGCGGTAGTAGGAGGAGCCTTCGGCTTCGCGGTGGCGCGTGGTGGCCGGCCAGGCGGCGGGAAGATCATACAAGCTATACCAGTGAATGCGCGGGGCGCGTCCGATCAGCAGCTCGGCGGTGCGCTTCAGGCCCCATTCCTGCACCTCCTCAGCGCCGAACGTGGAGATGCCGACTTCGCTGACCCAGACAGGCATTTTCGTACAGGCCTGGATGCTGGCGAGCTTGTCCGGCCATTCGTTCAGCAGCCAGTTGTTCCAGTCCAGCGGGAAGCCGTGCACGGCGACCGCGTCCAGCTGTTCCATCACGCCCTGCGCCTGCAGCACGCGCAGGAAGTCCGGGTCTATCGGCGACATGCCGCCGAGCACGCGCGGCAGGCCTGGCGCTTCGGCGGCGATTGCGGCGCCGGCGAGTTTGGTCATTGCGGCAAAGGCCGTCCAGCCAGGGTCGTTCTCGAGGTCCCAATGGCTCTTGTTGTTCGGCTCGTTCCAGATCATCGCGGCCTCGATCATCGGGCGCGCTCCGGATACACCGCGCCGAATTCGGGATACGCGCGCTCCACGCGGCGGGCGATAAAAATCTCTTCCTCCGGGTGGCTGGTTATTTCGAACCCGGCGCTGCGCAGCATGGCGGCCGAGGCGGCACGGTTGGGCGCCCACCAGTTCGTCTGGTCGTTGCTGTAGCGATGTTCGATGAAATGCAGCTTGGGGTAACCGGGATCGTTGAAATGATCCTCGTCCCAGAACTTGTAGTCATGCTCGACGGGCGTGATGGCGGGGCTGCCACGCTGCAGGGATTGGAACACCAGCAGGTCCCGCGCCGCGTGTTCGTGTATCAGGTCCAGCGCCAGCAGCGGATGGCGAAGGTGGTAGAGCACGCCGATGAAGAACACGACGTCGAAGCGTTCGCCCAGCGCACCTACGTCGTACACCGACATGCGGCGGAAATCGATGTCGAGGCCCTCCACCTCGGCGGCAAAGCGGGCTTGCGCCAGGTAGTCCTCGTCCACGTCTATGCCGATCACGCGCGCCGCACCCCGGCGCTTCATCTCCATGCTGTAGAAACCGCCGTTACAACCGATGTCCAGCACGGTCTTGCCGGTGAGGTCGGCGGGTATGTCGGCGGCAAAGCTGCGCCATTTGACGGTGGGGAAATCGCCTAGGAAATGATCCGGCGCGGTGCGCACGCCGTGCAGGTCCAAATTGTGGAACCACGGCCCAAGCGCCTGGGCGCGCTCGGCTATCGCCTCCCTGGTCCAGCGCGCCGGTGTCACGTCGTCAGGCATAGTCTTGCACCTTCGGTTGCGGAGTCTCGTCCTCGCCCAGCAGATGCACGGCCTGGCGGTAGCCGTGCAAGGTGCCCACGTCCACATAGCGCTGGCCTGCGCGCACACCGAACGCCTCACCGCCGGCGTCGAGCCAGGCGTTGACGAGCGTGCCGATATACTCGTCCGCGCAGCCGCGCTGCTGCCAGAGGGCGTGCAGCGCGTGCAGGGTGTGGCCGGGCAGGCTGAATGCGCCCCAGATCCAGTTCGTGCCTGGATCGGGCTGCTTGACGATGATGCGCTGCACGCGTCCGTCCGCGTCGAGCTCGACCGCGTCGAACAGTTCCGGGTGCTCGACGGGGAACAGCAGGAAGCTGAAACGGTCGGCGGGAAGCTGCGCCAGGCTGTCGGAGGGAAACCAGATCGTGTCCGGCAGGCCGATGACGACCATCTCGTCGTGCGGGATGAGCGGCAGTGCGCGGAAGATGGCGTCGCACAGGCCGCGCGCGCAGTCCTGCACCACATAGGCAAGCGACACGTCACCGATGGCGCCGCCGAAATAGCCCAGTATGTCGGATTTAGCGGGCGAGATGACAAAACAAAGCTTGTTTACGCCAGCGCGCGCCATGCGCTCCACGAGGTACTCGCTGACCGCACGCGGCCTTTCCACGCCGTTCGCATCGCGCCTGCTGCCAACAGGCAGCAGCTCCTTGGAAAAGGCCAGCGGCTGGATGCGCGTGCCGTTGCCGGCTGCCGGGATAATGCCCCACATGACCGTCAGGCCTCTATCTTGTTGAGCGCGCCTTCGAACAGCGCGATCAGAGTGTCCGCACGGTGCGCGGCGGTATGTTCGGCCAGCACGCGGGCGCGGGCGCGCGCCGCCATGCGCGCCAGGTCCTCAGGCGCGGTGTCGATGGCCTGTAGTGCGTCCTCGGTGGTCTCGGCGATCATGATCTCGCGGCCGGGCTCGAAAAAGGCGTCCAGGCCCGGCCAGGTGTCGCTCAGGATGGGCGTGCCGCAAGCCGCCGCCTCGAACAGCCGGCCCGACGGGCACCAGCCCATCGCCGCCATCGCCGCGCGCGTGACGTTCAGCGTGAGACGCGATGAACTGTAGAAGCCGGGATGCTCGGCAGGCGGCAGGTGGCGGACGAAGAAGATGTTCGGCGTCCAGGGGAAGTCCTTGGGATATTGCGCGCCGCCGATGACGAAGCGCCGGTCCGGCCTGCCGCGCGCCGCCTCCACGAACAGCCGCCGCAGCGTGTCCTGCCGGTCCGCGGCGTACGTACCGAGATAGGACAGGTCCGCCCCATAGCGCGGTTCGGCGGCGACTTGGCGATACAGGCCGGGATCGACCCAGCCGTACAGCGCGGCTGACCGGATGGCGCCTAGCCGCGTGCGCAAGGCATCGAGCGTCGCACCGCCAGTGTAGCTTAGGACGAGATCGAAATCAGCGAGGCCGCGCGGGCCGATATAGGGGACCGATTCGTCCGCGGATAGCCTGTCCAAGGTAACCGGCGTGTCCAGGTCGTAGAAGCACCGCAGCGCCACGCGGCTGCAGCCCAGCATGTCCGCTGCTTCCAGCGCATCGGGGCAGAAAGAGGTGACGATCGCCGCGTCCGCATCGTCCGCCGCGCGGCGCGCCTGCGCGGCAACGCCCGCCCAATCCCGGTAGAGCACCAGGGACGCGCCTTCGCCCAGCTCGGTCAGGTCGCGGTTCTCGGCGTAGTAGGGAACGTCGCGTTCGAAGAAGGTGATCCGGTGGCCGGCTTCAGCGAGTGCCGCGATGAGGCCGCGCCAGAGCGTGGCGTGGCCGTTGCCCCAGGAGGAGGAGACCGAGAGGCCGAAGATTATCAGGCGCACAGGAAGGAAGGCCTTCTTTTTTGAAAAGAAGAAGCAAGAAACTTTTGGTCCGTTCGCCTGCGAGACGCCGCGCGCAGGCCGAACAACAGCAGCGGCTGCATAGGCAGCGGCAGCGGCAGCGGCGAAAGTTTTTTGGTCCTTTTTTTCAAAAAAGGACTGCTTTCTTCCTTATACACGTAACCGGGAACGATCATTCGTCCAGCAGGTTTCCAGCAACCAGGCCACATCGTAAAGGGTGTTCATCACCGCCCCGCAAAGCCGAACCGTGTCAGGCGCAGGCGCCACCACGTCCGGCACCATCACCACCATCATGCCGGCCGCGTGCGCGGCGGCCACGCCACAGGCCGAATCCTCAAGCGCCAGGCAATCACAAGCCGGGATGCCAAGACGGTCCGCGGCCAGGGTAAAGCTGTCAGGCGCCGGCTTGCCGCGTGCGACGTCGTCGCGGGTAACGACAGGATGAAACCGCCCGGCCAGCCCGGCCGCATGCAGGTGACTGGCGGCAGTGGCGGCGCTGGCCGATGTCGATATCGCCGCGGGGATTTGCTGAGCCTGAAGCCAGGCGAGAAGGTCAGACGCGCCAGGCTTCAGCGTGATGCCGCCTGCCAGATAGCGGGCCCGGGTCTTGTAGTAGCTGTCGAAAAACGCCTCCGTCGGGCAGTCTGCGCCGAGTATCGCGGGCAGGAGCTTGCGGCGTGTGGTCGTGGGCAGCCCTACGAGCGCATCGTAAGCGCCGTGCGGCAACACGCGGCCGAACGCGGCAACCGTGTCCAGAAAGGCGGCACGATACGCACGCTCGGTGTCCAGCAACGTGCCGTCCAGGTCGAATATCACGGCGCGCACAGGGCGCGGCAACCGAGCGGCGGCCCCACGGCGGCCTGGTCCGGCGCTAAGGTCAGTTTCGTCGTGATCCATCCTGTCTCGCGGTTCTCGGAAATTCTTAGGAATCGGTGGCGGGGACACGTCTGGAAGAAAGAACGGCCTTTTTTCTCAAGAGAAACAAAACTTTCGATTTCTCTCTGGCACGTGAGCCAGGCCAAGTCCTGCCGACGCGCACATCTTCGGCATTTGGCCGCACGTCAATGCAGGCGTGGGGACAAAAGTTTTTTGCTTCTTTTTTTCAAAAAAGAAGGCTTGCTTACCTCGCTTTCCGAAACGTGTGCTCCACCGCCGGGAACGCCCGCGCACGCACGTCCGCGGCGTAGGCGGCGGCAGCGCGGGAGATGTCCTCGCCCAGCGTGGCGTAGCGCTTTACGAAGCGCGGGGTGAAGTCGTTGAAAGTGCCGAGCACGTCGTCGATCACCAGCACCTGCCCGTCGCACTCGGCCGAGGCGCCGATGCCGATAGTGGGGATGGCGACCTGCCTGGTTATCGCGGCGGCGACGGGTTCCAGCGTGCCCTCCAGCACCACCGCGAACGCGCCGGCGTCCGCCACGGCCTGGGCGTCCGCGGTCACCTTGGCCGCTTCGTCCTGCGTGCGGCCGGTGGCACGGAAGCCGCCTGCCACGTTCACCGATTGCGGCATCAGGCCCACATGGCCGCAAACCGGTATGCCGCGCGCGGTAAGAAAGGCGATGGTCTCTGCCATCTCCACCCCACCCTCCAGCTTCACGGCCGAGGCACCGGTCTCTGCCAGCACGCGGGCGGCGCTTGCGAAAGCCTGCTGCGGGCTCTGCTGGTAGCTGCCGAACGGCAGGTCCACCACGATGCAGGCGTGCTTGGCGCCGCGCACCACGGCCGCACCATGCGCAATCATGGTATCGAGGCTGACGGACAGCGTGCTCGGCAGGCCGTAGAGCACCATGCCGAGGGAGTCGCCCACCAGCAGCGCGTCGCAATGTTCGTCCAGGCGCTGCGCCATAGGCGTGGTGTAGGCGGTCAGCCACACCTGCGGCGTGCCCTTCATGCGGCGCAGGTCGGGCACCGTGATCGGCTTGGTGGCGCCGTGGACGCTCATGCTGTCTCTCCCATCGCGCGCAGGCCGATATCGCGCCGCAACACCACGCCGGGGAAGCCGATCGCGTCCACGCCGGCGTAGGCGGCGGCCCGGGCGGTGGCCACGTCCGGGCCGGTGCCGCAGATGCTGAGCACGCGGCCGCCGGCGGCGACGACGTGGCCTTCGCGTATGTCCGTCCCGGCATGGAAGATGGCGACGTGCGGCAGGGCGGCGGCCTCGAGCAGCCCCGTGATGGGAGCGCCCGTGGTAACCGCCGCGGGATAGCCGGGCGCGGCGAGCACCACGGCCACGCAGGTGGTCTGTAGCCAGGCGGGCGTGATGCCGCCCAGATTGCCGTTCGCGGCGGCAAGCAGGGCGGCCAGCAGGTCTGTCTGCAAACGCGGCAGGATCACCTGGGCCTCCGGATCGCCCAGGCGGACGTTGTATTCGATCAGCCTGGCGCCGTCGGCCGTGAGCATCAGGCCGGCGAACAGGATGCCGCTAAACGGAGCACCACGCGCTGCCATTTGGGCCAGCGCCGGACGGATGAACGCCTCCATCGCAGCGTGCTGGGCGGCCTCGTCGAAGCGCGAGGGCGGCGAGACCGCGCCCATGCCGCCGGTGTTTGGCCCGGCGTCGCCGTCGCCCACCCGTTTGTGGTCCTGTGCCGCACCCAGCAAAACGGCGTTCGTGCCGTCGCACAAGGCGAACAGGCTCACCTCCTCGCCGGTCAGGCACTCCTCGATGACGATGGCGGCGCCCGCCTCGCCCAAAATGCGGGCGCCCAGCATGGCGTGGATCGCGGCTGTGGCTTCCTCGGTGGTGTGGGCGACGACCACACCCTTGCCGGCGGCAAGGCCGTCCGCCTTCACCACGATCGGCGCACCGCGGCGCTCGACGAAGTCCAGTGCCGCGGCTTCGTCGTCGAAGCGCTCCCAGCGCGCGGTGGGGATGCCGGCGGAGTCGCAGATCTCCTTGGCAAACGCCTTGCTGCCCTCCAGTGCTGCGGCCGCGGCATTGGGGCCGCAGCAGCGCAGGCCAACATGGGCGAGCGCGTCCGCCAGGCCAGCCACCAGCGGCGCCTCCGGGCCTGGCACCACCAGATCGATGTTTTCCGCTCGTGCGAATGCCACCAGCGCGGGGACGTCCAGCGCGCCTATCGCCACGTTTTCGGCGATGGCGGCGGTGCCCGGGTTGCCTGGGGCCACGAACAGCTTGGTCAGCAGGGGAGACTGGTTTATCGCCCAGGCTAGGGCGTGTTCCCTGCCGCCTCCGCCTACAATCAGCACGCGCATTTTCGGTCACTTTCGAGGAAGGCAAGCAGTCCTTTTTTGAAAAAAAGGACCAAAAAACTTTTACTTCCCACGCATCTGCACCAGTCGGGTGCCGTCTGCCAAACGCGGACGCCGGCGCAGCGACAGGAGCAAAAGTTTTTTGCTTCTTTTTTTCAAAAAAGAAGGCCTTTCTTCCTCCCTATGGACGAAGCCCCCGCCAAGCAGAGCAACATCCCAGAGTACAGCGTAGGCGAACTCTCAGGCGCCATAAAACGCACGCTGGAAGGCGCCTTTGGCCGCATACGCGTGCGCGGCGAGATCACCGAGTATAAGCTCTACAGCAGCGGCCACGCCTATCTCAGCCTGAAGGACGAGGGCGGCAAGATACGCGCGGTGATCTGGAAGACCACGCTGCCGCGCGTGGGTCTGAAGCCGGAGAACGGCGTGGAGGTGATCGCCACCGGCAAGATCAGCGCCTATGGCGACCGCTCCGAATACCAGCTGATGATCGACCGGCTGGAATATGCCGGCGCCGGCGCGCTTCTGGCGCGAATCGAGATGCTGCGCGCGCGCCTGGCGGCCGAGGGGCTGTTCGACGCCGCGGCAAAGCGCGCCTTGCCCGTGCTGCCGGGCGTGGTGGGCGTGGTGACGTCGGCCAGCGGCGCCGTGCTGCACGACATCATGACGACCATCGCGCGCCGCTTTCCCCGGCCCATCCTGCTGTGGCCGGTGCCGGTGCAGGGCGAGGGGGCGGGGGCCAAAATCGCCGCGGCGATCGCCGGCATGGACCGGCTGCCGGCGCACGGCATACGCCGGCCGGACGTGCTGATCGTGGCGCGCGGCGGCGGCAGCCTGGAGGACCTGATGGCCTTCAACGACGAGGCGGTGCTGCGCGCGGCTTCCGCCTGCCGCATCCCGCTGATCAGCGCGGTGGGGCACGAGACGGACACCACGCTGATCGACCATGTGAGCGATCGCCGCGCGCCCACGCCCACCGCCGCGGCCGAGCTGGCGGTGCCGTCCCGCACCGAACTGCTGGCCGATCTGGCGCAGAAGACGGCGCGGCTGGCCGGCGCGCTGGACCGGACGGCGCAGAACGCCGGCGCGCGGCTTGCTGCAGCCGGTGCGCGGCTGCCAGACCTGCCTGGCATCCTGTATGCGGCGCGGCAGCGGCTGGATGACCGCGCGCAGCGGCTGGACCTGGCGCCGCCGAACCTGCTGGCTTCGCGCGGCGCGGCGCTGCACCGGGCGGAGCGGCACATCCCGGACCCTCACGCGCTGATCGCGGCGCGACGGGCCGGGCTGGATTACAGTGGGTTGCGGCTGCTGGGGGCGTTGCGCACCGGGCTTGCGCGTCACCGGGACACCGCCATGCGTGTGATGCCGCTGCTGGACGCCGCACTGCCCGCCTTGCTGGCTGGGCGCGTGGCGGCACTGGCCCGCGCCGAACGCCGGATACCGGACCCGCACGCGTTAATCGCCGCGCGCCGGGCGGCGGTGGACAACACCGGGCTCCGCCTGGATGGCGCCGCGCGGGCAGAGCTGTCACGCCAGCGCCACGCCGCCGTCCGGGTGCTGCCGCTCCTCACGCTCGCCGGCATCGCGGCGCGGCTGCGGTCGCAGCGCGGGCAGCTGGACGTGCTGGCCGCCCGGCTGGACGGCGCGTCCTACGAGCGGGTGCTGGCACGCGGGTTCGTGCTGGTGCGCGACGCGCGCGGCCATGCGGTGACGCGCGCGTCCGAGGTGAAGCCTGGCGCGAAGCTGCGTCTGCGGTTTGCCGACGCGGAGGTGGGCGTGGTCAGTGAGGGGCGCCAGGCGGTTCTGCCATTTTAGGCAAGCAAGAAAGCAATTCTTTTTCGAAAAAAAGAACCAAAAAACTTTTGTCTGTTTGACGCGCGTGTCGTTGACGCTCCGCGACAGCGCTCGCAAAAGCTTTTTGCTTCTTTTTCTCGAAAAAGAAGTGCTTCCTTCCTCCCTTCGCCCAATTGCCAAAGGACAAGCCCGCCGCAATGGCCGAACCCAAGATCAGCACCAGGGACAGGATACTCGACGCCTGCCGCAAGCTGTTCAACGAGCGCGGCCCCAACAAGGTCACCACCGCCGAGATCGCCGAAAGCGTGGGCATCAGCGAAGGCAACCTGCACTACCATTTCCAGCGCAAGGACCAGATCGTCGAGGCGTTGTTCGACCTGTTCGTGATTGCGCTGGCCAGCGCCGGCAGCGAGTCTGAACGCGAAACCGCGCGTCACAGGCTTTACCTGGAGGGCTGGTTCGAGACGATGTGGGAGTGGCGGCTGTTCTACACGGCCGTAACCTACCATCTGGCGCCCTCGCTGCAGCCGCGACTGGCCGAACTGACGCGGACGGGGCAGGCCCAGGTGCGCCGCATGCTGGAAGCGCTGGTGCGCGACGGCGTGCTGCGGGCCACTCCGGCCGAGCTGGAGTCACTGGTGGTGAACGCCTGGATCGTCGGCGGCAGCTGGATCGACTACGTGGGCGCCAGGCAGGGCCAGGCCACCATCACGCGCGAGCATCTGCGCTGGGGCATGACGCAGGTAGAGGCGCTGTTCACACCCTACGCCACGGCCGTGCCTGCTCTGGCGCTGGCGCGCCAGGCATGACTTGACCCGATTAGGGTACGCACCCTAAACCACTTCGACCAAGTTCCCCCCTCCGCTGAGGATACCGACATGCCGCGCTTAGAAAACAAGGTCGCCGTAATCACTGGCGGCTGTGCGGGGATCGGCTTGGCTACGGTGGAGCTGTTCGTGGCCGAGGGTGCCCGCGTGATGGTGGCCGACGTGCAGGACGAAAAGGGCGCGGCCCTGGCCGCTCGGCTTGGCGGGACGGTGGCCTACCAGCATTGCGACGTGAGCGACGAGGCGCAGATCGCGGCGCTGATGCAGGCGGCCGCCGACCGGTTCGGCGCGATCGACATCCTGTTCAACAACGCCGGCGCGTCAGGCGCGGTGGAGTCCATTGAGGAGATGACCGGCGCGCTGTGGGACAAGACGCATTCGGTGCTGCTGCGCGGCGTGGCGCTGGGCATGCGCTATGCCGTGCCGCACATGAAGGCGCGCGGCGGCGCCATCGTGAACACCGCCTCGATCGCCGCCTTCACCACGGGTGCCGCGCCTATCGCCTATTCCGCGGCCAAGGCGGGCGTGGTGCAGCTCAGCCGGGTGGCGGCCGCCGAACTGGCGCGCTACGGCATACGGGTGAACGCCATCTGCCCCGGCTTCGTGGTGACCGACATCTTCACCAGCGCCCTGCGCGGGCTGAACCTGCCGCAGGCGACACTGGACCGGGTGGCCGACACTCTGCGCGAAGCAGCCCCGCACTCCCAGCCGGTTAAGCTTGCCGGCGCGCCCGAACACGTGGCGCAGGCCTGCCTGTATCTCGCTAGCGACGCCTCCGCCTTTGTCACCGGGACCCAGCTCGTGGTCGACGGCGGTGTCACCATCGGGCCGCGCACCTCGTGGGACCCCGGCATGGCCTCGCCGGTCAGACAGCTTATCGAGGGCGCGATCATGGGCGCGCAGCCTGGCTAGCCCGCAGACCGCATGATTCAGCCGCAAGCCGCATCGCTCAGGACATCCGGCACGCAGCGTGCGGTGGCGCTGGGCCTGGTGGCCGGCTTGCACGTGCTGCTGCTGGTGGCGCTCACCAGTACCGGCGTTATCCCGCCGCTACTGCCGGCTGTGCTGCCTGCCACGCTGATCCTGGCGCCGCCCAGCAAGCCGCCGCCGCTCGCACGCATACAACCGACCCTGTCAGCGCCGCCCTTGCTGGCGGTGCCGGTGCCGGAAATCACCCTTGCCGCCCCGCCGCCCGTGCAGCCTCTGGCGCCGCGCGCCATCACCCCGGCGGCGCCCGCTTCGCATCCGGCCAGCCATTTCGGTGCGGCGTCCGATAGCGGGCTGGGGCTGGACGTGGCCGCCGATGCTGGCGGCGGCAGCGGCGCGCGCGGCACGCTGGCGGGGTTCGAGGCCGCGGTGCGTGCCCGCGTGCTCGCCGCCAAGCACCAGCCCAGCCTTGCCTGGGACCGCCGGAACACGTGTGTGGTGAACTACCGGGTCTCGGTCGGTCGAAGCGGCGCGCTGGCGGGCTTCTCCATCGATCCCTGCGGTGTGCCGGAGATCAACGAAGCCGCACGCGCGGCGATACGGAGCGCCGGCCCGTTTCCGCCGCCGCCGGATTTGGGCGCCGCGGCGAGCGAGGTGCATGGCAGCCTGATTTTCCACCCTTAGACTCGTGCGGACATGTTGGTTCATGAAAGAAAGCAAGCAGTCCTTTTTTGAAAAAAAGGACCAAAAAACTTTTGCTCCCCGCGCATCTGCACCAGCCGGGTGCTTCCTATACCTGCTGAAGCGCTTCAGCAGCGAGGAAGCGAAAGTTTTTTGCTTCTTTTTTCAAAAAAGAAGGCCTTCCTTCCTTCATCTCACCAACGCAATAGTATGCCCGTGCCCAAGGACCACGCCACAACCTACATCCCGGCCCTGGACGGCCTGCGTGCGGTGGCCATCCTGCTGGTCGTCGCCGCCCATGCCGGGCTGGACCGCCTGGTACCCGGCGCTTTCGGCGTCACGCTGTTCTTCTTCATCAGCGGCTACCTGATCACCAGGCAGTTGCTGGCCGGCCTGGCCCGCAGCGGCCGCATAGGCTTCGGCGGCTTCTACCTGCGTCGTGTGCTGCGTCTGCTGCCGGCCGGCGTGGCCTATGTGGCCGTGGCCGGTGCTGCCTACGTCGCGCTAGGCGGCCACGTCTCGGCGCTGGGCTGGCTGACGGCGGTGTTCTACGGCGCGAATGTCTTCGACCTCTGGGTGGGCTACCGTTCCACGTTGGCCGGCGTGCGCCATCCGTTCAACATCCTGTGGTCGCTGGCGATCGAGGAGCATTTCTACGCCATCTGGCCGCTCGTACTGGCCGCCACTTGGCGCTGGCGGTTCCTCGCGCTCGGCCTGCTCGGACTGTGCGTGGCCGTGCTGTGCTGGCGCGCCTGGCTGTTCGCCCACTGCACGTGGCATTTCTCCGCCATGTGCGGGCGTGTGCAGACGAACCCGGCCTGGCGCTACAACCGGCTGTACCAGGGCACAGACACCCGCATCGACTCGATCGCCTGGGGCGCCGTGCTTGCCGTGGTCGAGCAGCGGCGGCCGGATTGGGTGGCTGCGGCGACACGGCTATGGATGTGCGGGCTGCTGGTGCTCGCGTGCAGCTTTCTGCTTACCGGCGACTTCACCAGGCAGGTCATACGCACGTCTTCTCAGGGCTTAGCGTTGCTCCTGCTGTTCCCGGCGCTACTGCATCGGGAAAGCGGGATAGGTCGGTTTCTGGCTTTGCCTGTCGTGCTGCTGATCGGGCGGCTCAGCTATTCGCTGTATCTGTGGCACTGGGGCGCGTTCATGGTGGCGGATTACCTTTCAGGGTCGCGGCGTGCGCTTTGGCTGGCGGTCGGGTTGCCACTGGCGGCGGTTATGGCTGCTGCGTCCTACCGGTTTGTGGAGCAGCCGATGCTGTCACTGCGCCGGCGGGCGGGTAGTCACGCGGTTTGGTACCGAGACGAGTGTCGGGCCGAAAATCGACTGCCCCGTTGACCTGTTTCGCAGGAGGCACTCTGGCGGTGTTCTCAATCTGCCTCGCGGGTGTGCTCACACGACATCCTTGGCAACTTCCGTCAAGGAGCAGCGGCACGACACTCTACTCCCTAGTGGAAAACTGTAAGGGTTACCTCGCGGGCGAAGGTCCGGCGGCTAAATCGGCTACCGCTGCCTGACGTAACGTCCTAGTATCGGTCTGCCGTTACCGGCGCAATGTCAACGGTATGGGAAGCGAGTGTGATGGCGGTAGCGAGTGGCGGCCGACAGATCAGTGGTCGCCGTGCTGTCTTCCTCAACGAGGATCGCCTGCGTGCGATCGCTGTGATCTGGATCGTGGTTTCCATCCTGGCCGTGGCAGCGAATTTGGTGACGACCTGCCTCGTCGACACATCCCGTCCTTGCACAGCCGATTACCCTGACTTTGCGTTTTCCGCTTGGCTTGCTCTTCATGGCCAAGCGCGGACTGCATATTCGATGGTGCGGTTCCAGCAGGTGGTCATGAGCGCCGTCCCGCATGCGCACGATATCTACCAGTTCGCGTACCCGCCTTTTCTGCTGCTGCTCATGGCACCGATCGGGGCCTTACCCTTTTGGCCAGGATGGATGTTGTGGCTGACTAGCGGGTGGGTCTGTTTTGCACTGCTGATCCGCAGAAGCTTGCCCAAGGATTGGGCGCTGTATTCAGCCGCCCTTCCAGCAGTCTTCATTAACGTCGTCGCTGGTCAGAACGGCCTTTGGACGGCCGCGATCATCGGCTGGGGCCTTACACTGCTGTCACAGCGGCCTTGGATGGCAGGGGCAATCCTTTCTCTGATGCTCTATAAGCCACAGCTTGCTTTCCTGATCCCCCTGGCGTTGCTGGCCGGATCACGGTGGCAAGCTCTCGCCGGTTTCGCTGGCTCGGCAGTGACGCTCTTCATTGTCACCTCGCTCGTCTATGGTCCGGAGATCTGGCAAGTTTTCTTACTCCACAGTCAGGTTGTCCGAACCTTAATCCTCGAGCAAGGCACGGGTATTTCCCATCGTATGATCTCGGTGTTCGTTCTGCTGCGGCATATGAGTGCATCGCTTGGGATCGCCTATGCGGCACAGAGTGTTGCAACTGTGATTGTGGCTGCTTTAGTGGCGCTGGTCTGGCGCAGTACGGCGTCCGAGACGCTGAAGCACTGCTCGCTCGTCCTCGGCATCGTGCTGGCCACACCCTATGTGTTCGACTACGACTTAACCTTTCTAGCATTTGTGCCGTTGTGGCTGTCTCGGGAGGACGGCGTTCCGCGCTGGCGTCTGCACGGAGTGATCTTGACCCTTCTTCCCATACTGGCTGCGCCGCTGGCAAAACAGACCAGTGCTGCGGCCGGCATCTTGTTTCTTGTCCCGCTGTTCGCCATCGTGGCGCGCGCTGCGCTACGCTCATCGGCTACAAGGTTTCCCCCTGATCTCGACCGCGCCGGCAAACAAACCGCCAATTCTGTGGCAAGTATTCAGGCGAACAACTCAGGTATCTAGATTTGATAAATTGCAACATTTCGAAGCTGGCGAAAACAGCTCGCCGTCCTAATTCCGTTCCGGGTAATCACCAAGCGGTATAGTTGTTTTCGTTTAACCAGTCACATCCTTCGCGCAGGACCTCATGCAAGCAGATATCAATCAGCCCGGTTCTCTCGAACGGTTGGGAGAGGCAAGGTGGCTGACACGGGAGAGGTCCCGCGCATGGTGCCTCGTGTTAGCAACGATGACCGGCATCGGGATCGTAGCCTACTTCGCCACCTGCCGAGGCGGCATGGATGCTTTCGGTAAACCGCTCGGAACCGATTTCATCAGCTTCTGGACCGCGTCCAGGCTCGCGCTCACCGGTCAGCCGGCGTACGTTTATCTGCCTAAAGTGCATGAGGCAGCCCAGCTCGCGCTCTTTCCACATGCTGATCAAGGC
>CAXTJZ010000016.1:0-30140 GCA_964244695.1 uncultured Acetobacteraceae bacterium
AAACCCACCCCACCCCCACCGACCCCCCCGAACCCCCCCCCCCCCCAAAACCCACAGACCCGGACCTGGCCTTCGCGCGACATTCCCGCAGCGTCCGCCAATCCGTCGAACTCTGGGAAAAGATAACCAACAACACCTTCGCCCGCCGCCCCCACCAAACCTGGTCCGAATCCGCAAACCTCGACCCAGACGCCTACCTGGATGCGCTCGACGACAACCCCCAGTCGCCAAAACGCCCGTATTCCGAAGCAGACCGCGGCAACCTCTACGAAGCCGTCGCCAACCTGGCCCTGGCCCACCCCAACCACGCCGCAATCCCCGAAACCCTCCCCGAAATCATCGAGGCGACCCTCACCGCCCACCCGGACGACCACCTCTCCGCCAACTTCGCCCGTGTCTGCCAAGCCTACGACATCGCGCCGGACCGCTTCCTCCTCATGCCGCATCTGGAGTCCCAGCTGCGTCCACCGCCGGACCACCCGAAGTTGGAATAGGCAAGGCAAGGCCTTCTTTTCTGAAGAAAAGAAGCAGAAGACTTTTATCCCCCCGCCTGCACCAAGGCCCCGCCCAAATCCTGCAAGCACGCACGCCTGCAGAATCGGCGCGCGCCCGAATGCACCCGCCAGGAGCAAAAGTTTTTTGCTTCTTTTTTTCAAAAAAGAAGGCCTTGCCTTTCTTTCCTCCCAAGGGTGTCGCAGCCTGCCGCCCGGCGTTAGACTCGCAGGCGATGCTCCACACCCCCTTCCCCACCGCACCCGACGACGTCTCCGCGGTCCTCGCCCAGGCCCTGGCAGAGCTGGGCGAACACGGCCAGCGCCCAGGCCGGGACGCCGCCCTCTCCGCCTTCCGCCGCCACCTCGCCCGCATCCAGCAACACGTGCGCGACGAGTTCGAGACATACCGCATGGCCGGCGTCGAAGCCGCCCAGCGCCTCGCCGCGCTCACGGACGGCGTGGTCCGCGTCCTGTTCGAACACGCCACCGCCGAAGCCGCCGGCCCGGCCGGCCTCACGGACCGCGTGGCCGTCGCCGCCACCGGCGGCTACGGCCGCTCCATGCTCGCCCCCTTCAGCGACATAGACCTGCTCTTCCTCGCCCCAGAAACCCCCACCCCCGCCACCCTGCGCGTGGTAGGCTACATGCTCTATTTCATGTGGGACCTTGGCCTGAAGGTAGGCCACGCCACCCGCTCCATCAGCCAGTGCCTCGCCGACTCCGAGGCCGACCTCACCATACGCACCAGCCTGCTGGACGCCCGCCTGCTCACCGGAGACGCCACCCTCTTCGCCGAATTCCAGACCGCCTTCCGCTCCGCCGCCACGCAATCCGGCCCCGCCCAGTTCGTCGCCGGCAAGCAGGCCGAGCGCCAGGCCCGCCACCGCCGCTTCGGCGAGAGCGCCTTCCTGGTGGAGCCGAACATAAAAGAAGGCCGCGGCGGCCTGCGAGACCTGCAAACCCAGTATTGGATGGTCCGCGCCGCCTACGGCGCCTTCACCCCGAACGAGCTGGTAGCCGGCGTGCTGGACCTCCTGGAACCCCAGGAGCTCCGGCGCCTGCGCCGCTCCTGGGACTTCCTCTGGACCGTCCGTTTCCACATGCACTACATCAGCGGCCGCTCCGAAGACCGCCTGACCTTCGACCTCCAGCCGATCGTCGGCGCCCGAATGGGCTACACCCGCCACGGCGTGCAAGACGGCGTGGAGCGCTTCATGCGCCACTATTTCCTCACCGCCCGGGACGTCACCCGCCTCACTTTGGTCCTCGAACCCGTAGTCCTGCGCTACGCTTTGGGCGAGCCCGCCGTCCAGGTAGAAACCGACCGCGCCCTCCTGGAAGCCGGTTTCGTACTCGCGGACGGCCAGATCATGCCCGGCCGCCCGGACGATTTCGCCCGCGAACCAATCCGCATGCTGCGCATGCTGCGCCTCGCCCGCGCCCGCCGCCTCAAACTGCATCCGCTCGCCGTGCGCGCCCTGATCCGCCACGAACGTGGCGCCATAAGCCTCCGCGGAAACCCGGAAGCCGGCGAGATCTTCCTGGATCTCCTCTGCGGCCAGAACCCGGACGGCAAACCGGACGGCGCAGGCTGGCTCTCCATCCTCAACGAATCCGGCATTATCGGCCGCATGCTGCCGGACTGGGCCCGCGTGGTAGGCCAGATGCAGTTCGACACGTACCACATCTTCACAGTGGACGAGCACACGATAGAAGCCGTCCGCATGCTGAACGCGCTCGAACGCGGCAGGTTATCCGACGTAGCCCCGATCGCCAGCGGCCTCATCGAGAACCTGCAATCCCGCCGCGCCCTCTACATGGCCATGCTCCTGCACGATGTAGCCAAAGGCCGCGGCGGCGATCACTCCATCCTGGGCGCCGAGATCGCGACAGGGGTCTGCCCGCAATTCGGCCTCAACGTGGAAGAGACCGAGACCGTCTCCTGGCTCGTCCTGCACCACCTCCTGCTGAGCCAGACAGCCTTCAAGCGCGACATCGACGACCCCAAGACCATCTTCGACATCGCCGAGACCATACAATCCCCCGAACGCCTGAAGCTCCTCCTCGTCCTCACGGTCGCCGACATGCGAGCCGTCAGCAGCAAGGTCTGGAACGGCTGGAAAGCCACCCTGCTGCGCGATCTCTACGCGCGCGTAGCCGAAGTGCTCGCCGGCGGCCTCTCCACCACCGAGCGGGACGTCCGCGTAAAACGTGCCCGCGCCGCCGCCGACGAGATCCTCGCAGCAGCAGGCTGGAACGATGCCGACCGCGCCTTTTTCGCGGGCCTCGGCTACCCCGGCTACTGGCTGTCCTTCGATCCCGAAACCCACGCCCGCCACGCTCGCCTAGTGCGGGACGCCGAAGCCCGCGGCGCGCCCCTCACCGTCGTCACCGAACCCAGCCACGCCCGCGCGGTCACCGAGATCACCGTCTACGCCACCGACCATCCCGGCCTGTTCAGCCGCATCGCCGGCGCACTCGCGGTCGCCGGCGCCTCCATCGTGGACGCCCGCATACACACCATGACAAACGGCTGCGCGCTCGACACCTTCTGGGTACAGGACGCCGCCGGCGGCGCCTTCGACCAGCCCCACCGCATAGCCAAACTCGCCGTGCTTGTGGAACAGGCGCTAAGCGGCTCTTTGCGGCTGGACAACGAGATTCCCAAACTCGGCCAAGCCTTGATCGGCCGCCGCATGCGCGCAATCCACGTCCCGCCCCGCGTCGTCGTGGATAATCGCGCCTCCAACAGCTACACCGTCCTGGAAGTCAACGGCCGGGACCGCCCCGGCCTGCTGCACGACGTCACGTCGGCCATAAGCGAACAGGGCCTGCAGATAGGCTCGGCCCATGTCACGACATACGGCGTGCGCGCCGTCGACGTGTTTTACGTAAAGGACGTCTTCGGGCTGAAAATCGAGAACGACCGGAAACTGGCCGGGCTGAAGGAGGCGTTGCTGGCGGCTTTGTGCGAGGGGGAGGAGCCAGCAGCACCGTCGCCCATGCGGCCGACGCGGCAGGCGGAGGCAGCGTAAAGCAAGCAGTCCTTTTTTGAAAAAAAGGACCAAAAATTTTCACCTCCTCGCCTGCACTACGATCCGCTCGGGTCATGCAGGAATGCGCATTTGCAGGATTTGCAAGTGCCTGATGCAGGCGGGGAGCAAAAGCTTTTTGCTTCTTTTTCTCGAAAAAGAAGGCCTTCCTTCCTTACCCCCCGTTAATCCAGACCCCCTACCCTGACCACCTCTACGCCAAAGGGGTGCACCAGTGCGGGTCCGGCACATCGTATTCGCAGCCGCGCTGTTCTTGACCAGTACCCTGCCCAGCGCAGCCCGCCCTCTGCTCACGCTGCGTTCGGATCTCTGGTGTCCTTACAACTGCGCTCCCGGCTCGGACATCCCGGGCTACGCGGTGGAGATCGCCCGTATCGTCTTCGGTGACGCCGGATATGACGTGGATTACCAGCTGCTGAACTGGACGCGCAGCATCGATGAAGCACGCAACGGCCACGTTGATGCAGTGATTGGCGCCTTTGCCACGGACGTGCCTGGCTTCATCATACCGGCCGAGCCGATAGGCCGCAGCAGCACGGGTTTCGCGGCACGCCAGAGTTCGGCGTTCCACTACACAGGCCCGCAGTCGCTGGACGGCCAGACGCTCGGCATAGTCGCCACCTACGAGTTTCCCGGCGCGTTGGGCGACTATCTGCACGGCCTACATGGCGACAGGTCCCGCATCCAATACGTGTCAGGTGATCAAGGCCTGGCGAAAAACCTGCTCAAGCTCATCGGCGGCCGCATCGACGTGGTGCTGGACGACGCCCAGGTGCTCGAACGCCTGATCAAGGAGCTTCAGCTGGAGGATCGCGTGATCTTCAGCCAGGATGACGCGCGCATACCCATCTACATCGCGTTCTCGCCGGTAAATCCCGCCTCGCCGCAATACGCGGCGATACTGAGCGCCGGCATAGCGCGGCTGCGTACCTCAGGCCAATTGGCAGCGATCCTGGCCCGCTACGGCCTGCAAGACTGGAACTTGCGTGCCAGGCGCTAAGATCGCGCCCACGCGCCGCAGATTGGTCTTCCTTCGTTCGACCTGGCTGCGTATGTCGCTGCGAGTCCGAACCATGGCCGCGGCCACAATCTGCCTCGCTGCCATCCTGTTTGTGGACGCCTGGGCCCGTCAGCGCGCGATGGAGGCGGCCGGCCGCGCTGCGCTGGTGGAACGGGCGGGCCTACTCGCCTCGGTAGAGGCGTCCGCCTTGTCCGTGCCGCTATGGAACCTGGACCAGGACCAGTTGGACGCGGCGCTGGACGCCGTGGCCGAAGATCCGGATTTCGCTGCCGCCGCCCTGTTGCGTCCGGACGGCTCCGTGCTCAGCGCGCGCAGCGGTGCGGTCACCGCGAGCAGCGAACATATCGACGTCTCGCGTGCCATCGGCTTCATTGATCACGGCCGTATGCGCAGATTGGGCACGTTGCGCATGTCCCTTGTCACCACCAGGCTGCACCAGGCGCTGCTGGCGGAGCTGCGCTCCCAGGGGCTGGCGCTGGTCACCCTGCTGGGCGCGGTGATGATGGCCGTGCTCTCCGCCTTGCGCCAACTCACCCGCCCGCTGGATCTGCTGACCTCCGCATTGCGGCGGTTGGCGGAGGGAGACCTGGAAACGCCGCTACCCGGCCTAGACCGTGCCGACGAAGTGGGTGCCGTGGCACGCGCGCTCGGCGTGTTCCGCGACACGGCACGTCGGCTGGTGCGCGCCGAAGGTCAGTACAAGGCAGTTTTCGACAACGCGGCGCTCGGGATTTTCAGCGCCGGCGAGACTGGCGACATCACCGGCGTGAACGCCGCCCTGCTTGCGATGACCGGCTTCAAGGACTTCCACGCCATGAAGGCCGCGCTCGACGACGGACGCCTGTTCGCGAGCAACGAGCGGCGAAATGAGCTGACCGGGCGTTGGCAGATGGAAGCGGGCTTCACGAGCGAACTCGCTGAGCTTCGCCGGCCAGACGGATCGCTCTACTGGGTAAGCGCAAACGTCCGTGCGGCGCGCGACGAAGCCGGGCGCGTGCTGGGCTATGTCGGTACACTGGAGGACGTGACCGACCGCCTGCGCCGTCAGAGCGAGGAGCGGCTGCGGGTGCGCGCGGCATTGCAGAGTGCCAGTGATGCCATACTGATCGCCGACGAGAAAGGTGAGCCCTTGTTCGCCAACCCGGCCTTTGCAGCGGTGTTCGGATTTGCAGGTGACGAGATCAATGCTGCGGGCGGCCTGCCCAGCCTGATCACGGACGCGACGACAGGGCGGAGATTGCTGCAGGCGCTGGAGGGCGGCGGCGCCTGGCACGGCGAAGCCGACGTGCGCGTGCGCGACGGCGCGCCGGTACCCATGCTGATACGCGCCAACCCGATACGCGACGAGGCGGACGGGACGGTCGGTTCCGTGGTGATCTGTACTGATCTGACCCAGCGCCGCGTGGACGAGGCGCGCATACGCCACCTCGCCCATCACGACACCCTCACCGGCCTGCCGAACCGGGTACTGTTCGGTGAGCGCCTTCACGCCATTTTGGAGCAGATGAAGGACGGCGGGCCAGGCGACGACGGCCTTGCTTTGCTCTGCCTGGACCTTGACCGCTTCAAGGACGTGAATGATGCCCTTGGCCACGCCGCGGGCGACAGCCTACTACGCGCGGTTGCCGGCCGTCTGACCGACTGCGTGGCGCCGGGCGATGTAGTGGCACGCCTAGGCGGCGACGAATTCGTGGTGCTGCACATCCTACGGCCGGAAGCGCAGACTGCACAGGATTTGGCTAGCCGTTTGATCGCCGAGCTTTCGCGCCCTTACATGATCGAGGCGAGGCATGTCTCCATAGGAGTCAGCATCGGCATGGCGCTCGCGCCGCTTCAAGCGGCAGATCCGGGCCAGCTCCTGCGCTTCGGCGATATGGCGCTATACGACGCCAAGGCGCGTGGACGCGGCCAGGCACGCCTGTTCATGCCTGAGCTTGACCAGGCGTTACGTCAGCGTTCGGACCTGGAGCGTGACTTACGGGAGGCAGTGTCACGCGAGGCGCTTCACCTGCACTATCAGCCGCAATACGACCTGGCCTGCGGCACACTTATCGGCGCCGAGGCCCTGCTGCGCTGGCATGACCCTGTCCGCGGCCACGTCTCCCCAGGCGAGTTCATCCCGATCGCCGAGGATTGCGGACTGATCACCACCCTGGGCGCCTGGGTGTTGCGCGCCGCCTGCCGGGAAGCGGCTTGCTGGGCGCAGGATCTCTCGATCGCGGTAAACCTCTCCCCTGTGCAGTTCCGCACCACGGACCTCGTGGGCCTGGTAGGCGGCGTGCTGGCCGAGACCGGCTTGGCCCCGGCACGGCTGGAGCTGGAGATCACCGAAGGCGTGCTGCTTGGTGATTCGCCGGACACGCTGGCGGTTTTGGCCGGGCTGAAGGCGCTCGGCGTGCGCATTGCGATGGATGATTTTGGCACCGGCTATTCGTCGCTGAGCTACCTGCAGCGCATGCCGATCGACAAGCTGAAGATAGACCAGAGCTTTACCCGCGTTCTGGGCACGGACCCTGCCGCGCGTCCGCTGGTGCGCTCCATCATCGGCATCGCGCGCGATCTGGGTATCGCCAGCCTGGCCGAGGGAGTTGAGACCGAATTGCAGGCGCAGATGCTACGTGAGGAAGGCTGCGTGGCGGTGCAGGGTTATCTGTTCGGACGGCCCATGGCGGGCGAGGCGTTCGCGGAACTGGTTGGGTGCGGCGCATTGGCCGAGGTCGCATAGGCAGCAAGGCCTTCTTTCTTTCGGAAGAAAGCGCAAGCAAATTTTGCTATTCTGCCACCATCTTGTGCGCGCCTCTATCTGCAATGGCGCAAATCGCAGAACGAGGGCGGGCACCGAAGCCAGTGGAGGAGTAAAACTTTTTGCTTCTTTTTTCCAGAAAGAAGGCCTTGCATTACTGAATGCAGCCAAATGCAATTGCCTACGCCATCCTCTGCCACAACAATGCCGCACACGTGGAAGAGCAGTTCTCCCTCCTTTGGTCGCCGAAAGATTTGTTTTTCTATCACGTCGACGCCAAGGCACCGGAAACCCTGCACAGCCTGGTGGCCACCCTTGCGGCCACGTACGCAAACGTCTTCGCAGTGCCGCCGCTGCTTTGCAGCTGGGGCGGCTTCAGCCTTGTGGATGCGATGCTGCAACTTGCCGCCTGGAGCGTTGGCAAAGCAGAAACCTGGACCCATCTCGTCTTTCTCAGCGAGCAGCACCTCCCGCTGAGAAGCCGCGCCGGCCTACGGGCGGCACTCGAGGCCGGCAGGAGCTATCTTGCCTGCACGCCCTTGTCCCACTTCAGCGAAACGGCGCTGGCCGACATAACTCATCGTTTCGCACGCCACATCCAGGAAGTGCCGGGCGTCGGCGGATTTCCCGTGCCAGGCACGCATGGAACTGTGCCGCTAGGGCTTCATCACGGATCGCAATGGATGATACTGTCGCGCGATGCCAGTGTGCAGCTTGTCCGCGACCGAAGCGACACGTTCTGGCAACCGTTCCGCGCATCCTTGCTGGCCGACGAGACCGCGATACAGACCTGGTTCGCGCGAAACTGTCCCGCTGCAATACGGGAGCGGCTGGCAGGCAACCGCACTTTCGTCTCCGCGCCGATCGATGGCGGCTCCCCAGACATGACCTTCAACGGGACGAATTTCTTCATAGCTGTGCAGAAGGATTTCCTGTTCATCAGAAAGAGGCCCGAGGTGCTGCCGGCACCTGTGCAAGCCTATCTCGACGATGTCACACCATCTGCAGCCAGGCCGCGTCAGCTTGGCGCCGGCTTCGCATTCCGCTCGCCATCGAACCCGGCCGGACTGTTCGTGGAAATGACGTTCGCTTGCCTGAACGGCGCCTTGGCGCAAAGCGGCGGCGGTATCGTGGATCGTATGCCGCCCGAAGTGCCCGGGCCGCCGTTCTTCGGCCTGGTCAGAACGCAGGCGCCGCTGTCCGCGCTACGTATCTTCGTCATGTCCGGTGACCTGCGCTGCTTCAAGATCGCGGTCATGACAGAGGACTCTAGCGAAGACTACGCGGCAGCCACGCTGCGCGGGTGCGAGACGACGCTGACGAAAGTGCGTGGCTGGGGTGTGTGGCATCACCGCGAGCTGCACTTCGCCGACGACGTGGATGGCGGTGTCCAGACCATCACCTCGTTAGCGGAGATCGGCAGCTTGGCGGGCACTATCTATCAGACAGTTCGGCGCAGTCTGACGCTTACGGATTAAGCAGAAAGCGAGCAGTTTTTTCGAAGAGATCAATACTTCTACGCCGTACTTTGGTAAACTTCTGATTTATCAGAGTGCATCTCTGCATAGTCGTGATGTCGTTGCCACCGAGAGAGAAATCTTCGCTTTACTCCAACGCGTCCCGCCGATCCGGGAACACCACATCGCGGTGCACGTGCACGGACATCAGCAGCCCCATCGCGAACATCACCGTCAGCATCGCCGAACCGCCATGACTCACCAGCGGCAACGGCACCCCGCCCACAGGAATGGCGCCCACCACCATGGCCACATTGACGAACACATACATGAACATGTTCGCGGAGATACCCAGCGCCAGCAGCTTGCCATACTGATGCCGGCAGCGCAGCGCCACCAGCATTCCACCCAGTATGATCGTCAGCAGCAGCAGCAGAAGAGCCAGCGCGCCTATCAGGCCCCATTCCTCCGCCACTATGGAGAAGATGAAATCCGTCTGCTTCTCCGGCAGGAAGTTCAGATGCGCCTGGGTTCCCTGCATGAACCCTTTGCCCCACAGCCCGCCTGATCCCAGCGCGATCTTGGACTGGATGATGTTGTAGCCGGCGCCGAGCGGGTCGCTCTCCGGATTGAGGAACGTAGTGATACGCGCGCGCTGATAGTCGTGCAGATGCTTGTAGGCGAACTCGGCCAGAAACGGCAGCGGTACGGCCAACACCGCCATCTGCCACAAACGCATGCCGGCACCTATGAAGATGGAAAATCCCACCACACCGGTGATGAACGCTGTGCCAAGATTCGGCTCCTTCAATATGAGCCCGACAGGCAACAAAACAGTCACAGCCGGCAAAATCAGGAAGAACGGGTTTCCCACACGCGCCCAGCTCGCCCGGTTGAACCAGGACGCCAGCGCCATCGCCAACGCGACTTTCATGACCTCGCTTGGCTGCAACTGTAACGGACCGATGTCCAGCCAGCGTTCCGCCCCCTTGCCCACATGGCCCATCTTTAAAACCAGCACCAGCAACAGCAGGGCAAGCCCGTAGAACGGCCAGGAAAATCTGGCGATGAAACGTATGTCCATCATGGCGATGGACAGCATCATCACCAGGCTGAACCCGAAGCGCAGGCCATGCCGCCACGCGTACGGCTCCGGGCCGCCACCGGCGGAGTACAACGCCACATATCCGCATCCCGCCAGCGCGCACAGCAGCAGAACGTAGAGCCAATTGATGCGCCAGAGCTTGGTGAGCAGGCCGAAATCGGGTTCGGCGCGTAGCAGGCGGCGTTCGGAGATCATTTGCACCGTCTAGGAAGAAAAGAAGGCCTTCTTTTTTAAAAAAAAGAAGCAAAAAACTTTTAACTCCGCCATCGCGGGGCAAGTGCTGATAGCCGCGAACAGGAAAGTAGAAGGCTTCGCTTCTTTTCTTTGAAAAGAAGGCATCTCCCGCTTTAGATTCTTATCACGACTTTCCCGACATGCGTAGCGCCCTTAAGGTGCCGGTAGGCCTCGGGCGCCTCCTCGAAGGCAAACGCCCGGTCCACCACCGGTTCCAACTTGTGCAGCGAAATCGCCCGGTTCATCGCCTCGAACATCTGCCGCGAGCCCACGTAAATCGGCCGGACGATGCAGCCGGCGCCGAACACCGCCAGCGGGTCCAGCGTGCCGCGCGTCAGCACGCCGATCAGCGTCACCACCCCGCCACCGCGCGTCGCCTGCACGGAGCGCTGGATCGTCCCCGGGCCGCCAACCTCCACCACTTGGTCCACACCACGTCCGTCGGTCAGCTTGCGGACCACCGCCTGCCACTCCGGCTCCGCCTTGTAATTCACGCCATCCGAGGCGCCGAGCGCGCGCGCCCGCTCCAGCTTCTCGTCACTGGAGGACGTGGCGATCACCCGCGCACCGGCCGCGTGGGCAAATTGCAGCGCGAACATCGAAACGCCACCCGTGCCCAGCACCAACACCGTCTGTCCGGGAATCAGTGGCTGCAGCCCGAAAAGCGCGTTCCACGCGGTCACCGCCGCGCAAGGCAGGGTCGCGGCCTGCTCGAAGGAGAGATGGGCCGGCACATGCACCAGGCCGCGCTCGTCGAACACCACGTGCTCAGCCAGCACGCCGTCCACTGCGCCGCCCAGCGCGCTGGCGCCGTCCGCCGCCTCCATCTCGCCGCCCATCCAGCTCTGCATGAAGATGCCGGCCACCCGGTCACCCACCTGCACGCGGGTGACGCCCTCGCCCAGTTCCATCACCTCGCCGGCGCCGTCCGACAGCGGCACCAGGTCGGGCGGCAGATTGCTCATCATGTATTTGCCGCTGGCCACTGCCAGGTCGCGGAAGTTCAGGGAGGCGGCGCGCATGCGCACCAGCACCTGGCCGCGGCCCGGCTTCGGGGTGTCGGCTTCCATCAGTGTAAGGTCGTCGATACCGGTGTGTCGCGGCAGGCGGTAAAGACGCATCTTTTAGCTCCAGGGTGACAGGAAGTGTGGCTAGCGCGCGCCAGGGCTGCAGGGTTCTTCTAATGGCCGGATTGATGCTATGGGGCCGGTCCGGACGGTATGGTAACGCATCATAGCGTCACATGAACATGTAGCGCATGCTACATATGCCGGTTGTCCGCTATGCTTGCTACAGGGGTGCGATGGTCCTCAGAGGGACCCGACACACCGAAGCGTTCGACCGGATTGCCGACAGATGCGGGCCATGGCCTGAGTATCTCCGGCGTACGGCTTGGAACGAGGTGCGCTTCTGTTCCAGACGGGAAGGCGTTTCGTCGGTCACAATTTTGTCTTGCAACCTGGGATAGCAGAAGTGTTATCACTTCCCCAAAAGTGCACGAGGAACGATCATGCGAGCATACGCAACAGCTGCTATCCTGCCTTTGGTGCTGGCCGCCGGCACCGCAGCGGCGCAGAGTGTCACCACCTACCATAACAACATCAATCGCCATGGCGAGTATGTCGTCCCAGGTCTGACCGCGGCCACCGCGGCAAGCATGCACCAGGACCCCGCGTTCAGCGGCGCGTTCACAGGCGACGTGTATGCCCAGCCACTCTACTGGCAGGCCAGCGCCAACGCCGTTGGCAACGTCATCGTCGCCACGGAATCCAACTTGGTGGAGGCTTTGAACGCCAGCACCGGCGCGGTCGCCTGGAGCACGCAGCTTCCCGCAGGCCCGTCCAGCAAGCAACTGCAATGCGGCAACATCCCCATTGAAGGGATCACCGGAACACCGGCGATCGATCCGGCAACCGGCCTGATCTACCTGGATGCTGTGACCGGCACCACGTCCAGCACCGTGCGCCACAAGATCTATGCGCTTTCCGCCACGAACGGCGCGGTCCAGCCTGGCTATCCGCTGGACGTGCAGTCCGCCCTGCAAGCCAAGGGCGTCGCCTTTGACTCCACCATACAGGGCGAGCGCGGCGCAGTGCTGTTCTTCAACGGCGCCGCCTACTTCACGTATGGTGGCCGCTCCGGGGATTGCGGCAACTACCACGGCATGGTCGTGCAGGTGACGCCGTCCGCCACGCCAAGCGTCGCCGGCGTGTGGAGCACGCGGGCGGACCGCGGCGGCATCTGGTCCCAGAGCGGCTCGGCCTCGGACGGCTACTCCGTCTACGTCACCACCGGCAACACCTCCGGCGCCACTGGCTGGGGCGACGGCGAAGGCATCATCCGTCTGAAGAGCGGCCTGGCACACTCCACAAGCGCGCTCAACTACTTCACACCGGCCAACTGGCAGACGTTGGATGAGGACGACCTGGACCTCGGCGGCACCGAAGCGCTGCCATTCCTGGCGGGCGGCGTGGGCAGCAACCCGCGCATTATCGCCTTCGGCAAGGACGGCAACGCCTATCTGAACGACCGGCGCAACCTGGGCGGCATAGGCGGCCAGATCGCACTGCAAAAAGTGTCGAACAGCGCGATCATCACCGCACCTGCCATCTACAACACGGACCACGTCTCCATGGTGGTGTTCCGCGATTCCAACGGCCTCAAGTGCAGTGGCAGCAGCTTGACCATGCTGTCCGTGGCGCCATCCGGCACGGCGCCTATCAACGAAGTCTGGTGTGCGGCCTTGAACGGCGCCGGAGCGCCGATCATCACCAGCACCAACGGCGCGGCAAACCCGCTGGTGTGGATAATCGGCGCGGAAGGTGACAACCTGCTGCACGGCTACAATGCCTTGACCGGGGCAGAGGTGTTCGGAGGCGGTGGACAGGCGATGCAGGGTCTGCGGCACTTCCAGACGATCCTAGCGGCCAACAAGCACCTCTACGTCGCCGGCGGGGGCACGCTGTATGCCTACACGTTCAATCAGTAATCATGTGTGGCTGGTAAGCGCGGCGGCGGCACGTTTATCCAACGCGCGTCCTGCCCAGGTCTGACCTGGGCAGGAGTTTCGATCCGCGATCTCGAAGAGGAGCCAGGTCACGCGCAGGACAGGGGCTCGCGCATAGACGGCTCAGTTGTGCCGCATAAGGCCGAAATGGGTCGAGGCCAGAGAAAAGGTTGTCGGCAGCGTTTCCGGCAATGTGGTCAGCAGGCTGTCATAGCCGCATACGCTGTAAGGGCACGTGTTGGCGTTTCCGGGGCCGTTAACCAGAAGTTCGTACCCCTCGTTGCCCAGGCCGTCCGCGAACTCGGCTTGCACCTTCAGCGTCCACGAGACAGCCTGCCCGGTGGCTCCCGTTGTCACCGTGCCCCAGAGGAACGAGTTGAGGTGACCGCCAGCGGCGAGACCCTTCGTCAGATAACTGGTGATCTGCGGCAGCTTGTTCAGCCCGTCCGCGTAGTAGCTCAGCTTTGTGAGCGTGTATGTGGTGTTTCGCTGGATGGGGCCCGGAACCGCGAACTGAAGCACAACGCGTGTGAAGCCGCTTGAACCGACCGTTGCCGCCGTGAAGAAGGGGCCGGTATAGGTAAAGGTTGCAGCTGCGGCAGGCACGGCCGAAAGGCACGTACAGAGTGCGACGACAACTTGCTTCACAATCGAAACGCTCCCGAAATCGTGATAGAGACGCTCCTCGCCATCTATCTCACGAGGACGGCACGCGCAATACATAAATACGCTTTTGTTAGACGTGTGTATGGAACCCCGCTTGTTTGTTTTCGGATCGTTCCGGTTTCAACCCGTTCTGTTTGGTTCTGCATGCGGCAACACAAAAAGTTTTGCAACCGATCCAGCACCAAGCTGCTTAGCACCGCGAACACGGACACGTACCCATCCCCGGGACGTGGAGAGGAGAACCCAGATGGCGGGCGAGCGCCCCATTCTGATCGTCGATGACGACAGGTCGCTGCGTGAGGAACTGGCAGCCCAGTTGCAAGTCGATGGCGAGTTCGACGCTGACGAAGCGGCTTCGGTGAGCGAGGCCGAGACGAAGATACGCCAGCACGAGCAGCGCTTCGACGCTATAATTCTCGACGTAGGCCTGCCGGACGGGGACGGCCGCGACCTCTGCGCCGCGCTGCGTAAGTCGGGGATGCGCATGCCAATCATTATGCTGACCGGCTCGGACGAGGAATCCGACGTCGTGCGCGGCCTCGAATCAGGTGCTAACGACTACATCGCCAAGCCCTTCCGGCTGAACGAACTGCTCGCGCGCCTACGCGCCCAGCTCCGCATATTCGAGAACTCCGAAGACGCGGTTTTCACGATCGGGCCCTACACCTTCCGCCCATCCGCCAAGTTGCTGCAGGAGCCGCTACGCAACCGCCGCATCCGGCTGACGGAAAAGGAAGCGGCCATCCTGAAATTCCTTTACCGCGCCGGCACGAAGCCGGTAGCGCGCCAGATCCTGCTCAACGAGGTGTGGGGTTACAACGCCGCGGTCACGACTCACACCCTGGAGACGCATATCTACCGCCTGCGCCAGAAGATCGAACCCGATCCGGCGAACGCGCGGCTTCTCGTGACGGAAGGCGGCGGCTACCGGCTGGATCCGGCCGCCTGACTGCTAGCTACCGAGGTGATCTCTACAAGTCTACTCACGCGCTCCGCCCTCTGATATAAACTGCGCGGGAGTTCAAAAGCGGCTGGGACGGTCAGCTTGCCTGCGTTCCAATTACCAGGGCAATGGAAACGCGCGGTAGATGGGTGCCCGAATGTGTTTTGAGACTAGCTCTAAGCAGCGCTTTCTCCGTGCAGAACCGTGTCCAGCCCCTCCATCTCCTCTTCAGGCGTAACCTTTAGCCCAATGGTAAGCTTCAGGCCGTAGAGGAGCACCAGGCTCACCAAACTGCTCCACCCCAGGGTCACGGCCACCGCCTTGCACTGGACGACGAACTGGTGGAACGAACCCTCCGTGCCGCCTATCGCCGCCGATGCGAATACGCCGGTGAGCAGCGCACCCACGATACCGCCCACGCCGTGCACGCCGAATGCGTCGAGACTGTCGTCATAGCCGAAAGCGTGTTTCAGGTAGGTGGCCGCCAGGAAGCACACCGCGCCGGCGGCGACGCCGATGACGATGGCCCCGCCAGGCAGCACGAAGCCGCTGGCCGGCGTGATGGCGACCAAGCCAGCTACCGCGCCGGAGATGATGCCGAGCACGGATGGTTTTCCCTTCAGAATCCATTCCGCGAACATCCAGGCGAGGGCAGCCGCCGCCGTGGCGATCTGCGTCGCCGCCATCGCCATGCCGGCGCGGCCGGTGGCGCCGATTGCGGAACCAGCGTTGAAACCGAACCAGCCAACCCAGAGCAGCGAGGCGCCGATCACCGCGTAGGTGAGGTTATGTGGGCTCATGTTGTCATGCCCGTAGCCGCGCCGGCGGCCCATCACCAGGCAGCACATCAGGCCCGCAACGCCGGCATTTATGTGCACCACCGTGCCGCCGGCGTAGTCCAGCGTGCCGAGCGTGGAGAGCCAGCCGGTGGGCGCCCACACCCAATGCGCGATCAGGCTGTAGGAGAAGATGGACCAGCCCACCATGAAGAGGCACATGGCGGAGAACTTCATCCGCTCGGCGAACGCGCCGGCGATCAGCGCCGGGGTGATGATCGCGAACGTCATCTGGAACATCATGTACACCGTCTCCGGGATGGTGTACGGCACCGGCGTCAGGCCCGGCACGTTGTTGCCGAGGATGAAGCCGGTGTCGTCCTGCTTGGTGAAGTTGTCGGCAATCCCGTGCAGCATGAAGCGGCTGGCGTCCCCGAACAGGGAGTTCAGCGGAATGCCGAACAGCGATCCGGTAGCTGGCCCGTTGGTGAAGGCGATGCTGTAGCCGCACACCGTCCAGACCAGCGTCACCAGGCAGCAGATGGCGAAGCTCTGCATCACGGTGGCCAGGATGTTCTTGCGGCGCACCATCCCGGCGTAGAACAGTGCCAGGCCCGGGATCGTCATCATCAGCACCAGCGCCGTGCTGGTGAGCATCCAGGCGGTGTCGCCATGGTCATAAGCCGGCGGCTTTGCAGGGCCGGCCGGGGTGGCGGCAGCCGGCGCCGGTGCGAGTGCAGCAGGCGCCTGGGCGGCGGCGGATGGCGGCGCCGAAGCGGCCGGCGGCGACGCAGCGGCGTCAGGTGCCTGCGCCATGGCGGCGCCTGCGAGCAGCGGGGAGGCCACGATGACGGCAGCCAGGACGGCCTTGAGGGTCGACAGCATCTCGGAAACCCTCACAGCGCCGCTTCATCCATCTCGCCCGTCCTGATCCGGACAGCGCGATCGATGCCGAGCACGAAGATCTTGCCGTCGCCGATCTTGCCCGTCTGCGCCGCGCGCATGATCGCCTCCACCACCGCGTCCACCTGGTCGGAGGCGACCGCCACCTCGATCTTCACCTTGGGCAGGAAGCTCACGTGGTATTCAGCGCCGCGGTAGATCTCCGTCTGGCCCTTCTGCCGGCCGAAACCCTTGACCTCGGTTACCGTCAGGCCCTGCACGCCAAGCGGCGTCAGCGCTTCGCGCACGTCGTCCAGCTTGAAGGGTTTGACGATGGCAATGACCAGCTTCATCTCGGCATCCTTGCGTTGGCCGCGCTGCGCGGCCTTGCGGGGATGCTAACAAGAAGCGTGCCGGGGTCGGGAAGGAAGGAACGGTTCCTGTTGAGAAAAAACCGAAATTTATGCTCCTCTCGCCTAAACCATCACGCTCGCCGGTTGTAAGCGCGCATGCCGGCGGAGAGCGGCAAGGCCTTGCTGCAGGCGAGGCAGCAAAAGTTTTTTGCTTCTTTTTTTCAAAAAAGAACACCTTCCTTCCTGCCCATTACGCCACGCCCACAAACGCCTATGTTTTAGGCAGAACTCCCGGAAGGTGCTGCCTATGCTGGATGTATGCGTCGTAGGTGCCGGCCCTGTAGGGGGCGCGCTGGCCTGCCGCCTGGCCCAGGCTGGCCTGTCCGTAGCCGTAGTGGACCGCGCGGCGCTGCCGCCGATGGAACACCCGAGCTTCGACGGCCGCGCCTATGCCATAGCCGCGGGCTCGCGCGCGCTGCTGGAAGACGCCGGCATCTGGGCCAAGCTGCCGCACGCCCCCGGGCCTATCGAGCAGATACGCGTCTCCGACGGCAAGCCAGGCCGGCCCGCCTCCCGCCTCTTCCTGCATTTCGACGCTACCGAGCTGGGGGCCGAATCCGAGCATGGCGGCGCGCTGGGGTGGATGGTGGAAGCCCGCAACATGCGCATGGCGCTGAACGCCTGCCTGCACACAGCGCCCGGCCTGAAGCTGCACGCCCCAGCGGTGGCAAAGGTGACGCGGGACGCAACCTGCGCGCAGGTCCGGCTGGACAGCGGCGAGACACTCGCGGCCAGGCTGGTGGTGGCCGCGGAAGGGCGTGACTCGCCGTTGCGGCGACAGGCAGGGCTGACAGCGTCGCGCTGGGCCTACAAGCAGGCCGGCATCGTCTGTGCCATATCGCACGCGCTTCCCCACCGCAGCACAGCACTGGAGCACTTCCTGCCGGCCGGCCCGTTCGCCCAGTTGCCGATGGCGGCCAGCGAGGCGGGCGAGAACATCTCCGCCATCGTATGGACCGAGCGCAGCGACGCCGCACCACGCTTGATGGCGCTGGACGACGCGGCGTTCACCGCCGAGGTGCAGATACGGCTGGGCGACCACCTGGGCGCCATACGACTGGTGGGCCAGCGCTGGATGTATCCACTATCGGCCATGTACGTGCATCGCGTGACGGCGGAGCGGCTGGCGGTGGTGGGCGACGCCGCGCACGGCATCCACCCCATCGCCGGCCAGGGCCTGAACCTCGGGCTGCGTGACGCGATCGCGCTGTCCCGCCTGCTGATCGCGGCCAACGCGGCGGGCGAGGATCCGGGGGCGCCTGCGCTGCTGGCGCGTTACGCGCGGGCGCGCCGGCTGGACAACCTCTCCATGCTGGTGGCCACCGACGGGCTGGACAGGCTGTTCAGCACGGACAACCCGCTGGTGCGCGCGGCGCGCGGCATAGGCATTGCGGCGGTGCATCGCATGCCCGGGGTGAAGCGGGCGTTCATGCGGCAGGCTATGGGGATAGGGTGAGGCAAGGCCTTCTTTTTTGAAAAAAGAAGCAAAAAACTTTTGCTCCCTGTCGGCGGCTCACCTGCCGGCGCGCGACAGCGGCGTAGAAGTTTCCTGTTTCTCTTCGAAAAAGGACTGCTTGCCTGCCTTACTTGTTTCAACCCTACCGGAAGCCGACCTATTGCCGACGATGAACCACACTCCCATCCGGTCCGACGCTTACGCAGCCCGCTTCGTGAACCGGGCCATCGGCGAGGCACGGCGTGGCGTGCCTGTCGTCCTCCTCGGCTACCCAGGCGAGCGTGCACTGGCGCTGTCCGTGGAGACCGCCACCCAGGGAACGCTGCAGGAGTTCCTGGCGGCCACGACCGACAGGCCGGTGCTTCTGCTGGCCGCCTCCCGCGCGTCCGATCTGATGACAGGCGTGGCTTCCGGCGCGGGCGGCGGTGCTGCCGAACTGACGTCCCTGGCGCTACCGGCCGAGACCGGCCGGCTGGACGTCGCCGCCCTTCGCGCCATGGCGGACCCGACGCTTCCGCAAGGAAATCTACCGGCCGGACGGACGGATGCGTCACACATACCGGGACAGCTGCAAGCAGCCAGCTTGGCCCTTGCCAAGCTGGGCCGGTTGCTGCCCGCCATGCTGGTAGCTGGCGCAACGCCTGATACGCCAGGCCTGCTGGACGTCTCCGCAGCCGCGGTGCTTGCCTACCCGGCGGCCATGGCCAACAGCCTGATGCGTGCCGCCGAAGCCCGCGTGCCGCTGGAGGAAGCCCCCGACACACGCATCGTGGCGTTCCGGCCGCCGGACGGCGGCATCGAGCACATCGCCATCCTGATTGGCCGGCCGGAACAGGCGGCCACGCCGCTGGTGCGCGTGCATTCCGAGTGCTTCACCGGAGACCTGCTCGGCAGCCGCCGCTGTGATTGCGGCCCTCAGCTACATCAGGCAATCACCCGCATGGAGGCCGAAGGCGCCGGCGTCATCCTCTACATGGCGCAGGAAGGCCGTGGCATCGGCCTGGTAAACAAGCTGCGCGCCTACACGCTGCAGGACAGGGGACTGGACACGCTGGACGCCAACCGAGCGCTCGGCTACGGCGCCGATGAGCGCAGCTTTGCCGCCGCCGCCACCATGCTGCGCAGTCTCGGTCTCACCCGGATACGCCTGCTCACCAACAATCCTGCCAAAATCGCAGGCCTGGCTGCCCACGGCATCGAGGTCACCGGCCGGCTCAGCCACACGATCGCCGCGAACGGCGAGAACGACGCCTATCTGGAAACCAAGGCCCGCCGCTTCGGCCACCTTCTCGGGTGAGCACGGCCACGCTGCACCCGGACGGCACGCTGCGCTTCGGCAGTGAAACCCTGCGCGTCGCGTGGGGCCGCACGGGCCTCACCACCCACAAGCAGGAAGGCGACGGCGCCACGCCGGCTGGCCTGCTGCCGCTGCGACGCGTGCTGTATCGCGCCGACCGGGTGTCCAAGCCGCGTGCCGCCGTTCCCGTGGAACCGATCGCGCCCGAGGACGGCTGGTGCGACGACCCTGGCGATTCGCGCTACAATCAGATGGTACGCCTGCCCTATGAGGCGCGCCACGAGGAACTGTGGCGGCGCGACCGGCTGTATGACGTGGTTGGCGTGCTTGGCTGGAATGACCGTCCGGTAGAGCGCGGCCGCGGCTCGGCGATATTCCTGCATGTGGCGACTGGCGATTTTGCCCCGACTGAGGGGTGCCTGGCTTTGGCGCTTGCGGATTTGCTTAGGGTGTTGGCGAATGGGCTGGCGACGATTCGGACGGGTTGAGGTGGCGTTTCGTAGTCTCAGCCTAAATTCAAAACGAGTGGAGGCATAGCCAGCCACAGGATACAAAATTCATTACGAGATTTTGCGTAATATCCACGACAATGGGCATGGTCGCGCGGTATTGGTATAGGAAAGCGGCGGGCACGATCAACTCGAACGTGCAATGATCTTCAGGATACTAAGAGCCGTCCAGATTCTCCCTCGTGGCGCTCCTAACAACTGAACATCCTCGCTGATTGATTTGAATAAGACTTCGCGCCTCCTACGCACCTGCACTCGCGCGCGCCCGAAGAGCCGTGTGCCAACGCGCGACATTGCCGCACGAAGCGGGAACGGCAAGCTTGGACGCGGCGGCGAAATCCAGCGTCACCAGGCCCTTTATGTCAGCGAAACTGAACGTCTCGCCGGCGACCCAGACCGTGTTCCGCAAGCGTAGGTCGAGGTTTTCCATGAACGCGCTCCACATGGTTGAAGCGCGTTCCACAAGCTCCGGTATCTGCTTGATCGGCGGCCATCTGCCGCTCAAGCCGTGGTCCGCGAAGGTCGGCAACGTGTTGCGCAGCGCGTAGGCCGCCGCGGCGTAGCCGTCGCTTTCGATGCGTCGCGTCCAGGCCTCGATACGTGCTACGTCCAGCGCTGCCGTGCCGAACAGCGATGGTTCCGGATGCAGGGCTTCGAAGTAGCGGCAGATCGCCGCGGACTCGTCGATCACCTCGCCGCTGTCGAGCTGCAGCGCAGGCAGCGTTCCGCGCGGGTTTATTGCCAGGTAGTCGGCTTCGAGGTGCCGCTTGCTACGCAGATCGACATCCACCTGAGCAACGCTCAACCCTTTCTCGGCGAGGTAGATACGAACCCGCCGCGGGCTTGGCGCCCAAGCCGCATTATAAAGCTTCAATCAGCCCCCAATCGTCAGCCGCCCCCGATTGGAAGCAAAGGTCTTTTGGTCCTTCTTTTCCAACAAGGACTGCTTTCTCACTTGAGCCCTAAAACCGCGTACGCCCGTGCAGAAGCCGGCCAAGCCCGCTGTATCGCCGCACGCCAAACCACAAACCCCCATCCCATGGCCGCCAGCACGGCCAGGCTGACCACCCATCCCGCCACCACCGCCAGCCGAGGCCCGGCCCGTGGCACCGGCTCCTTCTCCGCCAACGGAGCGACCAGCCGCTCGGCCGGCACGGGCGCGGGCGGGACGGGAATGATCAGGGCTGGCGCCACCTCGGCAGGCGCGTCAGGCGCGGCCGGAGTGAAGTCGGCGCTGCAGCGGGTACAGCGCAGCGTGCGTCCCGCCGCCAGCACGGGCGCCGGCACGTCGTAGGCGGCCTGGCAGGACGGGCAGACGATTCGCATTTCTGTCGGCAGTCTGGGATGGCGCCCGGCGCTTGGCAATCCGCGCCTGCGCGCGGCACAACACCGGCGTGGGTTGCGTATGGGAGTCGGCCGAAGTGGAAGGCGCAGGCGAGGTGGTCAGGCTGGACGGGGTGGGGCTGCGCTACGGCGCCGGCGCCCTTGTGCTGCACGACCTGACCTTCGCCCTGCCCTCCGGCGCTTTCCGCTGGCTGTCGGGCCCGTCCGGCTCCGGCAAGACCAGCCTGCTGCGCCTGCTCACGTTCGCCGAGCGCCCCACTGCGGGCCGCCTCAGCGTGCTGGGCCAGCAGATCGAATCCGCGCGCCGACGGGACCTGCCGCCGCTACGCCGCCGCATCGGCATGGTGTTCCAGGATTTCCGCCTGCTGCCCCACCTCTCCGCCTTCGACAACGTGGCGCTTCCGCTGCGCCTGGCCCGTCGCCCGGAAGCCCAGCTCCGCGCCGACGTGGCCGAGATGCTGCGCTGGGTCGGGTTGGAGCAGCGCGCTGCGGCACGGCCGAACGAGCTGTCCGGGGGCGAGCAGCAGTGCGTGGCGATCGCCCGCGCAGTGATCCACAGGCCGGCCTTGCTGCTGGCTGACGAGCCCACCGGCAACCTCGATGACACGCAGGCCAGACGGCTGCTGGAGTTGCTGGCGGAGCTGAACCGGCTGGGGACGACGGTTGTGGTGGCTACCCACAACACTGCGCTGGTGAAGCGGCATCCGGGGCCGGAGCTCCGGCTGCGTGAGGGGCGCGTGGGTGCGTAGGCAAGCAAGCAAGCGGTTCTTTTTTGAAAAAAAGGACCGAAAAACTCTTACTTCCTCGTTGGCGAATAAGCTCGTGGTGTTCGGGACCGGGCGGGGCTGCATGGGCAGCCCGGACCGTCTTCTTCCCATCCTCGTCGCGGCTGTGGTGTTCCTGGCCGCGCTGGCCGGTGCCGCCGGCCTCGCCGCCGCCAGGCTGGCGGATCATTGGCGCGGCGCCGTCGGCGGCACCACCATACAGGTGCCGGAGCCGGATGCCGCCGCGGCCGCGGCCCTGATCGGTCCGGCAGCACACCGCATGACGCAGGCCGAACTGGCCGCCGCGCTGCAGCCCTGGCTGGGCGGGGAGGCCGGCCGGCTTGGGTTTGCACTGCCGGCCGTCTTCACCGTGGCTGGCGACCCGCCGCCCGGCCTGGAGCAGGCGCTGGCACGTGCGGCGCCTGGCACGCTCGTCTTGCGTGACACGGTCTGGCAGACGCGGCTGGCAACTCTCGCAAGCAGCCTGCAGGTTTGTGCGGCGCTGGCATTGGGCGTGGCCGGGTTGGTGGCGCCTGGCGTGGTGTCCGTGGCCACGCGCGCGGGCCTCGCGGCGCAACGCGATACGGTCGAGATCGTCCATTCCCTCGGCGCCACTGACGGCCAGATCGCCGGCAGCATCGCGGCCGGGGTGTCCGGGGCCGCCTTTGCCGGAGCGGCCGCGGGCGCCGTGCTGGCCGGCCTTGTGCTGCTTGCCATGGTCCATGTGACGGCGCCGTTGCAGCCGCCCACGCAGGCGGCGACCGCGTCAGGACCGGGCGGCCTTGCCGCCAGCCTGCCGCTTGCCCTGTGGGCCTTGCTCGCCGGACTGCCCTTGCTGGCCACGCTGATCGGCTGGCTGACGGCGCAGGCCACGGTGCGCTCCTGGCTACGGCGGACACCATGAGGCGCCTGGCGGCCATCCTGTGCGCCATCGCGCTTGGCCTGGCGCTGGCCTGGCTGGGCGGCTTCGCCTGGTTCGTCCAGAGCGCGGTCCGGGCCGAAGCCGGCGGATCGGCGGCCGACGGCATCGTCGTGCTCACCGGCGGGGCGGATCGCATCATCACCGGCGTGCGGCTGCTGCAGGGTGGGCGCGGCCGCGTGCTTCTGATTAGCGGCGTGGGCCATGGCGCGGATTTGGCGGACCTGCTGCGCGGCACTGGCGTCGACCCGGCGCCGCTGGCTGGCCGGGTGACGCTTGGCCGCACCGCCACCACAACCACCGGAAACGCGGACGAGACGGCGGATTGGGTGCAGGCCGAACACCTGCGCTCGCTGCTCGTGGTGACCGCCAGCTACCACATGCCACGCGCGCTCACCGAACTGGCCCGCAGCGTGCCGGACGTGCGGCTGATCGCCATGCCGGTGCTGCCGCCCGCGTTGCACCGGGCGGACCTGGCCACCATGCGGCTGCTCGCAGGCGAATACACCAAGTGGCTGGCCTCCGAACTCTGGCTGGCGCGGCTGGGCGGCGAAGGCGGTCACCCTCAAGGCGGGCGGGCATGATTGCCAGCCTTCGCGCTGCGGCGTTCGTCGTGTGGTTCTACGGCGTCACGCTCGCGTTCTGCCTGCTTGGCGTCCCGGTGCGCATCTTCGCGCGCCGCAAGGCGCTCTGGGTGGCCCAAACCTGGGTGAAAACCGTGCTGGCCGGGATGCCGGCGGTGCTCGGCGCGCGCGTCGTGGTGACGGGACTGCACCATTTGCCGAAAAGCGGCGCCGCCCTGGTCGCCAGCCAGCACCAATCCGAGTTCGACACGCTGATCTGGCTGAAGCTGCTGGTCCTGCCAAGCTACGTGATGAAGCAGGAGTTGCTGCGCATTCCGCTGTTCGGCGCTCTGCTGGTGCCCGCAGGCATGATCCCGGTCGATCGCCAAGGCGGGGCCGCCGCCATGCGGCTCCTGCTGACGGAGACTGCCGCTGCCGCCGTAGCCGGCCGGCAGATCGTGATCTTCCCGGAAGGCACGCGCCTGCCGCCTGGCCAACGGGTGGATCTGCAGCCGGGGATCGCCGCCATCGCCGCGCGCACTGGCTTGCCGGTGATCCCGGTGGCCACCGATTCAGGGTTGCTCTGGACCAGGCAGCTGATGGCCCGCCGCGGCGGCAACCTGCACGTGGCGATCGGCCCGCCCATACCCGCCGGCACACCGCGCCGGGCCATGCTGCAACGCATCGAGGCATTCTGGCGGGAATCGGAACGAACTGGTTTTCAGCCTGTGGATAATCCTGTGGACGACGCTTCACCGAGCGCGCCCGCGGAGTTGCCGGACAGAGGGTAACACTTTCGTAAACCACGCTTTTCAGGGCTGCCTACTGCTGCTCCAAACCCGTCCTGGGCCGGGAAGCAGCGTGGATAACAGGAGATAACCCATTGTTTTTAAATGGTTCTTGTAATTTGCACGTTGTTGTGAAGAAAGTTTGCGAGCAGGCACCCTTGCTGCACACCCGACGCCGCTAGGCAAGCGGGTCTTCAATGTGGATGAGTTCAAGGGCGAGCGTCTGTGGCAACGGTTTGCCATGAGGCGTTATTGGCTGGTCGGGCTTTCTGCAATCGCGGCTTTGGCGGCGCTGGACACGCTCGCCTGGCGCATCGCCACCGGTCAGTTGGCCAGCGGCGCGGACCGCTGGATCGCGGATGCCCGCCGGCAGGGCTGGGTAGTGACGGAGCACGGGCGTATACGCGGCGGCTGGCCATTCGCGGCCACGCTGGCGATCGCCGCGCCTGAGATCGATGGCGGGGACGCCCTGCTGCCTGGCGGCCTGCGCTGGTCGTCCCAGCGCCTGCTGCTCGCAGTCTCGCTGTTCCATCCGACGCGGCTGGCGCTTGCGGCCAAAGGCCAGCAGCGCTTGCGTGTGTCGGGCCTGCCGGACCTGGCCTTCACCGGCGCCAGGCTTGCCGCCTCCATCAAGCTCTGGGGGAGCGCCGCGGCGCTGGCGCAGATCGACGCGGCAGCGGTGACGGGCGGCATCGCCGGATCCCGCCATCCGCAGGACGTCCAGGTTGGCGCCCTGCACCTGCGCGTGAGCGCGGTGAGCGACCCCAGGACCGGCAATGCCTGGCCCTCGGCCACGGTGGACATACGCGCCGCGGGCATTGGCTTGCCTGACGTCGTGCAGTGGCCGTTGGGCGCGCTGGTCTCCGAGCTGAGTGGAACGCTGGACCTGAACTCCCCGCCGGCTGGTCCGACAGGCCCGAGCGACATAGAGGGACAGGCCCGCGCCTGGCGCGATGGCGGCGGCCGGCTGGACGCGCACGACATGCGGCTGCGCTGGGGCCCGCTGAAGCTGAGCGCCGCCGCCGCGCTGACGCTGGACAAACGGCTGCAGCCGGCCGGCTCCGGCAACGCGGACATTGCCGGCAGCCAGGCCACCCTGGCCGCCCTGTCCGGCGCCGGCGTGATCACGCCTGGCCTGGCTGCCACGGCAGGTGCCATGCTGGCGTTCATGCCGCGCGCGCCTGACGACGCGGACGCGATCCGCCTGCCGTTTCAGCTGCGGGAAAGTACAGTCTCTGTCGGGCAGATACCTGTGTTTCAAGTCAAGGATATCAGGTGGAGATAAAGTAAGAGAGACTTCTTTTCAAAGAACATAAGGCGTTGTCTGTCTTTCGCCGCCCCATCCGCACTCGCGCGACAGCGAAGCTAGAGTTTTTGCTTTTTTCAAAAAAGAAGGCTCTGCTTCGACCAGCAAGCCAGCTGGCGCGACGCGGTGCGCAAAGCCTGTTCTGGTCACCGCCCTCTATTCGGTGATTGAAAGCCTTGTCGCGTCCTGATCCGCCTGGCGTTGGCACACCGACCTGATTTACAGGCTTTCAATCTTTACATCCGGTCTAGTGTACGGATTTACACCATTCACGGCTGCCAAGTAGTTCAGCAATGAAACGTCGATCTTTCCATGCGTAGATGATGCAACGCAAACGCGATGGAGACTTGGCATCATGACCCACCCTGCCCCGACCGACTTCTACGATGACGGCCTGGTCCACAGCCATGACTGGTCGCGCAACACGCCGCCTGGCCTGCATCACAGTGATCGTCACCAGGCAACCGGCCACGACAAGGACGACCACTTGGCCGACCGCCGCGTTCGCTAACTGATACGGCGCCCGGCGGCTGAGAAGCGGCCGGTTATCTGTTTCTTTCGGCCCGGCTACCTAGGCACCGCATTCTGCGGCACCTGGCCGGGAGGCGTTCCTTTCGGGACGGGCGCAGCTGCTCCCGGAGCACCCTGAAGCACCACGCCACCTCCTTGATAAGCTCTATTGGCGGCCGGTGTGTAAGGTCCGTTGTCAATTGGACGCTCGTTGCCCAGCGGCGGCGTCTGGGCGGGTATTAACGACCGTTGAGCGTCTGGCGCTTGGGCATGCGCGGAACACATGGGTATCTCGACTAGGGCGGCGGCCCGCAGAGAAACAAGACGCATCGTCAATCTCCGGAAAGCAAGCAGGCGGACGTCGTTCGAAGTTAGCGTTAAAGGACTGCCGGTCAAATCTGAATCACCAAGGACCGAGAACAAGGGTGAGTCCAGACACGGCGAATTAGCAGAAGTTTTCACCAGATAAAACCTCACTTTCTTGAATACCCTCTCATCCGCCCAAATCGGACCCAGTGGTCCGCCGGGTCAGCCGCGTAGCGCTCGCCCATTTCCACGGCTGCGATCGGATACGCCGTGCAATACCAGGCGTTGTCGATCTCGAACGCCACACGTCCTTCGTTGAAGCCGTAATGCTCGAAATGGTGGCGGCCACTAGGCATGTTCCCGGCCGCTACGGTGGCTGCGATGTCCGGGTAATGCTTCAAATAGAATATCTCGTCGAAGGCGGCCAGCGTCGCGGCCAGCTCCCGCGGCGGCGGCGCGCGACCCAGCAGCACCCGCAATCCGGCCGGTGGCATGCCGCGCCAAAGCTGGCGCATGGCGCCGTGGGCCGCCGCAAAGCCCGCCACAGGCACGGCGTAATGGTGCGGAAACAGGGTGAACCGGTAGCGCGGGTCGTCGAGCGGCAACAGGTCCGTGGATGGCGACTGCGCCGGGTTGAACAGGCCCAGCACGGGCAGGTGCACCGTCTTCGCCTCCGACAGCCAGGCGGCCAGCCAGCTAAACGTGCTGATGGCGGGCACGATGTGGCAGCTCGCACGTATGTAGGCGAAATCCGCCACGGCGCCCTGGCTGGGCACGTAGCGGGCCGTGCGGAAACGCTGGCGCAAGGCGGCCATGTAGGGCGAGTCTTCGAGCTGGCCGATGAAGACAGGCAACAGGCCAGTGGTCTCCACCAGGTTTGCGTAGTAGTCGAGCGGGATCAGCACGTAGTCCGGGTGGTGGGCGTCCAGTATGTCGCCCTGCCGTATGTTGCACAGCAGTTCGCCTGGCCCGGCGCCGCTGACGGAAGGGGTGCGGAACGTAGCGCGGTAGGCGTCCGGCGGCAGGAAGTTCGCCATGCGCTGGGCGTAGGTGCGTATGTCCACCCGATCCACCGCGCCGCTCTGCAGCGCCTCCGCCAGATGGTCCAGCGGGAGCGTGTGGCTGTCCACTATCCGGCTGCGCGCCAGGTCGCCGGCGCGCGGTGGGATCTGTATCCCCCATTCCGGCAGGTGTATCTGTATAAGCTGCGCCCCAGGCACACGCGCGGCCAGGCTGAGCGCGGCCATGTACTGGATCATCCGGTTGCCCAGGTTGCCCATGGGCGAAACCTGTATCAGCGGCGCGCGCTGGCCATCCGGCGGTCGCCATACCTGAGACAGCGCCTGCGTGGAGCCCGTCTGGACCTTTGGAGCGTCAGCCATCACACATCTCCGCACGCCCTGAAGACACCGCCATGAAAACCGCCATCTGCCTGATCGTGCGCAATGAGGCCCGCGACATCGCCGAGTGGATCGCTTTCCACAAGGTTGCCGGATTCGACACGCAGATCATCTTCGACAACCGATCCGACGACGGGACCACGGAGATCGTCAAGGCGGCCGCCAAGAGGCTGGACATACGCTACCACCACTGGCCGCATTCCGGACCCGACAGCCAGGTGGTGGCCTACGAGTCGGCGTGCACCGCCTACAGGCTGGAGTTTGACTGGATCGCCTTTGTCGATTCGGACGAGTTCGTGGTGATAACCGGCGGCGAGACGGTGAACGACTACCTGGCGCGCTTCGAGGGCTGGAGCGGAGTGGCGCTGAACTGGGCGATCTACGGCTCGGATGGCCACACCGATTTCCCGGACGGGCTGGTGCTGGAGAGCTTCACCCGGCGTGCGCGCGCCGACTTCTTCCCCGCCAGGCACGTGAAATCCATCATACGCCCCGGCTTCGCAGCGCGCTGCCTGAATCCGCATTGCTTCGACCTGCGCGGCCATCGCCTGGGCAGCTACGCCACACCGAAGCAGAAGGCGATGCACTGGTGGCCGGCACCGGAGCTGGGCGGCATCCTGCCCGGCGTAGGACTGGACATGCCGGATTACGGGACGGCGCGGGTGAACCACTATTTCACCCGCTCGCGCGCGCACTGGCTGGCCAAGCTGAAGCGCGGCTACCCTAGTGACGTAGCCATACGCAAGATGGCGGAGTTCGACGAGTATGACCGAAACGATCTCGTGGATGCCGTGCCGTCCCTGGTCATTAACGCCGTACGAGAGGAAGCCGGCCTGATCCAAGAAGATCTATGTCATCTCGATAGTGCTTCTGGATGATGAATCAACGACACAGAAGACGGTCTGCATCCCAGTTCACACCTTGCCGATCGCTTGGGTAAAGACTTCAACAAACCATAGCAAAATTAGGCGCGACACATTTAAATTTTTGGATTGCCAAAACTATTCCCGACTGGTAGTCGTTACGAAAGCATTCCGCTTTAGCTAACGTGAAGCTGTCGGGCGGCATTGGATTGTGAGGACACCTTCATGAGCAGCTTCGCACTACGCCTAAGGACATGGCAGGCCGACAGGCGGGCGGTCACCGCACTGGAATACGGCATCATCGCCAGCATACTTGGCCTCGTGCTGGTCACCATGTTTAGCACGTTCGGGAAAACGTTGAGCACGTTGTTCTCACACGTGGGCGCTTCGATCTGACCACCGCCCGAACAGCACTGCTTAAGACGCCGCTCTGACGGCCTTCCGGAGAAGCGCGTCGAGCGATTGCAGGAAACGCGATCGGTCGGACGCAGTCATGGCGGCCGGCCCGCTTGTCACCAGCCCGACCTCCCGCATGTGCGCCGATACCGCCCGGCCCGCCAAAGCCGCTCCGATGTTGTCGTCCGTCCAGACGCGACCGTGCGAGGAGACTGCCCGCGCACCGGCCGACAGGCATCGCGCCGCCAGCGGGATGTCCGACGTGACGCAGACATCGGCTGCCGTGATACGCTCGGCTATCCAGTCGTCAGCCACATCCGCGCCTTCGGCTACCGTCACCATGCGCACGAAGGCCAGACCGGGCGGCCGTATCGGGCGGGAGCCGTTGGAGACGACCGCGACGCCCACACCCAGCCGGCCCGCCACGCGATAGACCTCCTCGCGCACCGGACAGGCGTCGCCGTCCACATAGACCGTGGTCAAGACTTGCGGGCGAAGCGCGAAAGCTCGACCGCGTCCTCCGGCCGCTTGGACTGGAAGAAGGTGTAGTGCAGCGTGATCTCGTGCACGTCGGAGGCGTCCACATCCTTCGCCATCGCGGGATCGACGAAGAAGGTCACCGGCATCTGCACATGCTCGCCGGCGCGCAGCCGCTCCTCGTTGAAGCAGAAGCACTGCACCTTCTTGAAATACGGCCCGACCTTGTCCGGCGTCACGTTGAACGCGGCGTGTCCCACGATGTCGTGGTCCGAATTGTTCGTCGCCTCGAAGAACGCCATCGCGTCCTGGCCCAGATGAACGCGGACAGAGCGCTGCGACGGCTCGAACGTCCAGGGCAGGTTCGGCGCCACTGAGGTCTCAAAATACACCGTCACCCCGCGGTCCGTCTGCGTGGTGCTGCCGGTGGCCACGCGCTGTGTGGTGC